>JAYPXF010000006.1:49235-60664 GCA_038154405.1 Verrucomicrobiales bacterium | reverse complement strand
TCAGTCCGCGACTCTTGAGCAGCCGTTCACAGGGGGTCTGCGGGGCATCGTGCTGCTGGATGAGATGTATGAACACCTGCATCCACGTTGGCAACGTGAACTGTTGCCAATCCTGCGAAAGCTCGCTCCAGACCTCCAATTTGTTGCGACGACTAATTCGCCCCTTGCGCTGGTGAATTCCAAACCGGACGAGATCCGAGCGGTGACGCTGCACAACACCGAGGCAAAACTGCTGGATGAGCCTCTGCCGTGTCCAGAAGGTCGCACCGTAAACGAACTTTTGTTGGGTGAGTGGTTCGGTTTGGAGTCCATTCTGGACCAGGACTCAGATCAGTTGTTGCAGCAGTATCGCAAAGCATTCAGCAGTGGTGATCGGAAGAAAGCAGAGCAAATCCGTCCGGAACTCGAAAAAACGCTTGGCGGATTTCTGGTTTCTCCACTCGACGCCATTACCCAAGAAGCCCAAGGCCGGATTTTGGACGAATCGTTGGCCGCCACCTCGGCCGAGAAGCGCGAACGTCTGATTGCAGAAGCCGCAGCCGTGATGAAGGGAAAACTCAAGGAGGATTAAGGGATAATATCACTCGCGCGTCGCCGCCCCGGACAGCCGTCGGGATTCGGGGCCAAGGTCAAGAACGCAAAGCAAGCCGTGGCCGAGAAGGCCCGCCTGAATCAAAAGATCGTTTCCGATGACTTCCCAAATCACTGGGGCAAGTTCAAACCTGAATTCTATGAGGCCCAATGCAAGGGGAAGTGCGCGTATTGCGAAGTGCCGATTTCGGTAAGTCAACCGGGAGACGTCGAACATTTTCGGCCCAAAGCGCGAGTGCAAGCGATGACGCGCGGCAACCGCGACGATCGGCTTGGACAACCGGCTCGGCACAAGCGGGTTGGGAAGGAAGAGCCTGGATACTGGTGTTTGGGGTACGAGTGGAAGAACTACCTGCTGGCATGCACCCGTTGCAACTCCACTTGGAAATCGGATCAATTCCCAGTGGATGCCACTCGTGCCGTTCGGTCTGGACAGGAGAGTCGCGAGGGAGCGCTCCTGATCAATCCCTTTGACGAAGATCCAGCTCGACATTTCGAATACTCCGAAGTCACCGGAGAGATCCGAGAAAGGACTCCCCGTGGCAAGGCTTGCATTGACGTTTACGGACTGGATCGTCGCTCGCTCGACGAGCAGCACCTAGTAAAAGCGGCGAAGCTACAACGCATCTTCGATCAGTATCTATTTGCGCTAAAGAACGACAATGAGCCACTACGCCGGAGTTGTCTGGGCAACTTCCTCGAAGAGTGCCGACCGGAACAGCCCTTTGCAGGTTTTGCACGTGATATTGTCCAAAGGAATGTAAAGCTCACTTATGAGCAATTGTTGCGAGCTGAAGAACGGGGTGAGTTGGATTTGGGGTGACCGGTAGCTGGAAGGCAGATCAACTGCTTTGTCCAAGAAAAAACACATCGGGAAGTAGCCTGATGCGCTTCACGACGTCTCGATGGCAAAGTCATGGACGTATTCTGTTCAATCCGAGTTTGGAACAGGGAAACGAGCCGATAAATGAAGAATCCCGTCAACCAGTCGGTCCGCGAAAGTGAAAATATCACCTCGCGTCCGTGACGAGTTGTCCGTTCTCTTTGCGACACCATCCCTCGCTCTTCCGGCGGTCAACGAGCTTGCGGGATTCATGTAGGCCCCTTACGACCTTGGCCGTGTTGAAACCGTCAGTATTGGTTGCTTGTTTGGTCGTGATATCTGCGACCGCGGCGGATCTGAAACGCGTTGATCTGCCGATCTACCATGCGGTACAGGAAGTCACGCTCGACATCGGCGATCTGATTGACCGTGGCCAGGTGCAACCGCGTTCGGCCATCGCCGTCGATCGCGAGACTTCGAACGGTTGGCTGCTACGTACGGAAAAGGCCGACGCTGATCTCCGCTGGTACCGTCCGCTGCTCAATGCCCGTGGAGCGGCACCGGATCTCGTCATCGATCCCCGGCTGGAAGGCACCTATGACGTCTACGCCCAGGTGCGCGCGGTTCACGCCGGCGGCGCTTCCCAGACCAACGCCAGCTTTGCCGCTTTGTCGACCATGGCGTTTGGGCTCGCGTTGGATGACGCATCCGAAAATGAGATCGTGATGGCGAAGGGTTTTCCGACCCATCATTTCGATACCGAGGTAATCGCCGGTCATCGCTGGAATCTGACGGGGCGCAAGATCGTGCTTCGCAGCTTGGGCAAGCCGGTCTACCTGTACGCCTTGCGATTCGCACCGGCGAAAGCCAAGAGTGACGCCCTGCGCCCGCCCAGGAAGACCCGGAAACGTTGGCTGGCGAGCGATCACGTGGTGATTGCGAGGGACGACGCGAAACACCTGGCGTTTCCGGGCATTGCCCAGCTCAAGAATGGAGAACTGATCGTCGTCTACCGCGAGGGGACCCGGCATGCGGTCGAGGAAGGCGGCAAGATCAGCCTCAGCCGTTCGACCGATGGCGGTCGGACATGGCAACCTCGCACCACCGCCGTGGATCGTCCGGGCGTGGACGATCGCGACCCGAGTCTGCTGCGCCTGCCAGATGATCGTTTGTTGCTTTTTGCCCCGGACTATTCCTGCTTCTCCACGGACGGAGGGCGCATCTGGAGTTCTCCAGCGAAGACTCCCGTCTTTGGTCCCCACGGTGCCGTCCTGGATGAAGATGGCCAGGTCGTCTACGGCGGTTTGAAACGTCGAGTGCAGGCCGACTTCACGGTCATCGCCAACCAACGCGTATCGCTTTTGGACAACTCCGCGTGGCGTTCAAAGGATCTCGGCCGCACGTGGTCCTTGGTTGGACGCGCCACCTACACCATCTACAAGTCCGGACCCTACGATTACATCTGGTACGACGAACCGTCCATGTGTGTCATACCGAATCAGGCATGGGTCATGGCCAGTCGCGTCGACATGGATGGCTTCGCCCGCATCACCCGGTCCACCGATCGCGGCAAGACCTGGGGCAAGGTGAACAAGACACCCGTCTGGGGCTATCCGCAACACCTGCTGCCGCTGCGTGATGGACGTCTGCTCATGACCTATGGCTACCGACGCTATCCGTACGGAATTCGTGCCTGCATCAGTCACGATGGCGGTGTGACCTGGGACATGGACAACGAAATCATCCTCCGCATGGACGGTGGAGCCGGCGCCGGCAAACCAAGCCGTGTCGGCAACTGGGATCTCGGCTACCCCGTTTCCATCGAACTGCCAGACGGCCGCATACTGACCGTCTACTACTTCAACCAAGGTCAATCAAACTGCCATATCGCCGGGACGTTCTGGAAGCTGCCGTGAACGATCTCCGGACGCAGCGTCAATGAAGGGTTGAGAATTGATGACTGCCCCGGAACGGAAGTGCAAATGGCGTCGCCAACCTCACTTTCGACCTCTACCAAAGTGTAGTCCGTGTGCCGATTGTCTGACCTGACCGAATCTGCTAGCGTGACCGTCCGATCACATGATTCGCAGCGCTGCCAAATGCATTCGATCCGTCTTGGGCGTCGTTCTTTTCGTCGCCGTCGCCTTGCCGAGTCCGGCGGCCCAGATCGATCCGATAGTTCTTGATGTTGCCGACGCGTATTGCACCGGTTGCCACAGCGCAGACAAGAAAAAGGGCGATCTCGATCTGGAGAGCATTTTGGAGGATGACGTCACAGCGCATGCGGAGACGTGGGAACTGGTCATCCGAAAAATGACGTCCCGCCAGATGCCGCCACCGGATCGTCGTCGTCGCCCCAGCGAGGATGGATTCAACAAGACGGTTGCCGCGTTGGTAAAGCGACTGGATGCATTGGCCAAGGCCGATCCGAATCCGGGGCGGGTGGCGACTTTCCGCCGGCTGACCCGCAGGGAATATCAGAACGCCATCCGGGATCTGTTGGGCATTCAGATTGATGCAACTGCCCTGTTGCCCCAGGACGACGTGAGTCATGGCTTTGACAACATCACCGTCGGTTCCCTGTCGCCCTCATTGGTCGATCGCTACATCACGGCGGCACAGAAGATCAGTCGGCTGGCGGTCGGCTCGCCGCTGAAACGGCCCGATGGAGCGACATTTCGGGTACCGGCGGATTTCACGCAGGAGAAACATATTCCCGGTTTGCCGATCGGTACGCGTGGCGGCGTGGTCGTTCCCTACAACTTCCCGGTTGATGGTGAATATGAAATCGAGGTGCGCCTGGCACGCGATCGCAACGAAAAGGTCGAAGGTCTCCGCGGTCAGCACCAGATCGATGTGCTGATTGACCGGGCCTTGGTGAAGCAGTTCACGGTCAAGCCCGAGCGGGATCACGACCAGATCGACCAGCATCTGAAGGTGAAGACCGTCGTGAAGGCCGGACCACGGAAGGTCGGTGCCGCGTTCCATCAGAAGTCGCATTCCCTGCTGGAAAACAAGCGGCAGCCGTTCGAGGCCAGCTTCAACTTCCATCGCCATCCGCGACAGAACCCGGCGGTGTATTACCTTTCGATCACCGGCCCATATTCGTCCACGGGCGTCGGCAAGACGCCGAGTCGGAAGAAGATCTTCATTTCCCAACCGCAGCCGGGTCAAAACGAAGAAGCCGTCGCCCACGATATTCTCGCCAACCTCATGAAGCGCGCCTATCGACGCGGCATCGGCAAGGCCGATCTGGAACAGCCGATGATCTTCTTTCGCGACGGTGCGAAGGAGGGAGGCTTTGAGAAAGGCATCGAGAGCGCATTGTCATCCATCTTGGTGAATCCCGCCTTTCTGTTTCGTGTGGAGCGGGATCCCAGTCAAACCTCGAAGCGACTGTATCAGATCAGCGACCTGGAACTGGCCAGTCGTCTGTCGTTCTTCCTGTGGAGCAGCCTGCCGGATGATGAGCTGTTGGATCTCGCGATCGACAACCGGTTGCACAACACGGGCGTGTTGGAGAAACAGGTGCGACGCATGTTGGCGGATGAACGCGCCGACAACCTGGTCAACAACTTCGCCAGCCAGTGGCTGCATCTGCCCAACCTCGATTCCGTCACCCCGGATCTGCGATTGTTTCCCGACTTCGACGACAACCTTCGCCGCTCGTTCCGGCAAGAGACCGAAATGTTCATTGGGAGCGTTGTGCGCGAAGACCGCAGCGTGCTCGATCTGCTGAAATCGGATTACAGCTACCTCAACGGAAGGCTGGCACATCACTATGACATTCCAGGTGTTTTCGGGAGTCGTTTCCGTCGGGTGACCTTGGATCCAAGTCACAAGCGCGGCGGTCTGTTGCGGCATGGCAGCATCCTTACCGTCACCTCTTATGCCACACGCACGTCGCCGGTCATTCGCGGCAACTGGGTGCTCGACAACATCATCGGCACGCCGCCGAAGCCGCCGCCTCCCAACGTGCCGGCACT
This sequence comes from Verrucomicrobiales bacterium, assembly GCA_038154405.1. Lineage (GTDB taxonomy): Bacteria > Verrucomicrobiota > Verrucomicrobiia > Limisphaerales > JAYPXF01. The sequence goes on along the minus strand of JAYPXF010000006.1, from coordinate 55,264 downwards.
GGAGGACAACAAGGTCGATGCGAGCCTGCCGATTCGCGAACGGCTGGCGGAACATCGGATGAATCCCGCCTGCGCGAGTTGCCATGACGCCATGGATCCGGTGGGCTTCGCGCTGGAAAACTACGATGCAGTCGGGCGTTGGCGGAAGTATGAGAACGGTCGGACGATCGACGCCTCCGGCGGTCTTCCGGATGGGCAGAGATTCGACGGGGTGGAAAAGTTGGAAACTGGTCTCCTCGAACGTCCCGAACTCTTTGTCCGCACGTTGAGCGAGAAGCTGCTCACGTTCGCCCTCGGACGCGGAGTTGAACCGTTCGATGCCCCTGCCATTCGCAAGATTGTCAACGCCGCCAAGACGGAGGACTTCCGGTTTTCATCCATCATTCTCGGGATTACAAAGAGCGTTCCTTTTCAGATGCGCGCCCGGGCAAATGGTGAGAAGGTAGCGATCAAGTAACTGTATGAACTTCATCACGAAGAAATCGATTCCCCGCCGGACGATGCTCAAGGGCGTCGGTGCGTCCTTCGCGTTGCCCTTGCTCGATGCGATGATTCCGGCCGCGACGGCCGCCGGCAAGACACCGGCCGGCCAGCTCAAGCGCCTCGGCTACGTCTTCATGCCGATGGGTTGCGATCAGTCGCGTTGGACGCCGAAGAACGAGAAGAACCTCGACCAGCTGTCCCCCATCCTCGATTCGCTGGCTCCGGTGAAAGACAAGCTCACCGTCTTCACCAACATGGAATTGCGTCCGGCCTATCCAGGCTCACATGCAACCTCGAACTCCTCCTTCCTCAGCGCCGCCCGCGCCAAGGTCACCGAGAGCACGGACTACTATCTGGGTACCACTGCCGACCAGGTGGCCGCCAAGCAGATCGGACAGGAAACGCAGTTGCCCTCATTGGAACTGGCGATGGATCTCATGCAGACCGTCGGCCAGTGTGACAACGGCTACGCCTGCGTCTATCAGAACAACCTTTCCTGGTCCTCTCCGACAACCCCGCTTCCGGCCGAAGCCCATCCGCGACTCGTCTTTGAAAACCTGTTTGGCGAGGGCGGCACCCTGGAGGAGCGCAAGGCCTCCCTGCGCAAACGCGCCAGCCTCTTGGATTCCATCACCTCGGAGATAAAACGCCTCCAACGCGGTCTCAATGCCAGTGACCGAGCGCGCGTTTCCGAATTCCTTGATTCCATCCGCGAAGTCGAACGCCGAATCGAAAAGGCCGAGCTCGATGCAAGGGACAATCCGCTTCCAGATCTCGATCGTCCGACCGGTGTACCGGCTGCCTACGCCGATCACGCCCGGCTGATGTTTGAGCTGCAGTTACTCGCCTATCAGGGTGACATCACGCGCATCATCAGCTTTCAGATCGCGCGTGAGACCAGCAACCGCACCTATCCCGAGATTGGAGTTCCCGATCCGCATCATCCGCTTTCGCATCACGGCGACAACCCCGCCAAGGTTGCCCGCATGGCGAAGATCAACGCCTTCCACGTTTCCCTCTTCGCCGAGTATCTCGAGAAATTGAAGAACACCAAGGAAGGCAACGGCTCGCTGCTCGACAACATGCTGATCCTCTATGGCAGCGGCATCGGCAATCCGAACGTCCACGATCACACGAATCTCCCGTGCATCGTTGCCGGCGGCGGCGCGGGCGGCATGAAGGGCAATCGTCATATCCGCTACGACAACCCGACCCCGCTCGCCAACCTGCATCTCACCCTGCTGGACAAGGTCGGCGTGAAGATCGATTCCTTCGGCGACAGCACCGGCAAGATCGACGGTCTGTTCGACACCTTGTCCATCTGAGTCACGTTATGCGAATGAAAGGCTGTAGCAGCGAGCGTGAGCGAGCAGATTGGGCGTCCGACGGTGTCTGCTCGCTCACCCTCGCTGCTACACTGCTGCTCGGCCTCCTGTTTACTTCGGATGCGTTCGCTGCCCATGCCCCGCTTGCCGATGCTGCTGAAGCCAACGACACCATTCGGATTGCCAAACTTCTGAAAGACAAAACTGACGTCAACGCTCGACAGATCGACGGCATGATCGCGCTTCATTGGGCCGCCTATCACAACAACACCAATCTGGGCAAAGAACTCCTCAAGCGCGGCGCCGATCACAGTGACCGAAACCGCTACGGCATCACTCCGCTTTACCTCGCCGCCATGAACGGCAATGGCGAACTCGTTCAAGCCCTGCTCAAAGCCGGCGCCGATCCCAACGGCTCCGTCCCCGGCGGCGAAACCGCGCTGATGACCGCTTCCCGCACCGGCAGGATCGGTGCGGTCAACGCGCTCCTCAAAGCCGGCGCGAGGGTCGACGCCAAGGAACGCCGCGGACAGACCGCCATCATGTGGGCCGCCGCCGAAGGTCACACCGAAATCGTCGACGCCCTCCTTGCTGCCAAGGCCGACTTCCAGACTCCGCTCGAGGACTCCGGCTTCAACGCCTTCTACTTCGCCATCCGCGAGGGCAAGACCGACGTCGTCCGCTTGTTCCTCAAGGCGGGCGCCGACATCAACGACGCAATGAACCCCAAGAACGCGCGAGGCAAGAACGCAAAGAAGGGAACAAGCCCGTTGCTGCTTGCGGTTGAGAACGGGCACTACGATCTCGCCGTCGAACTGCTTGAACGAGGCGCCAATCCCAATGATGCCCGCTCCGGCTACACCGTCCTCCATTCCCTCACGTGGATTCGCAAGCCGGACATCGGCGAATCCGCCAGCGGCGATCCCGAACCTCAAGGTTCCGGCCGCCGCAACAGCACGCAGTTCATCCGCGAACTGGTGAAGCATGGAGCCGATGTCAATTTCCAACTCAAGGGAGGACGTCGCGCCGGAGGAGCGAGGGCCTCGGAACGCGGAGCAACCCCGTTCTTCATGGCATCCGACCGCGCCGACCTCGAATACATGAGGCTCCTCGTCGAACTCGGCGCCGATCCGCTGCTTCCCAATGAGAACGGCACGACCCCCTTGTTGATGGCCGCCGGTATCGGCAGTCACGCGCCGGAGGAGGAAGCCGGCAACGAAACCGAATGCCTGGCTGCCGTGAAGTATCTGGTTTCCCTTGGCGCCGACGTGAACACCGTGAACAAGAACGGCGAAACCGCCATGCACGGCGCCGCCTACAAGAACATCCCCGCTGTTGTCCACTACCTCGACAAGGTCGGCCACGACATCAAGATCTGGAACACCAACAATCAGAAGAAACGCACCCCTCTCCTGATCGCCGAAGGCTATCGCCCCGGAAATTTCAAACCCTCCTTTGAAACCGTCGACGCCATCACCCAAGTTATGCTCTCCCAAGGCGTCAAGCCTCCCACCGGCCCCAAGCCGAAGCATTCCAACTACAATTAGCCGTAATATTTCATCAGAGGGGTAAGAAAGAAGCGAAGCCCGCGGCCAAAACCGCTATGGTTGGAGGTGATAAGACAACAACCATGAAGAACTTCGCTGATGGCAGAGTGTACCGCTGATCAGTTGACTTTTCCAAGCTTTGACCGCCGCCGGATCGAAGCCGGTTTCGGCGGGGCCGACATCTCCAGCGCTGGCGGGATCCTGCTCCTGCGCCAGATTGATCGACGCTTGGGACTCACCCAGGCCATCAGTGAGGCCATCCCCGGGCTCCCGAACGCATCGAACATTCCCAGCTCCAGCAGCTGCGCCAACGCATCTACGGTCTCGCCCACGGTTATGAAGACCTCAATGATCATGACACCCTGCGTCACGATCCAGCCTGGCACGAGGTCAAACGCGTCACCGTCTGGTCCGCCAAACACGATCCTCCATGGACGGGGCGGAAGAGCAAGGTGCTTGCACCCCGGAGGTCTTTTCATCCGGTTCCCCACGACTACCGGAAGCCGATTCCTTGAAACCGATCGACGCCGCCGCGGTCAGAGCTTGCGGATACGGATGTTGCGCAGCCTGGGATTGCTGCAAGTCAGCAGTCCCGCGGCAAAACCCGCAGGTTGAAGTTCGTCGGAGGCAACGCGATTGTTCAGCCAACACTGGCTGCGCTTGCCCGCCACCCGGATGCGAACGGGAGACCACTGGTCGGATTCAACTTGCGCAACCACGACTTTTCCGAGTTTGAATTGGGCCGATCCCCTGACTTCAGCGCGGAGCTCGAAGGCCGCCAGTTCTTCCTGTGGCAGTGATTCATGCTTCAGCCATTTGTCGCCGTCGCGCAGGGAGATGAGTTGTTTGCGCAAACGTGTCTTGACCTTGGCGTAGTCGGAATCGCCGGCAAGGTTGGTGAATTCGTTTGGATCCGTGGGGTAGTTGTAAAGTTCCTCCTGGCCGTCAGAGGTGAGACTGTATCGCCAGTCCTTCGCCCGTACGGAGAAGTGCGGATACAGCGTACCGATGTGTTTGCGGTGCTGACTGTGGTCTTTGCCGGGCAGTGCCGTGATGGCGACGTCGGGGCCGGACCACTTGCCATTGGGATCGAGAAGCAAAGGTTTGATGCTGTGACCTTCGAGAGGGTAACCGGATCGCTTGGCGTTGGGATTCTTTGGCAGTCCGCAGAGGTCGACGAAAGTGGGGTAAACATCGATGAGCGAGATCGGTTGTTTGCAGGTGACGCCTTGGGGCATGCCCTTGAGTCCGGCGACGATGAAGGGGATGCGCGTGCCGCTGTCCCACAGGGTTTGCTTGTAGAGTGATTCCTTGCCGCCCACGTGGAAGCCGTGGTCGCTGGTCAGAAATACGATGGTGTTGTCGGCGTGCGGACCTGCCTCGAGCGCATCCAGCACGGTGCCGACCTGGTCGTCAATGAAGGCAACACAGGCCATGTATGCCTGGAGCCATTCCTTGAAGAGCTGCGGACGATCCTTGTGCTTGAAGAGCATGTGGTAGCGACGGAAGGCGTAAAGGCTGGTGTTGGCGAGACTCGGCGCGCAGTCCTCGAGGTCGCCATCCTTGTAGGCTTTGGGAATTTCGATTTCGTCCAGCGGGAACATGTCGAAGTACGTCTTCGGGGCATACAAGGGCGTGTGCGTCCGGCTGAATCCCGTGAAGAGGGCAAATGGCTTCCGGTCATGTTCCTGATTGAGAACGCGTGCTGCCCAGGCGGCGTGGCTCTCGTCCGGCATGGGATCACGATCGTCATCGGAGACATAACGATACGGTTTGCCGGAGAGATACCAACCGCGATGCCCCGGCACTCCTTCGGCAGGGCTCGCAGGCCAGCCCGGCACCATGGTGAGCGGACCGAAGGTGTGTTCCCACTTGTAGTCCATGTCCGGGTCGGCGTCGTCGGCGTAGAAATACATCTGTTGCGGATGTGGCAGGAAACCGCGACGGCTTTGTTTGCGACCGTCCCACGGCCAGGGACCGATGTTTCCGCCCATTCCCTTCCCGGCATAAAAGCCCTTCGGATCCTGGTTGCCGTGATAGATCTTGCCGGTCGTGTAGACGTCGTAGTTGTTCCGCGCCAGGTGTTCCGTAAGCGTTACGGATTTGCTGAGGATGGCGTTCTGCCGATAGTCCTCGAACCAATAGAGGCTCGAGGTCTGTGGATAGATCCCGGTCATCATGCTCGAACGCGACGGCGCGCAGATCGGGTCGTTGCAATGTGCGTTGACGAAACTGATCCCGCGTTTGGCAAGCCGGTCGAAGTTCGGTGTCGGAACATGCGGTTTGCCCGCCGGATGGAGCGGCATGTCGTTGAGATCATCGACGATGATGAAGAGGACGTTAGGGCCTTCGGCGGCCCGTAAGCCAAGGCAGACAAAGACCAGCAGGACGAGCGTAATGAGTTTCTTCATGGTCATGAATCGCCGGAAGCTAAACTCAGCCGAATCCCATTGATCAACCGCAAAACCAATTCCGATGCAGCGCACCGGCGAATCCGGGTTGATTCAGAGACGTGTGCCCTCGCATCGCCTCCCGGTCCCGGGCGAAATAGACGAAGTGCCGGATGCCGTCGTTCGCTTCGAACGGACTCTTGGCGCCGGCATACCTCTTGTACGCATTCGCGCGATTCTTCCACTTAGCGGCAGCCGTCTAGTCAATGGCAACGGCAAAGACA
>JAYPXF010000006.1:38714-49135 GCA_038154405.1 Verrucomicrobiales bacterium | reverse complement strand
CGCGCGATTCTTCCACTTAGCGGCAGCCGTCTAGTCAATGGCAACGGCAAAGACACAACCCACGAGGGTTCCGGACAAGTTGAATCTGATCGAACGCTTGCGGAACGATGGCGGATTATTTCGAATCCTTCTTGGATCTTCTTCTATTCTTCTTCGTTGTTCCGTTCACTTTCTTGGCGTAGCCAGAGTATTCGGGACGCTTGAAGAAGCGTTCAAAGTGCGGACGATATGCCTCCAGCGTGTGCCAGAACGCATTCCGCGGAGGTTGCACTACGCGTCCTTCAGGATAGTCCTTGCCTTCGGCACTCGCCTCGATCGACGCCTGGACCGCCTTGGCCTCGGCCAGCATTCGCGCGTATCGCTGCGGTTGTTCCCCGGCGACGTCCGTGGTCTCCGCCGGATCGTTCTTCAGGTCGTACAATGCCCAAGCGGATTCGTTCCTCAGGTTGGTGCGGATGAGCTTGAAGTCCCCGTCGATCAACGCGGCGTTCTTGGTGAAACGAAACGGAATGCCGTGGGTTCGCTTTGGCGTCCTGCCTTTGAACAGCGGCGCGATGCTTTCACCGTCCCGGACGGCCAGTTGCGAATTCTTCGGCAGACCAAGCAGATCAACGATGGTCGGCATGATGTCCATGGTCGAAGCGGGGAATTCGGTGATCGCCGGCTTGATCCGAGCGGGCCATTCGATGATGCCCGGAACACGGATGCCGCCTTCATACATGCTCCCCTTGTGTCCGCGGAGATCACCGACCGCATCCGGATCGAGGTTCAGGCCGCCATTGTCGCTGCAATACCAGATCAAGGTGTCTTGTCCGACGCCCATTTCACGCAAGCCTTTCCGCAGCAGACCGACGCTGCGATCGATGCCGACGATTTCTCCGAGATGGTGTCCCAGATTCTCGTCCGGGAGGTCCACCCAATCTTCTTCGACCGCCTTTTGCGGATTGTGCGGCGAACCGTACCAGATGACCGCGAAGAAAGGTTTATCCGCCTTCTTTTGTCGCTTCATGAACTTCAGTGCTTCCGTCACCGCGATCACGGATGAGTCGCCCTTGAATTCCTCGAATTCGCCGTTCCGACTCAGCAACGGATCACGATCGTAGTAGTTCGAGGCGGACAGCCACACATCGAATCCATAACGCCCCGGATGATTGGCGTCGTCACCGAGGATCGGGACGCCCGCCCCACGAACGCCGTTGAGGTGCCATTTGCCGAAGTGACCCGTTGCGTAACCGGCACGCTTGAGGGCTGCCGGCAGTGTCTTTTCCTGGAGACACAGATTGTGGCCGTGCGTAGGAACGCCGGTGCGAACGTGCGTCCGTCCGGTCAGCACGGACGCCCGCGTTGGTGAACAAACCGGTCCGGCAGCGTAGAAGCGATTGAAGCGGATGCCATTTGCGGCCATCGCGTCGAGATGGGGAGTCTTCAACTTGGGATGGCCGTTGTAGCCAACCTGCCCCCAGCCTTGGTCGTCGGCCATCACGAGGACGATGTTGAGTCGGTCGGAGGCTGTTAGATTGGAAACAGCGAACCAGAGGGTGGCAAGCAGTGCGGTCTGAAAATGTTTGCTCATGCGATGGAGGGGATACGACCAGAATAGAAGCGAGGTAACGAGGAATCTTTGGTGCCTGGCGATTCAGTGAACCCCAAAGGTCTTGCAGGCTGTAGGCGATTCTCAAAGGATCGCCCCATGCAGAATCTGTTGATAACCCTTTTGGTGGTTGGGGTGCTTGCCCCGTTGGCATCTCGCGGCCAGCACGATCCGGGACGCAACGCCGTGCGCGAACTGGCCCAGGGCAAATACGATGCCGCCCTCAAGACCTTGGAGAAGGAGAAGCGCAACAACAGCGGGGTTGATCAGGCTGAGAAACATTTTGTCCGCTCGCTGTCCGCAAGTCTTCAAAAGGACGGAGCAACGGCATTGAAGGAGGCCAAATTGGCCGTCAAGAACGGCGCCAAGATAGGCCGCTTCATCGCCGGGCCCAAGGAGGCGTTTGCCTCGCTTCGTAAAGCGGATGGATTTGCCCGCTGGGTCGCTTCCTTCAAGCTGGATCTGGTGCACGGCCCGATGGTTGGGAGTGTGTCCTCGGACTCGGCCGCAGTGTGGATTCGCACCTCGGACCCAATGGAGGCAATGGTGACCGTCGAGGGACTTCGCGATCCGCGGACCGTGACGGTCAAGACGCAAAGCAAGACCGGCAACACCGCAGTGGCTCACTTCAACGGGCTCATGCCCAAAACCGAATACGAGGTGCTCGTGCGGATCGGTGACCGGGTTGTGGGTCACGGATCGTTTCGCACGGCGGCCAAGAATGGTGAGTCAGGAAAACTGACGATGGTTCTCGGCGGCGGCGCCGGATTCACTCCGAAGTATGAGCGGATGTGGTCGACGATTGCGAAGCACCAACCGAATGCGCTGTTTCTGCTCGGCGACAACGTCTACATCGACGATCCAACGCACCCTTTGACGCATCACTACATCTATCATCGTCGCCAATCGCAGCCGGATTGGCGCAGGTTGGTCGCCAACACCCCGACCTATGCAATCTACGACGATCACGATTTCGGATTGAACGATTGTGTGCCGGGCCCGTTCATCGACAAGCCCGCGTGGAAGCGCGACGTATGGGAGGTGTTCCGCAACAACTGGGCGAATCCTTACTACGGCGGCAGCGACAAGCAACCGGGCTGCTGGTTCGACACCTACACCGGTGACATCCACTTCATCTGTCTCGACTGTCGTTATTATCGCGACCGCTCCGGCGGTACGATGATTGGTCCCGTGCAGAAGAAGTGGCTGTTTGAAACCCTCAGTAAATCAAGAGGTAAGTTCAAAGTCCTCGCGTCATCCGTGCCGTGGAGCGCCGGTGTCAAACCGCGCAGTCGCGATACGTGGGATGGTTTTACCGCGGAGCGCGAGGAGATCTTCAGCTTCATCGAGGACAAGCGGATCGACGGCGTCGTGCTCATGTCGGCTGATCGTCATCGGGTCGACATCCGCAAGACGAAACGCGAGAAGGGTTATGACCTGTTCGAATTCATGAGTTCCCGACTGACCAATGTTCATACCCACAGTCTGGTGGAAGACGCCAAGGGTTCCGAATTCATCCTCGGCTACAACAAGACGCCGGCCTTCGCCAAGCTGGAGTTCGACACCACGGTGAATCCTCCTACGCTGACCTGCCGGGTCATCGACATCGACAACCAGCAACATCACGAATATCAGGTCACCCTCGATCAACTTCGCCACTGACCAATGGTGTCAGCTCCGAACGCAACGGTGCCTGACGCAACACCATCAGCGTCAGCCGAAAAGGAGAACGAGCACCGTTGCTGGTTGACGCTGGCCCTGCGAATCGGAGCGTGCGCCTGTTTCGCCGGCTGGGCCTGGCAGCACCTGCGCTGGAGCGCGCCTTACGACGCAGTGCTCTGGAATCCGGATTACCTGGGCTGGCTGGCAAGGGCGTTGAACGTCACTTGGGAGACCTACGTGGCGGAGGTCGTGACCGATCGTCGCATTCTCATCGGCGAACGCATGATCGGCTTCGTCTACCTGGGTTTGGCGGTCGTCGCGATGGTGGCCAAACCCAGATCGACCGTGCTGTTGACCGGCCTGGGGATCGGCAGTGGTCTGTTGGCTCTCGTGGCCTATTGCCTGTATGTCAACGCCGGTCACGCGACGGCAACCTTCATCGAATATGGAGGTCAGATCCTGACTCCCGTCGTGTTGATCCTCGTCCTGCAACGCGGTGTCCGTGATCGGTGGACGATGGGAACCGCGCTGATCGGATTCTGCGCCACCTATGCCGGTCACGGAATCTATGCCGTCGGTCTGGCTCCTACACCCGGGCACTTCTACGGAATGGTCACAGCGATCCTTGGCCTCGGGGAGAACGGTGCGGACGTGTTTCTCAAGATCGTGGGAATCCTGGATTTTGCGGTGTGTGGGGGAATCTTCGTCCCCGTCATGCGCCGCGCGAGTCTGGCTTATGCCACGCTGTGGGGACTTCTGACATCCTTGGCCCGACCTGCGGCCGGCATGTCGTTGGCCGCGCCCTGGTGGGGAGCGGATCAATTTCTACATGAAGCGGTGCTGCGGGCGCCGCACGTCGCTCTGCCGGTCTTCCTTTTTCTCGTTACCTTTGACTCGCGAACCACGTTTCCTTCCAACACCGTCGATCAACTCCCCTCATGAAACGAATTCAATCCATCCTGCTTTGTGTCATTGCAACTTTCGTTCTCCAAGTGTTCGCGGCAAAGCTGCCAAGCGATGGAACGGAACGTTCCCCCAACATCGTCCTCATCTACATTGACGATCTGGGTTACGGAGACCTTGGCTGCTACGGATGCAAGGACATCCCGACGCCGAACATCGATCGCCTGGCCGCCGAAGGCGTGCGCTGTTCCGCCTCCTACATTTCCAACCCACCATGTTGTCCAAGTCGTTGCAGTCTCATGATGGGGCAATACGGCCAACGCTTCGGGAAATACGGCATGTCGCGCGGATTGGCCATTCCCGAAGATCGGCCGACCTTGGCAAAGTTTTTGCGCAGTCATGGATACATGACCGGTCAGATCGGCAAGTGGGACATCGGCACCAAACGCCAGGGCCCGTTGAATGTCGGATTCACCGAGGTCCGGAAGAACCCGCCCAAGAAGACCCACACCAAGGCGGAGCTCAAGAAACTGCCCAAGCAGGTCGCCAAGAAGGGCGCGAAGTCCAAATATTTCTGCCTCAATGAAGCTGGCGAAACACAATGGCTGACCGACCACGACGGCGATTCGATGATCGATTTCATCGAACGCCACAAGTCGGAACCCTTCTTTCTATACTGGTCACCGGAGGCGGTCCACTCACCCAGTATTGAGGCGCCCGAGAGCCTGATGAGCCGCACGACGGCCACCGGCAAACGACGGAAACTCGCCGGTTGCATCGTCTCGGTCGATGACCAGGTCGGCAAACTCATGGCCGCACTTGAGAAGCACGGATTGAGGAAGCACACCCTGGTCATCTTCACCAGCGACAACGGTGCCAACGGGGGCGAGGGCGGATCCTCGAGCCCATACACCGGTGGCAAGGGACAGGGAACGCAGAAGGAGGGCTGGGTTCGCGTGCCCACGATTTTTTCCATGCCCGGAGTTCTGCCAGAGGGAAAAGACTATCACGGACTCATGTCCAACTTCGATTTCTACTCCACGATCACTTCGCTTGCCTGCAACTCTATTCCCGATCACTGCGATGGCGTAGATCTGATTCCGTATCTGCAGGGGAAGAAAACGGGCGACGCGCACGAATACCTTTTCTGGCTCAACAATGAACCGGGCGATGCCGTTCGTCGGCACCTGATCGCCGTGCGCTGGCGGGACTGGCGACTCTACCGGAAGTACGAAAAGGATCCGTGGCAGCTGTTCGACCTGAAGCAGGATCCCCGCGAAGAAGACGACCTGGCAGCAAAACACCCGAAGGTCGTACGGCAGCTGGCGGCGAAGCATGCGGATTGGTCCGAGTCACTGGCACCACTCGGAAAGATCTCCGAGATCAAAAACGCGGATCCGATCATACCCTCCGGCCACGGCTGGGCAGTTGCCGGGGAAGAATAGGTTCAATTGGTCTGTACCAATCGCGGGGTCGGAAGATTTTGCATCTTCCGCTACAGGATCAGTTCCATCTGTTGGCAACGGGGAACGAATCCATTCGTCTTGAAGAAGGCCAATCCCTCCTCGTTGGCGTTCCAGACGTTGAGGCCGAGGGAATTGAATCCACGACTACGGGTCCACTCCGTGACGCAAACGAGCAATTGCCTCGCGATGCCGGATCTTCGCAATTCAGGATCCACCACGAGGTCGCTCATGATCGCGCGTCGACCGGGACGGAACATCAGCGCGTTCGGATTGTCATGGATCTGAACGGTAGCCAATCCGACGATCCTGTCCTTCGTTTCGGCAACTAGTGCATCCGCATCATCGTTGTCAACAAACCCGGATACCCGCTCGCGCATCGCCGCGGGATCATCGAAAGGTTGAAATACATCCGGACGCAGGCGCACATGGTGTGCGTCCACTTCCCCGAGCAACCGGCCGACCGCGTCGCAGTCAGCCATGGTGGCAGCGCGAATGGTCACTTCATCGGGCATACGACGCCTTGTACCAATCCTGCCAACGGCGACCAAGACGCTGAACCACCACCTGATGAGCGACCGCGATATCCTTCGTCTCAGTGGGATCCTCGCGCAGGTTGTAGAGTTCCCAACGGGCCTTGCGTGGATCCTTGGATTTCTTGGACAGGGTCTTGGTGACGAGTTTCCAGTCGCCTTCTCGCACCGCTCCACCGCTGCCCCATTCGAAGAAGATCGGATTCTTCCGATCCGGAAGTCGCTCTCCCGCAAGCGCCGGCAGGAAGCTCTCCCCCTGCATGGGAGTGATCGGCTGGCCTTTGATGCTGCTGGGATACGATGCCCCGGAAATGTCCTGCAGCGTGGCCATCACGTCGACGAAGTGGATCGGCTGCCGGTTGAATCCGCCCGTCTTCCGGATCACCTTCGGCCAATACGCAATGAACGGTGTGCGAATGCCGCCTTCATGACTGAGGTTCTTCCAGTAGCGGAACGGGGTGTTGGAGACGTTGGCCCAATCTCGCTGAAGCGATGCCCAACGGGTGATCGAACCGACCTCTCCGGTTCCCGTGTTCACATTTTCGGATGAACAACCATTGTCCGATGCGAACATGATCAGGGTGTTTTCCTCGTCACCCAACTCCCGGACCTTGGCGACAAGCTTGCCGATGTTCTGGTCCACGCGATCAAGCATGGCGGCATAGACCTGCATCCGCCGTGACTGGTCCTTCTTCTGTTCGGCGCTGAGCGAGTTCCAATCCCGGTGCGTGGCTGGTGGAAGACGAAAGCCGTCCCCGAAGATTCCCAATTCCTGCTGGCGCCGGTATCGGGTCTCGCGAATCGCCTGGTAACCGACCTCGTAGATGCCATCGTATTTGGCGATGTCCTCCGGCCAGGCGTGCAGCGGATCGTGCGGAGCGGTGTAGGAGACGTAGAGGAAGTAGGGCTTGTCCTCGTCTTTGTATTCCTCGAGAAAATCGATGGCCCAATTGGTGAAGTAGTCGGTGGTGTACCAGTCTTTCTCCTTGGGGGTGTAGTAGGGGATCATCTTCCGATCGTCGAAACAGTAGGCGCGGGACTCACCTTTCTTGCGCGCAGGGATCCCCTCACCCGGACGCGGTTCGCCGGGATTGAAATGATTGGCGCAGCTCTTGCCGGGTCCGTAGTGAAAGCCATAGAAGCGATCGAAGCCGCGGTCATACAGGCTGTCAGTCGAGTGATGTTTTCCTACCGCCAAGGTGCGGTAGCCCTTCGTTCGCAACAGATCGGCGACGGTGATGGCGTTCTTGAAACCGCCTTTCGAGCCGCGCCCCATCCCGCATTGTTGCGCGTAAACGCCGGTGAGCAGACAGGCCCGCGATGGGAAGCACTTGGACGTGTTGTACATGCTCGTGAAACGGAGACCATTCTTTGCCAGACGATCGATGTTCGGCGTCTTCACCTCACCGCCGTAGCAACCGATGTCGGAGTAGCCCATGTCATCCACCAGGATGAATATGATGTTCGGACGTTGCCGATCCGCGGCTTGAACGCCGAGGGCAATGAGCAGGAGCCAGAGGAATCGATTCATGCGTTCAATCCTTCAGCCGCAAGGGGCCGGGATGATTGATCTTGGTGGCGTTGCGGGCAGCACCGGGCATTTCGGCATGCGGATTGCGCTTCTTGGATTTGCCAGGGGGAATGATCTCGCCGTTTTCAATGCGTGGAGGGGCGTGGCGATGAGGGGTCGGATTTTCGGGAACGGTGTCACCGGTTTGTTCGGTCCACTTGGCGAGCAAGCGGCGGGCCTGCTTCAGTTGCTTCGCGTAGTCTGAGTTCTTTGACAGGTCTTCAAACTGATCAGGGTCGTCGCTGAGTTTGAACAACTCTTCCTCCGGACAGGGGTTGGCGAAAACCTGTTGTTGCTCCGGTGTCGTCTTGCCCGCCGCATGGGCCAGCCACAGTTCCTTGCCGGCGGGATAGTGATCATCGGATTCGTAGCAGAGGTTCGGCTGATTCGGGAAGTTGTTCTTGATATAGACGAAGTCACCGAAGCGCACCATGCGTTCGTGGTTCTTGTAAACGTGCCAGTTGTGTTCTGAGAAGATCATCTGCCGCACTTCCGCCTCCGGATTTTTCAGAATCGGGACAAAGCTCCGGCCTTGGACGGTCTCTGGTCGCTCAATGCCGGCAATCTCCAGGCAGGTGGCGCTGAGATCGATCACACTGACGAGACTTTTGGTTACGGACGGCTTCGTCACCAAGCGGGGATAGTGAACGACCCACGGCGTCTTGATGCCACTGTCGTAAAGCCGCGACTTGCAGCGTGGGAACGGCCGGCCGTTGTCCGCAGCGATGACGATCATGGTGTTGTCCAACACGCCTTGCTTCTTCAGCTCGGCCGTCACCAACCCGATAAAGTGATCGAACCGGCTCACCTCGTGGTAGTAGCCGGTGAGGTCTTCACGGGTCACCTCGGTGTCCACCAGATAGGGCGGAACAACGATGTCATCGTTACTGTAGACCGGGGCGTCATCACTCATGCCCCAACTCCGATGCGCATCCGTCGACGCAAACCAAAAGAAGAACGGTTTGTCCTTGGGGCGATCCTGCACATGCTGAACCCAGTCCTTTTCTGCACCCGGTCCACCGCCACGGGTGATCTTGTCGAAGGATCGGTCCTTGTTCCCGAACATGTGGTTCTTGCCGGACAACACGGTGTAGTAGCCGGCTTCACGCAACAGTTCGGGGAAGCGAATCTGTGACTCCGGCAGTCGCACGTGAAGTTCCGGCGCCCCGGTATTGTGAGGATAGCGACCGGTGATGATGCTGCATCGGCTCGGACTGCAGCTGCTGGTCGTCAGGTAGGCATTTTCAAACCGCATGCCCGAGGCGGCCAGGGCGTCCGTGTTCGGCGTCTTGATCTTCGGATGCCCATAGCAACCGAAATCCTCCTGCGAAACATCGTCTGCGATGAAGAAGACGATATTGGGCGAGGTCCGATCCGGATCGGTCTTAGCCGCATGGGTGAGCAAGGCCTGTCCGACAAACAAAATGGTCAGCAATATGGTGTTTCGATACATGTGACGTTGCTACCTGTAGCGGAACAGACGAAAAATTCCGACCCTGTAGTGTCCATCAATCGACCGATCAGGACACCCAACGATTCAGAACGATCAGCGATGCCCCTGCGTAATAAACCGCCGGGTCCGGATTCGACCGCCCCGGAGTGCGGCGGGAAATTGCAGACATACGATGCATTTCGTTGAATGATGTCGCGGCACATGGAATCCGAATCAACAGAGGCCCAGTTTCTCGCCGCCTGCGCGACCGGGGAGATCGGTTTGGTCCGGAATCTCCTGACCCGGTTGAAGAACATCGATTGTCGGCATCCGAAAGGTTGGAGTGGACTCATCATGGCCTGCCACGGCGCCCACGCCGAAGTCGCAAAACTGCTCGTTCAAAACGGCGCGGACGTGAATCTCACGAATTCCAAAGGCACCACGGTGTTCATGTACGCCAAGACGCCGACCTTCGAATCCAAGGACTACAGACTTCTGGAATGGCTGCTGGAACAGGGTGCCGACATCAATTCCAGCGATCAGTCCGGCAAAACCGCGCTCGATTATGTGGTGGCGAAAGGCGACGCCGATCTGGAGAGCTTTCTTCGTAAAAACGGAGCGTTGACCGGGTTGGCCCAGTCGGGATCACCGAAATGACAGCGCCCGACGGCCGCGATCAAAAATCGGGGACATCGGTCAGATCGAGTCGAGCCTCCCGGTACTGTCCGCAAAGGAATCCGTTTCTGACCCAAGGCGTTGGAGCATGGCGACGAAGAGATTGGACAGAGGCAGGTCATGCCCGGTGGACTTTCGGGTCCACGGTTCCGGGTCGCCGGGTTTCCAACCGCCGGTATAGGCATGACCGCCGGCATGGTTGAGATAACGTCCATGCTTAAGGCCCATGTTCTTTCCTCCAGCCAGGATCAGCGGGTAGTTGCGTGAGAGATGGAATGCGCTCGAGGCGGAACCGAACAGCAGCAGGGTGTTGTCGAGCAGGCTTCCTTCACCGGCGGGTTCGGGAGTCTGCTTCAACCGGGAAACAAACCGACTAAATTCCTCGTTCAGGAAACGGCAATAGACGGCGAAGTTCTTCCACCCGCCCGGTTCCTTCGTGTCATGCGACAGCTGATGAGCGACCGGAAAGCCGACGGCCCGCGCCAGGGTATCGCTGATCCCCACCGAGTTTTCGCGACCGATCTGGTAGGTGGCAACGCGGGTTGAGTCGGTCTTGAACTTGTCGTGCGCGAGACGCCAGATGCGGCCGCGG
>JAYPXF010000006.1:29139-38704 GCA_038154405.1 Verrucomicrobiales bacterium | reverse complement strand
CACGAACGGAGTGAAGATATTCGTCGAGGCTTGCTTGATCGTGTTTGGAGAGGGTTCTGCGCATGCGACGCGCGTCAGCCAGGAGGTCATCCAAGGCACTCTGACTCAGCGCAAGTTGGCGGGCGGCACTGGCGTCGCTCTTGACGAAGAGCATGTCAAAAATCCGCTTGGGCCGGTTCTCCGCCGGGATCGGCCGGCCATGACGGTTGAACGACATGGTATGAGCTCCGCGCGCCGTGCCCGTACCCCCGTCGGTGGACATGACCAACGACGAGAATCGCGTCTGATCACCCACGTGACCCGCATAAACCTGATCGAGCGAAATGGTATTCTGGTAGTCCGTATCCCCCGTGCCGGTCGAAGCTGCGGTCAGGAATTGATCGGCGTTGTTGTGGCCGTGGACATCGCGTCCCCGTGGATGGGAAAGGCCGGAGAGGACCGTCAGGTCATCGCGCAATGGCCGCAACGGTTCCATGCACTTTGTGAATGTGAATTCCGTTCCATTGCCGTGCGGAAACCAGGACCAATTACGGTAAGCCGGATCCTCGGCCAACGGCATCGGGACGCCATCCGGAAAATAGAAACATCCCAAACGCTTCTTGGGCGCAGCCGAGTTGGCCGGTCGCGCCAAGGCTAATGTCTCGAACAGAGGCAACGCCAACGCCCAGCCCGTTCCGCGAAGGAAGCGACGGCGGTCGAGATTGGACAAACCGGATGACATAGGCCGTTTCATGGGGTCGCAAACAACTTGCTGGTGGCCACCATGCTGATCAGCGTGGCGAGTCCGTCGCCCTGTTGACGAACCCTCGCGGTGATCCCTTCAACTCCTGCCCGATCGGCGAAGGTGAGCGGCCGTCCCAGAGCGTAGACTGTCATCTTGTGCGTCATCGCGCGAACAAACTGGTCCTGACGGTTCTTCAGCAAAAAACGCTTCAACCCATCCATCCCGTTCAATGGTTCATTGTTGAACAGGCGACTGGTCGCGTCAACAGGCTTGCCATTGATTCGGTCACGCCAACGCCCCATGGCGTCGTAGTTCTCGAAGGCGATACCCCAGGGATCAATCTTGGCGTGACAGGACATGCAGGCCGGGTGATTGCGATGATCCTCGATGCGTTCCTTGAGGGTCATCTGCGCAATCCGCGGATCCGCCAGATCGATCTCCGGAACGGCCGGAGGTGGTGGCGGTGGTGGATCATTGAGAATGCTCTCAAGCATCCAGATGCCGCGCTTCAAGGGATGCGAGTTGGTGCCGGCGGAATTCATCGCCAGCAATCCCGCCTGCGTGAGCAGTCCGCCGCGTCGATGTGCTGGATCCAGCTTCACGCGACGCAGGTGATTTCCATGGATGCCGGGTATGCCGTAGTGATGCGCCAGACGTTCGTTGACCATGCCGTAGTCGGCGTGGATGAAATTCAGGACGCTTTCATCGCGCCGCATCACCTCCACAAAGAAGGCGACCGGTTCCTCCTGCATCACCTCCTTCACCAGCTCGTTCATGACGCTGTTCGGCTCCACGTAATCCAGCAGTTGCAGGTTGAGCCACTGACGGACGAACTGCCGGGCAAAGCGTTCGGAACGCGCATCCGCCAACATCCGCTTCACCTCGGCAGCCAGCGCGTCAGGTTGGCGAAGATCCGCCGCGAGCAATCGATCGTCCGGCACGCTCGACCACAGAAACATCGACAGCCGTGTCGCGAGGTTGTCCCGTCTAAGGTAGAGAAACTCCGATGACGAAAGCACGGTCGCCAACACCTCGACCATGCACGCTTCGAAGGTTTCGCAGGAATCGCGCATTTCCTCAAAGAGCCGCAGCTTCTGCCCAATCTCCCCCCTGCTCACCTGCCTTCGCCAAGCCCGTGACATGAATTTCGAAAGAACTTCCCGCGCGTAAACCGGTTCGTCATCACGATGGTCGCTCTGGCCAAAGATGCGATGATAAGACGCCGGCGGCCATTGCTCATAGACCGGCGTCGCAACCTCTACGTAGTCGATGCGAATATCGCCGGGTGACGCGGAGCTGTTGACGAAGCGGATATACTCGGAAGGATTGGGCACGTGGGTGCCCAGCGGCGATGTCTTGCGGACACCGTTGCGGGGATAGATCGTGGCGAGCGGGATGTCCCATTGATAGATCGTTGGATCGGAAGTGACCCGAACGTCGGCCTTGCTCACGCGGAAACGCGCCCGACCTTCGTTGCTGGCCTTCCAGCCGAATTCCAACTGGAGACTGGGATCCGGTTGGTCATCCGCCGAGAGCCGGGATACCCGCACCCGAACCCGCATCGTCCCTTCATCGGGAATCTTCTCTCCCAGTTCAACTATGAGTGCCTGACCGCGGGGAAGGATCGCAACCTGCTCAAAAGACTTGGGGGCCTCGGGCGGGGAGTTTGTCGGTTTCAACGCATACTTCGCGCTATAGTAAGACCACGTATGCTGCGCGGTTCGCCCGGTGGTCAGGTCTTTGAAGTGGGTGCCACGATGAGGACGTTTGAAGGATTCCAGAAGCTTTGCCACTTCCGTTTCCTGCTTCTCCGGATCGTCCTTGAACTTGTCCTTTGCCTTCGCGAGCTTCTCATCCTGCCTCGCCCACTCGATCCTGGCGGCCCGTTTCATCGGCACGCCCCAATGCAGCATCGACGGTCGCGATCCGTGCACCGTTGCCCTTAACAACGCTTCCCTCGCAACTCGCCGGTATGTCTCCAACTGCGAAACCGACATGTGCAGCGTTTCCGAGGTGTTTTGAAACCCATCCTCCGAATGGGCTTCCGGCGGAAGGTCGCGGGCAAAGTTGCCGGGGATACCGAGCAGATCCTGCAGAGCGTGATTGTATTCGTAACGCGTCATGCGTCGGAACGAGGAATGGCCTTCCTCGGCGCGGCGCGTCATCGAGGCCATCCGGATCTCATGGGCGAGCCAGTCCATCACCTGCGCACGACCCTCACCCGACAACTCTGCCTCTTCCGGCGGCGGCATCTCGCCATTGCCCAGCACGGCTTGGACCTCCAGCCACCAGTCGACATCCTTCCCGTTGAACAGATCAGGATCCAGCGTATCGATGCGCAGTCGAGCCTTCGCCTTCTTGGGTCCGTGACATTGGACACAGTGGGATTTCAAGATCGGCCCGATCTCTCGGCGAAACCGCTCGAGCGCGGGCTTGGGTGCCTCGGGAAGAATGTCCGCTGCCTTCCAATTTCGATAACTGGATTGAAGCGCTCCCGAAGCCTTGAGCGCGTCAAGTGAAGAGACCTCCACTGCGGCGCCCGCGAGGCTCGTCCCGAGGCAGAATGCAGTCAACAGGCCAAGATTCTGTACGATTTGGTTCATTTAGTCGGTTCTACACCACCGGTCCTCAATCAACCGCTTGGTCAAAGCAACAATATCCGGATATCCACCACGTTTGTTGACTTCGGTCCGGTATTCCGCGATCCGTCTGGCTTCAACATAGAGCTGACGGCCAAGCTGCGTGCTTTCTTCAGAGCGGGCATCCCTGAGATAGACAATCGTATCGCGCTCCAGTTCCGGCTCATCGTGGAAGACGAAGTTGTCAAAACACTCAAAGCATGATTCGCCCTCCACCTTGTTGGGCGTATCGCCTGGCAGAAGCTGCTTCAGGTTTTCCAGTTTTCGAATGACGTCCACGGCAGACAGGGGTTTCTTGGCCTCGAAATCTCATCGCCAAAAGATGCGAATTCCAGAGTCATTGCGCGCGAACTCCAAGTCGGAAAACTGCGGACAGATCGCGTCGGCTTTCTGAAGGGCACCGACATCTTGAGTCGTCGCCAAAGCCAATGCTTGGGCGCCGGCTGCGAGCGCGGCGTCAATTCCCTTCGGCGAATCCTCGATCACCACGCAGTCTGTTGCGTCGAAGCCGATTCCCGCGGCGGCCTTGAGGTAGGGATCGGGAGCGGGCTTGCCTTGTTGCACATCATCCGGTGTGACGAGGACCGGCGGAACCGGCAATCCGAGGTGTTCCAATCGGGACCGGGCAATCTTACCCGGTGCGCTTGTTGCAATGGCCCAGCGATCGGCGGGCAGTCTCCGCAACGCCTCGTTCACGCCCGGATAAGCCACCTTTCCCTCCTTATCCGTATCCGCTTCCAATCCCTCGTTGAATCGTCTGGATTCAGTCATCGCGTCCATATGCGGCGCGACGATTTCCATCGTGCGAATGGCGGGTTTACCGTGATGGATGGTAACAATCTTCTCGAATGAAACACGGTGCCGCTTCGCCCAATTCTTCCAATGTCGCTGGTAGATCAACTCCGCGTCGATCAGAACACCGTCGAGATCGAAGAGAATGGCTTGGCAACGGAAACCCGGCATCGATCGATCTTGTACGTCCGCAAATCCGACCGGCCAAGGGGAATCACCATTCGAGCTGTACGGTTCCATCCAGATTGATTCGCTCGCCTTTTGACTGATCCCAGGCCATAAGAACGCGACATGTTTCCACTCAACACCAAGGTCTTGCCCAGCATCTTGGTTTGCGCCGCGCAGCTGTTCTTGACCGCCACGACAGCCGCCGTCACCGAGGAATGGGAGGTGTTTGTCGCAGATGGCCAGGCGAAAAACATCGTTAGCACCGGTACTCAAATCACCCGGGGGAAGGCGCTTGTCATTCGGGGAATGGGCACGGTGGTCCATGGGGGCGAGTTTCTGCATGGGGGTGACTTCCGCATGCACGCCCGTCTCTTGTTGCCGACTCTGGAGGGCACGGGCGCTTCGCTGATTGTGGGCGGTCATTATCATCACTCCGATGCCCTTACGGATTCCCTTGCGATGCGACTGAGGCTGGACGCTCCCGAAGGTTTGGTCCGCGTCACCGCTCCGGACAATGCCCAATACCTGATCCGCGCCGAGAACAAGGTCATCGGGAAGAAGACGGAATTATTGAATGCGGGTCGGCCGTTCGATCTGGAACTTCATTGCCGGGGCGACAAGCTCACGATCAGTATCGACGGACGCCGCGTGTACGAGGCGGAAGCCTACCGGGGATTGCGCAAGGACTGGTTGGGCAAGATCGGATTCATGCCTGATCGTGGTGAGATTCATCTGATCGATTTTCGCGTGCACGGGAACTTTGCCCGCATGGAGCTGCCGCACATCAACCTCTGGGACCTGGGTGAAGACGGGTTCTTCAATGTACGCCATCCGGTCATTCACTCCACCGACAAGGGAACGCTGCTGGTGATCGCCGGCGGCCGGCGACACGATGACACCCACGAGGAACCGGATCAGGATCTGGTCATGAAACGTTCGACCGACGGCGGTAAGACCTGGTCGCGCACTCGAACGTTGTGGGATCCGTGGGATCCGGGCGACGCCATTCCTGTGATCGAGGCGCAGATGTGCACCGCAGTTGTGGACCGGGAAACGGATGTTGTCTTCGCCGTTTCCACGCGCCAGGTGTCCGACAAACGCAAACGTCAATGGAGCGGCGGACCTTGGATCATGCAATCGTCCGACGATGGTCTTACCTGGTCCGCGCCGCGACCGATCGGCGGAGACATCATGCGCCACTGGAAGCTCTTGAAGACCTGTGCGTCCGGCATTCAACTGCGCACAGGGCGTCTGTTGCTACCTGGCTACGGGCTCCTACAGGATGGCTCCGAAGCGGGCTGTCTGATGATCAGCGACGATCACGGCCGCACTTGGCGACAAGGCGGCATCACCGGTCGCGGTCTGCGCATCCCGGAACCAACGCCCGTCGAATTGTCGGACGGCCGGGTGATGGTCAACATGCGCTTCAAGCCGCAAACCACCCGTTCCCGCACCTACTCCATCAGTGCCGATGGTGGCGAAAGCTTCGGTGAATTGCAGAATGCCAAGGAATTGCCTGGCCCGGCCTGTCAGGGTGCCTTGCTGCGACTTGCTGGACACCGGAATGATCCCGTGCGCTTGGCGTTCTCCAATCCTTCATTTACGGGCGGCCGGTTCCGCATGACCGTCAAGCTCAGCGAAGACGACGGCAAGACCTGGCCCCGTTCCCGCCTCATCTACCGTGGCTTCTCCTCCTACTCGCACATGGCGACGCTTCCGGGCGGCCGAATCGGACTCGTCTTCGAAGCAGACAGCTTCATGAGGATCAAATTCCTCACCATCGATCCAAATCGGATCACGGAATGACGGTCACCGGATTAGACAATAAAGATTGAACGCGCGACACCTATCCACCGAAGTGACGGCAGTCCGGTAACCGCGATTGGATGGGTAGGTGGTTCCGATCAGGACAGGATGTCGTGGGCGACGTGGCCTCGTTCGCGCCATCGACTTCCCCAAGGGCATGAGCTGTCCCCAGCCCTTCGCCGACGCCGTCTGCGCCGACGCGAACAGTTACCTGCTCAAGACCACCTCCAAGGAACAGGTGCTCAGCGCCATCCGCCAAGCCGCCGGTGGCGGAGCCCCGCTGGCCCCCGACGTCGCCCAACGCGTCCTTCAACTCTTCAACCAGCTCGCCCAAGCCAAGCCCACGCAGCCTGACGACTACGGCCTCAGCGACCGCGAAAAGCGGATCCTCGAACAAATGGCCCAAGGCATCGTGAACAAAGAAATCGCCGAAGCCCTCGAGATCAGTCCCCACACCGTCGTCAACCACATGCGCAGCATCTACTCCAAGCTGCACGTGAACACCAACACCGGAGCTGTCGCCAAGGCGATTCGTGTGGGCCTGGTTTGGATCCGGAACAGTTCAACCACGGAACACACCGAAGACACGGAAAGAGGACTTTGGTATTCGTTTGCCTATGTTCCAGATTCCGTATTCTCCATTCTTTCCTTGGTTGAAATGGAATCTTGCTTACTTCACGCAGAAGAGGCTCTTGGATGTGCGGATCAGCAGACGACCGGCAAACGGAACGGGCGTCGCGAGGATCTGTTCGCCCATATCATTCTCGCCGAGAAGCTTGAATTCCTGTCCAACCCGAGCGGCGAACACCATCCCGTCTTCACGGGCCGCGTAGAGAATCCCGCCGGCGATGACGGGAGAGGCGTAGTACGCGGAGGCGTCCTTCGGCAGCTGTACTTCCCAGAAGGGCTTGCCTGTGGCCGGGTCCAGGCAGACGATGCCACCCTTGTTGCGAAGCAGGTACACGCGGCCTTCGTAGGCGATCAGGCTGGATGCGAAGACGCCGAAGTCGGTGGTCTCCCAGAGACGATGTGTGTCCGTGACATCGCCCTTGCCACCCAGGCGAACGGCGTGGATCTCGGCCTGTCGGCGATCGTCGCGTCCCACGGGTATGATCGCGACATTGCCGGAGACCACGGGAGTGGCGATCGGCGGCCAGAGCCTTCTACCTTTCGGGTTAAAGCCGCCACATTCCCAGAGCAACTTTCCATCTTTCGCGGCGTAAGTCGTGATGTGGTCCGAGCACCAGACCAGCAAGGCATCTTGGTTGCCGTGGCGGACGGGAACGGGGGTCGTATAACCGTTGTCGTTCTCGGCCGGGACCTGATAATTGCGATCCTGCTTCCAGCGGATCTTGCCGGTGGCCTTGTCAAAGCCGGCAACCCACGAGTCACCCGCATGCATGCGGGGAAGGATGACAAGATCGCCCATGATGATCGGCGAGCTGCCCTGATCCCAATAGAGCTTCTGCTCGCCAAACTCGTTGACCAGATTGCGCTGCCAGCGAACCTTGCCGTTCATCTCCAGCGCCGCGAAGGTGCCGCTTTTGAAGTAGACAAACAAGCCCGTCCCGTCCGTGACCGGGGAGGCGTTGCTGCTGGTGCCGAGCTTGCGATGCTTCGGCGGGGTCTCGGCGCCCATTTTGGTCTTCCAGAGCTGTTTTCCGTTGAGATCCAAAGCGATCACGACGTCCGTTCCGTCCTCTGGTGAAGTCAGGTAAATGCGATTCTTCCACACAATCGGACAAGACGCGCCTTTGCCCGGCAGATCGACTTTCCACGCAACACTATCGGGGCTCCATTTGGTGGGGTAATTCTTTCCCGTCCGACTCCCGGCGTGCGAAGGACCGCGCCAGGAAGGCCAATCTTCCGCTACAAGGTTGGAAAGCGTGAGCAGGAACATGCCCGAGGCAACGGCGATTCGATGGAGAGTCATTTTCATTCTTTTCTTTGGCAGAAATATGGGGGCAGGAAAATCTGAGAGAAGGAATTTCCGATCCACAATCATCAATTTCCGACGGGGGCACAACGTTCGCCGCCAATGTAACGCTTCAACAGGTCGCGCATGCTTTTCACCTTGTCGGCATGCTTCGCGTAGAGGTTCTGGGACTGGCGGGGATCCTTCGCAAGATTGAACAGCAGGCCGGGATTCTTCTTGGGGAATGCCTCCAATCCAAAGTGATCCAGATAGCTCTTCGATTCCTTCTTCGCGGAGCCCGACGGCGCATCGATCAACACCCAATCGCCTTGGCGAATTGCATACTTGTTTGCTGAAGTGTTATGCACGGTGGCGGTTCGGAGTGGGTGCTCATAGTCCCGGCCCTCCAACACCGGCAAGAGATTGTAGCTGTCGATGGCCTGGTCGTTCCCAAGTTTGTAGCCGATGGTCGCGGCAAAGGTCGCGGCGAAATCCACCTGGCTGACAACTTCGTGAGAAACGGAGCCGCCTTTCACCTTGCCGGGCCATTTCACAATGAACGGCACCCGATGACCGCCCTCGTAGATGTCGCGTTTGACGCCGCGAAACTTCCCGGAGCTCCATTGCTTGAAATTCTCCAACCGGGTGAACGCCGCCGTTTCAGCACCATTGTCGGCCGTGAAGATCACCACCGTGTTCTCGGCAAAGCCGTACTTTTCCAACGCCGCCAGCACCTTGCCCACCATGGCGTCCGTTTCGATGACGAAGTCGCCGTAATAGCCCGCCTTGGATTTGCCGTGGAACGGCTTGTTTGGAACGATCGGATAATGCGGTGAGTTGAAGGCGAGATAGGCGAAGAAGGGCCTGTCCTGCTTCTGTTTCGAAATCCATTCCACCGTCTTCTTCGTAATTGTCGGCAGGATGTCGTACGGATTCCAACTCTCAGCCATTGGGCCCGGACGGAACGAACCGGCGCCGGCCAATGGTTCGGACTTGATCACCGGCTTCGTCGGGATGGTCACGAAGCGGTCGCCCTCAATCCAGCAATAGGGAGGGAAGTTGATGGTTCCATCACCCCAGTAGTAATCGAAGCCTCGTTCAAGCGGCCCACCGGGAAAGCGTTTCGTCCAATCGTAGGACTCAGGCTTCGGATCCTTCGCCTTCACACCAGGCTTGCGAATGGCGTCAAAGTCCCAGCCCAGATGCCACTTGCCGAAGGCTCCCGTGCGATAGCCCTTTTCCTTGAACATCTTCGCGATGGTGAACTCGCCGTCCTCAAAGACGGTTCCGCCGAAGGCTCCGACAATGCCATGAAAGCGGCGCCAGTGATGTTGACCGGTCAACAGCGCAAACCGACTGGGCGTGCAGATGCCGGAGGAACTGTGACCGTCGGTGAAGGTCATCCCCTGCCGCGCCAGCCGATCGAGATTCGGTGTCTGGATCTTGGCTTTCCTGTCACCGTAGGACACATCCGCCACCCCCATGTCATCGGCGTAGAGAATGACAATATTGGGGAGCCTG
>JAYPXF010000006.1:0-29129 GCA_038154405.1 Verrucomicrobiales bacterium | reverse complement strand
ACATTGGGATGTTGATTGGCGGCCATGAGTTGCGGAGCCCAAGCGACGAGCAGAAAGAGTGTCAGCAGTATCTTCATTAGTTTGTTGGACAGGAAAATAGGCGCAGGAATATCAGACAGAAACATTTTCCTGCCCCTATTTTCCTGCCATTAATCAGCCCTTCGCTCACCAAATACAAAATGACCAGACCCATCCTCGTCACCCTTCTTGCCACGCTCACGATCAATGCAGCCGATGTGTCCCAACCGATCGCCCACTGGAATCTCGATGATGCGGGCGCAGTGGCCAAAGATTCCGCCGGCAATCATCACGGCAAGATCGTCGGCGCCACCCCTGCGCCCGGCAAAGTCGGTGGTGCCCTCGACTTTGTTCGCAAGCAGGGACAGCACGTTGAGATCCCATATTCCAAGGACTTCGCCATCTCGACCTTCACGGTCTCGGCGTGGGTCTATCTCACGAAGGAGCCAACCTTCTCTGGCATCCTGGGGACGCGTCACCACGGCGACCACACCTTCGACCTGAAGGTGAATGACGCGAAGGTTCACGGCGATATCGGTGACGGTGAAAACTGGATCGAAACCAAGGTAAACTTCTACGCGGAAGACACCGGCAGCAACGGTCGGGGTGGCGACCTGCGGATCAGGCGCTGGTTCCACATCACCTACGTCATCGATTCGAAGGCCCGTGAATGTCGTCTCTATCTCGACGCCGATGTGAAGAAGCGCATTCCCTTCAAGGGCCAACCCATCCTGATGATGCCGGAGCAGAAGATGCACATCGGGCATTCGTCAGGATCGGAATTCATGGATGGACGAATCGATGAATTAAAGATCTGGAACGTCGCCCTCACCACCGAACAGGTCCGCAAAGAGGTGGGCGTGACGGTAACCAAGAACCTGCCTTTGCCCGGTGAGGTCTTTGAAATCCAGGGACACCCGGCCTTCGTGATCGCGCCACCAGGCGGTGTGAAGAAAGACATGCCCTGGGTTTGGTATGCACCAACCTTGCCCCGACTTCCCGGTGGCAATGAGGTGTGGATGTTTGAAAGATTCCTCGCGCAAGGAATTGCCATCGCGGGAATTGACGTCGGTGAGTCGTTTGGGAGCCCGCAGGGTCGGGAGCTTTACTCGGTCCTTTACGATCATCTCACCGAGGACCGCGGACTCGGCCGCAAACCGGTATTGTTGGCCCGCAGTCGCGGTGGATTGATGCTGTATAGCTGGGCGACCGCGAATCCAGACTCCGTCGGTGGTGTAGCCGGAATTTATCCGGTCTGCAGCGTGGCCAGCTATCCGGGAGTCGATCGGGCGGCGAAGGCCTATGGCCTGACGCCGAAACAGCTGTCGGCGAATCTGGCAAAACTCAATCCAATCAACCTGCTCAAGCCCTTGGCCAAAGCGGGTGTGTCCATTCATCACATCCACGGCGACAACGACAAGATCGTTCCGTTCGACGCCAACACCGGCGAACTGGCCAAACGCTATCGCCAATTCGGTGGCCCCATCGAGCTCGACGTGATCAAAGGAGGCGGTCACGACGGTTGGCCAGGTTGGTTTCAATCCGCCAAACTGACGCACTTCGTGATCAAGACTGCCCTCGGCCTCTCCACCAAACCGGACGCGGGCGGTTTTCGCAGTTTGTTCAATGGCAAGGACCTCACCGGTTGGGACGGCAACCCAGAGCTTTGGTCGGTGAAGAATGGCGTCATCACCGGCCGCACGACCAAAGAAAAGCCGCTGAAATACAACCAGTTCCTCATCTGGCGCGGTGGCGTGCTGAAGAACTTTGAACTGCGTCTAAAGGTCAAGATGACCGGCAACAACTCCGGCATTCAATATCGCAGCCGCGAAAACTCCCGACGCTGGTCCGTCGGAGGCTACCAATGCGACATAATCACCGCGGCCCCGTTGGCCGCGATGCTGTATGAAGAAGGCGGACGCGGCATCATCGCGCAGAATGGTCAGTCCGTCGTCATCGATCCCCAGGGCAAACGCTGGCTGACGGAGGCCCGCAAAGCCGCCGCCGCTGGAGACGCTGCGAATTGGCATGACTACACCATCATCGCGCGAGGCAATCACCTGATCCACAAACTCGACGGCAAGGTGACGATGGAGCTGTTCGATCACGAGGAAGCGAAGCGCTCCCTCGAAGGCATCTTGGCTTTTCAGATGCACGTTGGCTCGCCCATGACCGTGCAGATCAAGGACATCCGGCTGAAAGAATTGCCCTCCGGACAACTGCTCGCTTACGCCAAACCGAAGAACGCCAAGGAGATGGCCACCAAGAAACCGGCGGCCGCTCCGAAGCCCAAGAAAGTCGCCGCCAAGCCCGGTCAAGTCGATGGCGCGAAGTGGATCTGGCACGCCTCCCCGGCGACCAGTGAGCAATCCCGTCTGCGCAAGACTTTCGTCGTGAAGGACCTTAAGCAGGCCATCCTCCACGTCACCTGCGACAACGGTGCGCGGGTTTTCATCAACGGCAAACTCGCCGTGAACAACCCCGACTGGCACCAGCCCAGTCGGGTCGACGTGACCAAGCTTCTCAAGCCGGGCAAAAACGAACTCCGCGCCGAAGCCCGCAACACCGGCGGCATTGGCGGCTTTATCGCCTCCCTGATTCTCAAGGATAGCAAGGGCGAGGAAACCAAGATTCAGAGCGGGGCCAGTTGGGAGGCTGCCGCACCGAAGACCGAGAACTGGACAACCGCTGTCGTGCTCGCAAACTACGGCGACAAACCTTGGGGACGGATCTTCGAAGGCAATCGAAGCAGCAGTGATGGGGGAACGCCGGGCGAGACCGTCGCAGCGGACGAAGTCGAAGTTCCCGAAGGATTCAAGGTGGAGAAGCTCTACAACGTCCCCAAGGCAGAGCAGGGATCATGGGTGGCCATGGCCACCGATCACAAAGGCCGGCTCATCGCCTGCGATCAATACGGCTCGCTCTACCGCATGAACCTCCCGGCCATCGGCAAGACCGAGCAACTCCAGCCACAAAAGATCGATGTCCAACTCGGCAAGGCACACGGACTGCTCGTTGCTTTCAACAGTCTTTACGTGATGGTCAACGAGGACGGAGCGCGGAACGGACTCTATCGCGTCACCGACACCGACGGTGACGACCAATACGACGCCGTGGAGATGCTGCACCGCATTCCGGGTGGCGGCGAACACGGCCTGCACAGCCTCGTCGTGAGTCCCGACGGCAAACGGATCTTCTTCAACTGCGGCAACTCGGCGAAACTGCCGGTGAAGTTTCACAAGACCCGCGCCCCCAGGCACTGGGACGAGGACCACATCCTGCCGCGCCTCTGGGATGGCAACGGATTCATGCGCGGGATGCGTGGAACCGGCGGCGGCTACATCTGCAGCATGAATCCGGACGGAAGCGATCTGGAACTCTTCTGTCATGGATTCCGAAATGAATTCGACATCGCCTTCGACCTCGGCGGCCAGCTTTTCACCTATGACGCCGACATGGAATGGGACATCGGCACGCCCTGGTATCGCTTCACCCGGGTGAACCACTGCGTCAGCGGCGCCGACTTCGGCTGGCATTCCGGCGCGGGCAAATACCCCGATTACTATCCGGACAACCTGCCCACCACCCTCGACATCGGACCGGGCAGTCCCACCGGCGTCGTTGCCGGCAAAGGCGCGAAGTTTCCCGCCCGCTACCAACGTGCCGTGTTCATCAACGACTGGACCTACGGCACCATGTGGGCCGTCCACCTTACGCCGAATGGAGCAAGTTACTCCGCGACCAAGGAAGACTTTCTCCACGGCAAACCCCTCCCGCTTACCGACGTCGTTATCAATCCCCACGACGGCGCGATGTATTTTGCCGTCGGTGGCCGCCGCACGCAGTCCGGTGTCTATCGCGTGACCTACGTCGGCCGGGAGTCCCCCGCCCGGGCGCGCGCGCTGCCCTTGCCCGAGGAATTTCAGCTCCGCGCGGAGCTCGAGAAACTTCATGCCGACGGCCACATTTCCGGAACCGTGCTTCCCAAGGCCTGGCCTCATCTGGATCACCAGGACCGCCATATTCGCCATGCGGCGCGCGTCGCCATCGAACGGCTCCCGGTCCCCACCTGGCGTAAGCGGGCCCTGAATGAAACCCGGCCCAACGCCATCATCGAAGCCGTGATTGCCCTCGCGCGTGCGAGCGGCAAGGTCGAAGACGTCAAGGATTGGCCACACGCCAAGACCTCTTCGCCCGCGATCGCGAAGGTGAAGACGAAAAATGAAGCACTTCAGAACCAACTGTGGAAAAGCCTGTCCCGCTTGAACTGGCCGCAACTTTCGACGGAGCAGAAGCTGGCCACCCTCCGCGCCTATCAACTGGTCTACACCCGCCTCGGCAAACCTCGTGCATCCCAATGTCGTGTTCTCACCGCCCGGCTCGAGGCGTTCTTTCCTGCCGACGATCCCTATGTCAATCGCGAGTTGGCAAAACTGCTCGTTGCCGTCGATTCCACCAAGGTGGTTTCCCACACCCTGGCGCTCATGGCCACGGCAGCAGACAGCTTCCGGGAAGTCGCCAGTGACGCTGTCCTGAGCCGCAACGACGGCTATGCCCGCGCGGCCCGGGCCGCTACCGGCAGCCGCCCCAACGAACAGCAGATCAGCTATCTCATCGCGCTCCGCAACGCGACCCAGGGCTGGACGAAGGCGCATCGCCGGACCTACTTCTCCTGGTTTCCCCGTGTCCGCAACTGGAAGGGCGGCAACAGTTTCAAGAACACCATCGAGAACATTCGCACCGAAGCCCTCGCCAACCTGGCACCGGACAACGAACGCCCCGACCTCGAAGCCCTCAGTGCCACGAAGGAAACGGCAGCCATCCCGAACTACGTTCCGCCCAAAGGACCCGGTAAGGATTACACCCTCGAAGAAACCGTCCGCCTCGCCGGCACGAAACTAACGGGCCGCAATTTCAAGAACGGCCAGAACATGTATCGCGCCGTCATGTGCGGCACCTGCCACCGCTTCAACGGCGAAGGTGGCAGCATCGGCCCGGACCTCACCGGCTCCGGCAACCGCTACACCATCCGCGACCTGATGGAAAACATCATCGACCCTGGCAAGGTCATCTCCGACCAATACGGCACCCACGAAATCACCACCAAGGATGGCGACTCCATCATCGGCAAGATAGTGATCGAGGACGGCAACGAACTCGTCCTGATGACCAATTCCTTCGCCCCTCAACACCAGACCACCATCCGGGTCTCCAACATCGCTAAGAAGGAAGAACGCAATATCTCGATGATGCCCCCAGGCCTCATCAATGCCCTCAACGAAGAAGAACTCCTCGACCTCATCGCCTACCTCCTCAGTGGAGGTGATGAAAAGCACAAGATGTTCGCGAAATAGCAGGAGAGGAACCTGCTTTTCCGACTATTGCGGTGGATGATTGATAAGCGTGTTTGCAGTTGGCATCTGCGTAATCGTGCCGGCGTCTTGGAGTGCGCCGTCACACGGCGCTTTGTTGCGTATCGTTCCCAGCTAGGAGTGTCTGCAGATGCAACTGCTGGTTCAGACGAATAGTTCGCTCATGGGGATGCCGGTGCTGTCGCCGAAACTCTCCATCGGGACGTCCATGGCGTTGGCGATGCGGACGAAGAGGTTGGCGAGGTTGTTCTTCTCCTCATCGTAGGTGATGAACTGGCCGGTCTGGTGGCCAAGCTGTCGGCCGCCGGCCATGATGATGGGGTAGTTGGTGTTGTCGTGAACCTTGGAGGTCGCGGCACCTTGAAAGATGAGGCATCGGTCTAGGAGGCGGCCGTCGCCTTCCGGTGTCTCGCGGAGGCGGTTGATGAAATAGGCGAACTGCCGGGCGACGAACTGATCCCAGAGACCCCAATCCTTGAAACCTTCCTCGTCCTTGGCCGCGGCATGGCTCAATTGGTGAAGGTCCTTGCGGATGCCGATGCGCTTGGAGAGGTTGTTGGTGGGGGCGGTCCCGCCCTCGGACGCGATCTGGTAGGTGGCAACGCGGGTGATGTCCGACTTGAAGGCGAGATACATCAGGTCGTACATCGTGCGGATGTAGTTCTCGACATCGGTGAACTCAATATCGAGTTTCATCTCCGGTGGCGCGGCGGCGGCGCCTTTTTTTACCCAGAGCCGGTCGTTCTCGATCTTCTTCTCCAGCTCGGTGATCGCCTGCAGATACTCGTCTAGCGTGGCCTGATCCTCCTTGCCGAGGTTGCGCTTCAGATCCTTGGCGTCACCGTAGATCTCGTCGAGCAGGGTTGTCTTCTCCCGCAGGCGTGCCTGGGCAGCCGGGCTGCTCGCGACATACATCCGCTCGTAGATCTGCTTCAGATTCGACCAGGCGGGAATGCCCTTGCCGTCCTTGTCGAAGGACAGCGTGTAGGTGCGGCTCATATTGCCGACGCCGCCGACGGTCGAAAGCGGCATGGAGGCCAGTTGCGTCTTGCCGGTGTGATGATTGGCGATGGCTTGGTCGATGGAGATCGAGTTGAGCTTGGTGCGACCCTTGACTATTTCTTTCGACGTCAGGTAGCCGGTCGGATTGACGTGTGCGTCCGGGCTGTTGCGGTTCAGGGGGTGAGACAGACCGGAGACGATCGAAAGATCTTTGCGGAAAGGGTTCAGGGCCGCCTGGCTGGTGCGAAACTCGAAGTCCTTTCCTCCGCCTTTGGGAAACCAATACCAATCCTCATGTTGTGGATCGTTTGCCGGCGGCAGACTCACGCCGTTGGGGAAGAAGACAAACGCGGCACGTTTGGGCAACTCCTTAAGCGCCTTCGCTTCACGCCCCACGGCCATCGCGTTCATGAAGGGAAGACTCAGAGCGACGCCGCCTCCGCGGAGGAAAGTTCTACGTGAAAGGTGCCAGGATTTCATGGGACGTTCTTGGTTCGTCGTTCTTCGTTGTCACGGAATCAGCGTTCGTGGGTCTCAGGTCATCGTTCTTGCGCCAGCAACGAAGAACCAAGGACGAGGAACAATGAACGCTCAAAACTTTCCGCTTTGTGCGATTTCTCTAATCAGGGTGGGAACAGAGTATTGGGACTGTTCGAACCGGTCAACCAGGTGATTGACGAGGTCTTCGTCATGGTATTCGACATCGCGCGCGAGAGCGTATGCCAGAATGCGTTTCACCAGACCCCTGGCAAAATCGCGTTTGCGGTGCGTGACGAGGTAATCCTTCAACGCCTCAATGCCGTCAACGGTCTCACCGTCCGGCAACGTCGCTCTGCGCTCAATCTCCAGATAGCTCTTTGCGAAGACAGGTTTCTTCCGTCGCCGCTTCTTCTTGCCAGGTTCGGCCGTCGGTGGATTGGCGACTCTGGAGACCATCAAGACCTTTTCCCGCCAGGCACCGCTGGCGTCGTAGTTTTCAAAGGGGATGCCCCAAGGATCGATCTGCTGGTGACAGCTCCGGCAGGCCGCGTTGTTGCGGTGGGCGAACAGCTTCTCGTTGAGCGTCATCTTGTCGAAACCCGGGATGCTTTCATCCAAGGGCGGAACGTTGGCCGGCGGATCCGGGGGTGGATCATTGAGAATGACTTCTGCCAGCCAGACTCCACGGAGAATGGCGTGGGAGTTCATCCCGTCCGAGTTGCCGATCAGGAAGGTGCCCTGCGTGAGCAACCCGCCACGATGAGACTTTTCATTCACCGCCACCTTTCTGAATTTGTCGCCCAGCACTCCCCGGAGCTTGTAGAAACCGGCCAGGGTCTGATTCACGAACACGTGATCCGCCTTCAGGAGATCCAACGCGGAGGCACCATTACGGAAGACATCGTTGACGGCTTCGACAGTTTCCCGGCGCATCAGATCCTTCAGCGTATCCTTGAAGCGCGGATAGTAGTTGCCATCCACCGCGACATTAAACAGCTGCGAAGTCTTGAGCCATTGATCGGTGAAGTTCTCCACCCATCGTTGCGACCGGTCGTCCTTCAGCATTCGCCCGATCTCCGCGGCGAGCACGTCAGGGGTGGAGAGACTTCCGTTTGATGCAGCGGCAAGGAGTTGCTCGTCGGGTACGGAACACCAGAGAAAGAACGCCAGTCTCTCGGCCAACCGATGTTCCCTTGAACGTTTGTCCGGCAGACCCAGATAGAAAAAGTTCGGAGCGCAGAGGATCTTTTTGTAGGTACCCAGCAGGGCGAGCATCGGTGGTTCCTCTGCGACCAATTCTTCATAGACCCGGCGGTACTTCGTCAGTTCCGCGGCGGTCGGCGGCCTGCGGAAGGCCTGGGCAACGAAAGATGAAATGCTCTCGCGAACGTGTCGGCCGATCTCCGACAGTTTGATGTCGGCGGGAATCAGCGAGGCCGTCAGGTCGGTGTTGACGTTGCCGTGGTAGTCGAATGCTTCCAGGTAGATGTCGCCTTTTGACCGGTTGCTGATACGGATGAAGAACGGCCGGTCCAAGGCGCGGGTGTATTCGTCGGGCAGCGAACTCGGATGAGAACTCAGCGAATAGCGCTCCAGACCGTCGCTCTGCTCAATCGGGATGTCACCCAGCTTCAGGGTATTCTGGCGCGGATCGAAATCCGAAAACTGGTAACCGATCACGACTTCGATCCTTCCCGGACGATCCGCCTTCGCGGAGAGCCCGGTTTGAAACCGGTGCCTGGAGATGGACGGGATCTTCAGATCGATGTAGCCGCCCGGTTCGATGGAGACGCCCTTGCCGGCACGGGTCACCTTGTTCACCGGAGGTTTGTTCTGCTTCTTCTCGTAGGCATAGGTGACCGGCGGATTGACCTCCAGATTCGCGATGTCGGCACGGGCGTGGTGGGGTTTCAGGAGGGCAACGTCCTTCATGCGGTCAATGATTGCGAGAATCGCGTTCAGGTACGCCTCGAGGTGAGGGCTGCTGATCATGAGCAGTCGGGAGTTGTTCTTCAGGCCGGTCTCCAGGCTGGTGCCTTCTTCCGGGAGGGCGTTCACCTCTTTCGCGACCGAGACCTTCAGCAGATCCTCAAGGGCGTAGCGCAATTCGTAGCGGGTCAGGCGCCGGACCGTGCCCCGCTGTTTCGAGGAGCCGAACAGCTTTGCCTTCTTGAACTCTGCGTCCAGCCAGCGAGCCATCGATTGGCGTTCCGCGATCGTCGGCTGCGGTTCATCCTCCGGCGGCATTTCACCTGAATTGAATGCCTCCCGCAGATCTTCCCACTGCCCGAAGTGTCTGCCGTCGACAATGTCCGGATCAATGCGATCAAACCGGAGATTCGCCTTCTGTTTCTTCGCTCCGTGGCATTGCACGCAGTAGTTCCTGAGCAACGGCTCGACGTGCTGCTTGAACCCATGCAGGTCGGGTTTCAAATCCGCGCCGACCAGGCCAGAAGAGCAGGCAATCAGCATCACCGGCAGCAGGCGCATCGGATTCATGTTTCGAACGGACGCCATTTCGCATATTTGACCACCCGCCAGTCCTTATGCAACCCCGACTTGCCATGTTCTGCCGGTTCAACAATCAACAGGTCCGAACCGGAAACGACCACCACAAGAAAAGCCCCGACCGCAACGGTCGGGGCTTCGGTGGAAGTATTGCGAGAATCTGCGTCTCAGGATCAGAGCGCTTTGCAGAAGGCTTCGATGCGGTCGAGGCCTTTCTCAAGCTGCTCCATGCTGGTCGCGTAGCTGAGGCGGAAGTAATCGTCCGCACCGAAGGCCACACCGGGCACGGCGGCGACGTTCTGCTGCTCGAGAAGCTGCGAACAGAACTCGGTGGATTTCAATCCGGTCTCGCTGATGTTCGGGAACAGATAGAAGGCGCCTTTCGCATCGCAACAAGAAATGCCGGGAATCTCTGCAAGCCGACCAAACGCATAGGAACGACGGCGGGCAAATTCCTCCAACCACCCCTTCAGATGATCCATCGGCTGGGTCAGTGCGGCGACACCGCCGACCTGGGCGAACGAAGTCGGGTTGCTCGTGCTGTGACTCTGGATGGCGCCGATGGCCTTCGCGATCGGCTGCGGCGCAGCGATAAACCCGAGTCGCCAACCGGTCATGCTCCAGGCCTTGGCCACACCGTGGGCGATGATCGTGTGGGCCTTGTGGTCCTCCGAGAAGGTTGCCACGCTGCGATGCTCGACGCCGTCGTACACGAGGTGTTCGTAGATTTCGTCGCTGAGAATGAGCACTCCCTTTTCGACACACACGTCACCCAACGCCTTGATCTCATCCGGGCTGTAGACGCTGCCGGTCGGATTGCTCGGGGAGTTGAGAATGAACAGGCGGGTGTTGTCATTGATGGCCTCGCGCAACTGGTCGGGAGTGACCTTGAACTCCGTGGTGTCGGTAGTCTCGAGAATCACCGGCGTCGCGCCCGCGAGCTTCGCCATCTCCGGATAGCTCAACCAATACGGCGCGGGAATGATGACCTCGTCGCCGGCTTGGCAGGTGGCGAGCATCACGTTGTAGCAGGAATGCTTGCCGCCGCAGGACACGATGACCTGGGTCGGTTCGTAGTCGAGTCCGTTGTCACGCTTGAACTTGTCAGCGACCGCCTGGCGCAATTCCGGCGTGCCGGCCGCGGCGGTATATTTGGTGAAGCCGTCGTCCAGGGCCTTCTTGGCCGCATCCTTGATGAAATCCGGCGTGTCAAAGTCCGGTTGTCCGGTGCCGAAACCGACTACGTCCACGCCGGCGGCGCGGAGTTCGCGGGCCTTGCCGTCAATGGCAAGTGTGAGAGAGGGGGTCAGGGATGCTGCGCGATCTGATATACGGTATTCCATTTTTCCAAAAAAGGGCGGGACAGCTTAGTAGTGCCCCTGATCTGCGCAAGTGCTAATCGCCGGTCCCGCCGCAAACGTGAATTCGCTTGCGGGTGGCATGCCCCGCTCTAACAATCCCGGCCACGGCGTGGGTGTCCACGTCGCACGCCAATGTTTGTCAGCCGTTTCAAGAAACTCGGACGCACGTTTCAGCATGCCCAGCGCTTTCGACAGATCGTCAGCGTCTTCCTGAAATACGGCTTTCACGACCTCACTTCGCGCATCGGCCTGCCGGCCGTTCGCCGCATTCCCTTCCTGCAGAACCGGGAGGAACAGGCGGCCATCGAGAAGTTGTCGCAACCGGAACGACTCCGGCGCGCGTGCGAGGAACTGGGCCCGACCTTCATCAAGCTGGGCCAGCTGTTTGCCTCCCGCACCCGCCTGCTGCCCAAGGAATTCACCGACGAGTTGAAGAAACTCCAGGACGAGGTCGAACCCATCGCGTTCGAAGAACTGAGCAAGGTGGTGGAAACGGAACTCAAGGCGCCGATCGAGAACATTTTCGGTTCGTTCGAACAGAAGCCGCTCGGCGCCGCTTCCATCGCCCAGGTGCATCGGGCGGTGTTGTTGTCCGGCGAACCGGTGGTGGTGAAAGTGCAGCGTCCCGGCATCGCCCAGAATGCCGCCCTGGATCTCGAGATCATGCAGCAGATCGCCTGGATGATGGAGCGGCACCTCGAAGGCTGGGATGTGCATCGTCCCGCCACGGTCGTGGACGAACTCGCCAAGAGTCTGGAACGCGAACTGGATTTTTCGAGGGAAGCCGCGCACTTGGAACGCTTTGCCTGGCAGTTCGCGGAAGAAGACACGATCTACGTGCCCAAGGTCTATTACTCGGCGTCCACCTCGCGGGTGCTGACGATGGAATACATCGACGCGATCAAGGCCTCGCATCTCGAAAAGCTGGCCGAGGCCAAACTGAATCGCACGGAGATCGCCAGTCGCATCGCCGACCTGGTGATGAAACAGATCTTCGAGTTCGGCTTTTTCCACGCGGATCCGCACCCGGGAAACATCCACATCCTGCCGGGCAACCGCATCTGTTTCCTCGACTTCGGCCTGATGGGATTCGTCGACATCCGCACCCGGGAAACCTTCGTCGACATGGTCTGGGGCATCGCACGCCGCAATGAGATCAGCGTGTCCAACGCCCTTCTGAAACTCGCCGCCTCCGACTCGGAACCATCTCGCGAAGGATTGGAATCGGACGTGGCGGATTTCATGCATCAGCACTTTTACCGGCCGGTCGGGGAGATGAAATTTGCGAAGCTGGTGACCGAGCTGTTCGAGCTGACCACCAAGAACCGCCTGCGCTTGCCGCCGGACATTTTCGTGATGCTCAAGGCGCTGAGCCTGACCGAGGAACTGGTTCGTCACCTGAGCCCGCAACACAATCTCGTGGAGCAGGCCGAACCGTTCATGAAGAAGGCACGACTGGCGCGCTTGCGGCCGCAACGTTTCGCCAGCAGCGTGTTGGAGTTCGGCGCGGACTTCAGCGAACTGGCCCGGGAGGTCCCCTCGGAGCTGCGCCGGATCATCTCGCAGATCAAGACCGGCGACGCGAAGATCAATTTTCAGCATCGTGGGCTGGAGCCGGCGATCGAATCCGCCGAACGCGTCAGCAATCGCATTGCCTACGCCCTCGTGCTCGCTTCCCTGATCATCGGATCCGCCCTGATCGTTCACGCGGGGCTGGATCCCAGACTCGGCCTGAGCGGCTTCATCCTTTCCGCGGTGATGGCCTTCGGTCTACTTATCTCCATCCTTCGCCACGGCCGGATGTAGCCGGCGGGGAAGGGACGTTTCAAAGGGACTGGTGTCGATCTCGTCCAGCAGTCGCCGCACGTCGCGGAAGCTGTTCACTTCGCGCTTCAAAGGCTTGAGCATCCAACGGGCGGGAAAGTCGTAGTATTCACCCCGGGCCAGCTGCACCCGCGGACTCAGGGGCGAAAGTTCGGTGACCGTGCCGTTCCACATCACCTCCAGCGTGTTGTCGCTTTCCGGGTAATCGCCATTCGGATCGATGGGGAAGTACTTGATGAACAGCAGTCGTCCGAGCACGTAGGCGACCCAACCGGACCGGGAGTCCGCTCCGATCTTGGCGGCTCCGGCACCGGTATCGATCACCACGGTGTCATCATGGATCTTCACGTTCTCCGGCAGGGCTTCGATCTCCTCGTAAGAATACTGTTGGCCGCGGGCTCGCAGAATGGACAGGCCGTGTTCTAAGCGGCTCTTCGGATTGCGCTTGAAGAACGCGTAGCCGCGGCCTTTGCACACCGTGCGATCCCAGAGGCAATACGAAATCGAATCCTCCCCGGTGTTCAGCATGCGCTGCATGAGGCCGAGCTCCCCGGTATCCGGATCGATGGTGATGCTCTTGTAGAGCCGCACGTTCAGTCGGGGATCAATCGGTGACACCGTGTCGACCGTGTAACTGCGGGGAGAACGCCACCCATGTCGGCCGACCAACAGTTCGGGATGCGAAGGCAGGCGCTCGATCTCCGGACCGATGTCGCACTGGTAACCGCCGAGGTAGAACGGCTTGCGCGCATTCGCCAACGTCATCCCGTTGGCCGCCGGATTCCAATAGAGAATGTTCAGCAGATCGTAGGAGTAATGGAGGATCCGCGCGCCGACGTCAGTCGCCACCACCGCCTGAAATTTCTTCTCCCGATCAGTGAGCGCAAGGCAGTTGGTCCACTTCTCGAAACTCCCGAACAAGAGGCCGTTGAGAATCTGGTTCGTGTCCTGGGCGCGTACGTCACCGGCACAGCCCCACAACAGGACCGCGATCAGCCCCAGAAAACGTGCGCGTTGAGAAAGCGGATTCACCTGACGACTCTAGCCATGCCTACGCGCGGAAACAAGACCGGCACTCGCTACGTTGCGATCGACAAGATGTTATCCGCCCTTGGTCAGGTATTCGACCAGAGTGCCCTTGATGAAGTAGTTCCATCCGCCTGCGCAGGCCTCGCGCGTGATTTCAGGGATGTCACTCGGCCAGTCCTTGGTCGTGGTGTGAGTCAACTTGAGCCGGGATCCCGGGCCCTCGGCCGACAGCTCAAACTTCACGAAGCTGTCTCCCCCGATGCCCTCATAGCTCCAGTTGTAGGAAATGGACTTGTTCGGTTCCACTTCGGTCACCTTCCACAGATGCATGAAGTTGCGGCCGTTGCACGCGATGTTGAACTTCGTCGCGAAGCCGACCTCCGCCTTGAAATCAGGGATCGGTTCGAAATACCACTTCTTCATCCGCTCAATTTCGGTGATGGCTTTCCACACGGCCTCGACCGGTGCGTCAAAGGTCTGTTCGACAACGATGGGTGGTTCGGAACTGTTCATATGCCGACAGGTGTTGCGGGTGCCGGTTGTTTGCCGATACTGCCGGCACTATCCCTTGTTCCGAATGCCCGGCAAGCAATTAGATCCGCACAGATATTCGAGCCCTCCTCAAGTCGACCAGCGATACGCCGATCAAAGCCGGCGCGGATTGATGGGTTCGTCGGGAACCAAAGGCGCGGCCTTCTTCCCGAACAGTCCGCGCAGATTTCTGACACGGTTCGCCTGCTTGGGATCGGAAGCAAGATTGTGAATCTCTTCCACATCATTCGCGTGGTCGTAAAGTTCGCGACCCGACTTCCCGCCGTCCCATTCGAAGTAGCGGAAGCGTTCTGTCGTCACCGCTCGCCCCATGATGGGCCTGCCGTTGTTGGGACGAACGACCTGGGTGATGGCCGGGTGATTCCACTTGCGGTTGGGATTGTCCAGCAGCGGGGCAAGACTGCGACCCACCGCGGTCTTCGGAGTTTTCAGCCCCGCGAGATCGGCGATGGTCGGGTAGAGATCAATGAACTCCACCACGCGACGACACACCCGTCCGCGCACCTTGGCATTGGGTTTGGCAATGATCACCGGCGCCCGGGCAGATTCATCGAACAAGGCACGCTTCTGCCAGAGATGATGTTCACCGAGGTGGTAGCCATGGTCACTCCAGAAGACGATCAGCGTGTTGTCCGCAAGCTTCAACCGGTCCAACGCATCGAGCAGGCGCCCCACCTGCGCGTCGATGAAGCTCACGTTGGCGTAATACGCCTGCAACGATTTGCGCAGCGCACTGGACGGCAGGTCGTAGTCGGGCGTGGGAATGTTGTGCGGAATTGCCGCCGCCGGAATGTCATCGCGATCGCCGAGTGGAACCACCGGCAGATCCACGTCCCCCAGCGGATACATGCCGAAGTATTTCTTGGGCGCCACGTAAGGTGTGTGCGGCCGGAAGAAACCGACGCCGAGGAAGAACGGTCGCATCCGGTTCTTCTCCAGCAGCTTGATCGCCTCGGTGGTGATCATGCCGTCGGTCTGTTCGGTGTCCTTGCCGTCAGCCGCCAGCCAGCTCATCGCGGCACTGATCTTTTTCCAGGGCGTGGGATTGACGATAAGATGTTCCTCGTCCTTGTCGCGTCCCTTGGGATTCACCACGTGTTGCCAGGAAGCGGGATCATCCGCGCCGTCCGTGCCGATGCTGGCGGGAACGTTGTAGTGATAGATCTTGCCGACGCGCGCGGAATACCAGCCGTTGTTCATGAACAACTGAGACAAGGTGACCGCCCGGGGAAACTTGTCGCGGAAGTTTCGGTCGAGATCATACACCCCGATCGTGTCCGGTCGCATGCCGGTCATCACCGACGCGCGACTGGGATTGCACAGCGGGATCTGGCAATAGGCCCGTTCGAAGTAGACGCCGCGATCGATCAGCCGGTTGATGTGCGGTGTTCGCAATCCCGCGGGTTGATTGCGCCCAAACACATTGCCGAGGTCATCCACGGCAATGAACAGGACGTTCAGTTTGGATTCGGATCGGCCGGTGACCAAACCGAGAGCGAGAAACAAGAGGGCGAGACGCATCTTCATGAGGATATTCATTCAGCGGTATTGGAAAAACGAAACACGGTGGTGGAACGGAATGTTTCCCCGACGCGGAGCACGGTCGATGGGAAATGAGGATGATTGGGACTGTCTGGATAGTGTTGCGTCTCCAGGGCGAAGCCGGCATGTCGACCATAATTGACACCACCGACGCCGGTGAGGTTGGTCTTCTTGCCGTTCAAGGTGTAGAGCTGCACACCCGGTTCCGTGGTGAGCACTTCCATGACGCGTCCCGACACGGGATCCTCTGCCACGGCGGCCGTGCACAGATCGCCGTCCTTGCCGTCGATGACGTAACAGTGGTCGTAACCACCGGTGGAATCGTAGTAGTCCTCAATGCGCGCGCCAATGCGGGTGGACTTGCGGAAGTCCAGGCTCGTTCCCGCGACCAGTGCAAGTTCACCGGTCGGAATCAGACCGTCTCCAGGCACAACATACTTCGTGGCGGGAATCCGCAGTTCGTGGTTCAGGATGTCGCCCTTCCCGGAGAGGTTGAAATAGCCGTGATTCGTTAGATTCACGACGGTGGTCTTCGTGGTTTCCGCCCGATAGTTGATCCGAAGCTCGTTCCGATCGCTTAAGAGATACTCAACTCGTATGTTCAGCCTTCCAGGAAAACCTTCTTCGCCGTCAGTGGCGACATAATGGAATGAGACCGAGTTGACACCTGCTGAACTTCCTCGCCAGACCACTTTCCCAAACCCCTTTCGGCCGCCGTGAATGTGATTCTTTCCGGCATTGCGCGTCACATTGATCTCCTTACCGTCGAGCTTGAACCTGGCTCCGGCGATCCGGTTGGCGTAACGGCCGATAACTGCACCAAAGGCAGGATGACGTCCGAGGTATTGCTTCAGGTTGTCGAAACCAAGTGTGACGTTGGCGGTCTTACCGTGGCGGTCAGGCACGTGGAGTTCGGTCAGCGTCGCGCCGTATTCGGTGACCTTCGCAATCATCCCGTTGGCGTTCTTCAGCGTGAAGATCTTCACCTCCCGCCCATCCGGCATCTTGCCGAACGATTCAACCTTCACGCCGGCCGACACCGAGGTCGCGAACGTCAGTCCGATCACCAATGTGGCTACGAGTGTGAGCGGGTAGACGTTGGACGTCGATGGCGCTACTCGTCCACGCTCGGAGCCACATTTCCGTTGGATGATTTGATCACTCATTTCTTTCCTTTGCATTTCTTGGCCTTGGGATTCGGCATCTCCCTGCCCATGCCGGTCGACAACGAGGATGGCATCGTCCAACATTCTGCCGTGTTGTGGAACTGGGTGAAACGGATGCAGTTCGCGGCGAGGGAACCGAGACTGGGTGTGCTGATCTCCGAGCCATAACAATCCAGTTCCAAGCGACCCGTGTCGTCGCACAGAATCAGGATGATGTTCGGACGGTTGTCTTCCGCCTGCAGACCGAGCGAAAGAGAAAGAAGACAAAGCAACAGCAATCGTTTCATGAACGCGCTGCTTATCCCCGAAATACGCGGCGCCCGCAACCACAGGAAGGCGAACCAAACGGCTAGGGCGAGGCCGAAAACAGATTGCCGCAATCGACAATTGGCACCTCCAGATTCAGTGATCGAACAGACCCTAACGCAGATCGTATTCCTCCCGCAGTTGTCGTTCGAGACGGGCAACATTCTTTCGCTGGTTCGCGGCTGTCGCGACATTGCGGGTCTCCAGAGGATCCTTCTGGTGATCGTAGAGTTCGCGTTCCACGATCTTGCCGGTCTTCTTTTCGAACCAGGCGACGAAGCGATAGCGATCCGTACGCAATGCACGGCCCATGAACTTTTCCCGATAGCGCGCATGCTGACTGAGGGCGGTCTGCGTGATCTTCATGGCCGGATTGTGCAGGACGGACGCGAGGCTCTCACCTTCCAGATGATCCGGCGATGGTATTCCCGTCAGATCACAGAGCGTGGGGTAGAGGTCAACGAGTTCGGCGAGATTGCGTGTGCGGGCCGGCTTGAGGCCGGGGGCGAAGATGATGAACGGCACGCGGGTCGCGACCTCGAAGTTCGTCATCTTGCTCCAGGCGCTGTGTTCGCCCAGTTGCCAGCCGTGATCGGACCACAGGACGATGATCGTGTGCTTCAGTCGGTCAGCCCTTTTCAATTCATCGAGCAGACGACCGATCTGCGCATCCACGTAACTAACGCAGGCG
The DNA here is from genome assembly GCA_038154405.1 of Verrucomicrobiales bacterium. Taxonomy (GTDB): domain Bacteria; phylum Verrucomicrobiota; class Verrucomicrobiia; order Limisphaerales; family JAYPXF01. The sequence goes on along the minus strand of JAYPXF010000006.1, from coordinate 11,278 downwards.
GTGTAGGCATGGATGAGTTCCAACTGCTTCTGCTCACTGATCGGCCCGCTGCTGGGCGCGCCCTGGTAGCTCCGCATTTCGTATCCATTCCAATTCGGTCCCTGTTCGCGGCTCGGTGGATTCGGCATCGTCAGACCCAGGTATCTCTTGGCACCACCGGCATATCCCGCCCCGTTGAACCACGCCATTACGGGCGAGGCATAGGGCGGGTTCGGATTCTTTGCCAGCCATGTACCATCCGGTTGATGTATATCAAAATACCTCTTCGGCGCCACAAACGGCAGGTGCGGTCGCCGGTATCCCACCGCCAAAAACAGCGGCTGTGTTCGATCATGATCCTGCATGATGCGGATCGCCTCGGTGGTCATGCGACCGGCGAAGAAATGTTCGTCCGGCACGTCCGGACCTTGCGCGACGGGACACTTCCAACGATCCGCAATGATCGATGGACCATTCGGATTCTTCTCATCGTGTACTTCCAACATCTCCTTTTCGCGCCCGGGATAGGTCGGTTTGGACCAGTTTGCGGGAAGGTCCCAACCGTCGTGATAGATCTTGCCCAGACCGCGAGTATGATAGCCCTGTTGCTTGAACCACTGCCCCATCGGAGTCGCATCCGGGCGACGCTTGCGATAGGCGTCCACGTAGCGGCGATGATGTCCGCCGAATGAATCGATGGAATCAGGTCGCAACCCGGACATCAATGAAAGCCGGGAAACACCGCACTTGGCGTATTGGCAATAGGCGCGTTCGAACACCACACCCAATGCGGCCAGCCGATCCATGTTCGGCGTCTTGGCACGGGGATCGCCATAGCAGCCAAGCATCGGCCGAAGATCATCCACGGCGATCATCAACACGTCTGGCCGCTGTCCGGCCATTCCGAGGAGAGTCACGCCGAAGAAGGCGCAGGCTAGCAGTCGCTGAAAGTGACGGGTCATACGCCAATCTTGAAAACGACCTTCACTCCTTGTCGATCCATTACCTTCGGCTGCTACGACTGTGCATAGGTTTTCCTTTTGCCACGGTATCGCCCTCCGTATGTTTTCCGCCGCGATGGAGAACATCGTCTATTTTGATCTGGAGACGAAGAAGAGCTTCGACGAGGTCGGCGGCCGCAACAAGATGCGCTACCTCGGCGTCAGTCTCGGCGTGACCTACAGCACCGCGCGCGGCGGCTACATGGTCTACGGCGAAAACCGGGTCGATGATCTCATCGACGAGCTTCGCAAGGCGGACCTGGTGGTGGGCTACAACATCATCGGATTCGACTACCCCGTCCTCCAGGGTGAGAACGAGTTCTTCGATTTTGAACAGATCCCTTCGCTCGACATGATGCTGGAGATCCAGAAGCAGGCGGAGTTCCGTCCCTCGCTGGATTCGGTCGCACACGCCTCGTTGGGCATCGAAAAGACCGCCGAAGGACTGCAGGCGGTCAAGTGGTATCGCGAAGGCAAGATCTATGAGATCGCCGAGTATTGTTGTTACGACGTGAAGATCACCAAGCTCGTCCACGAGTACGGCCGCCACCACAAGCAGGTGCATTTCAAGAACCGCATGGGTGCCGAACTTTCCGCCCCGGTTGACTGGTAATCCCCGCGTTCCATGGCAGACAAGGGAAGCAACTGGCGCGACCAGCCTTCGGTTATCCATCCCATCACCAGCGCGATCGAGCGAATCGATGTGCGTGGTCTGCTCACCAACGACGGGCCCATCGAACTCGAACTCGGCTGCGGTGACGGATCCTTCCTGACGAAATACGCCGATGCGAATCCGGATATCAACTTCATCGGTGTCGAACGTCTCATGGGGCGACTGAAGAAACTCGACCGGCACGCACGCCGAACGGGAATGACCAACATGGTGCTGCTGCGCCTGGAAGCCTCTTATCTCCTGCGCTACCTGCTGCCGCCCCGCACCTTCAACGCGATCCATGTCTATTTTCCGGATCCTTGGCCGAAGGAAAAGCACCACAAAAACCGGCTGATTAACGATGATTTCACGGAACGTTGTCGGGAATTGCTCACGGTGGATGGCCGGGTCTACCTACGCACGGATCACGTGGAGTACTTCGCGCAGATGGAAGAGGTCTTTGGTCGCAATCGTACTTTCTCCCGAATCGATACGCCGGACGATCTGAAACAGATCACCACGGATTTCGAACGCGAGTTCAATGCCGAAGGAATCCCCACCAACCATTCCGCATGGCAGCTGACGGAGCCCGTGTAGCTGCGAGCGTGAGCGAGCAGACTCCGGAATCCGCCCCAATCATCTGCTCGCTCACGCTCGTGGCTACATTGGGATCGAAGAGATCATTGCGGAACCGATTGGTTTGCTCCGACCGTGCAGGAATCCTACCTTGTGCGTCCCCATGAACAAGTCGGCCGGCAAGAGAAGAATGTGGTTCTTTCGAATGCTGGCTGTGGCCATTCCATCGATCGCCGGTCTGGTTGCGATTGGATGTTTGATGACGAAACAGGAACGCATTGAATGGACGGATACCGGAATCCGCCTGCGTCGTCCGCCCGTATATCTCGAGGAGAAGCAACACGAATGGACGGGAGCCCGCTTCCTTTACGATCCCCGATTGGGTTGGCGCAACATCCCCGGGTGGCAAGGCAGTACGTTTGGCGGTGAGGTTCGCATCAATGCCAAGGGACTTCGCGACCGGGATCACCCGTATGACAAGCCGCCCGGCATGAAGCGCCTGCTCGTGTTGGGGGACTCCTTCACCTGGGGTTTTGGGGTCGACCAACGAGCCATGTTCACCGAGGTCCTGGAGAGACGTTTGGTTCGCGACGGCAAGAACTGGGAGATCATCAATACCGGCGTGGTCGGCTGGGGCAATGACCAGGAGTATCTCTTCCTGATCGATGAAGGTCTTCGCTATGAACCGGATATCGTGCTGCTGGCCTTCTACACCGGCAATGACATGACAGACAATCACCAGACCAGTCTGGAACTTATCCGCAAACCGCTCTTCATCAATGAACAGCTTGTCCTGACCAATATGCCCGTGCCATTGCCGCATGAATCCTCTACGCCCATCCGTAACGAGGATCCGTTCGGTATCAAGGCGGCGATCATCGGCGCAATGAAGTCGGTCTGCGACGATGCGGGAATCCCGTTCATCGTGATGCAGTTCGGTCATTCCTATGATCCGGATGCCGCGCCGGAGGAGGAAAAACTCTTCGCGGATGAAATTGAGAAATCGTTGCAGGAGAGATTGCCCGGACTTGATCGCATCATGATCGACCCGGAACTCGACCGCCGTGGCTACCCCCTCGACCGCCTTCAGGCCGGCCTTGACGATCTGCACTGGAACGCGGTCGCCCATCGAGCTGTTGCCGGGATTCTCTACGACCGCCTGTTCGCCGAAGATCAGCTCAACGCAAATCCATGAGCTGCTTCCGGGCCAGGTAGAGATCGAACCGGGCGAGGAGGAAATAGGCGATCCGCTCTTTCCACTTGTCGATGAAGTCGCGGGAACGACGCCAAGGTTTCAGATGGACCCGCTTGGAATGTGTCAACGCCTCGGCAAACACCCCACGCGCACCCTCCGCAATCGCCTGATTGTTCAACCGCAGGCTGAGCTCGTAGTTTATGTGAAGGCTGCGGGTGTCAAAGTTGGCCGAGCCGATGTAGACCGCATCATCAATCACGATCATCTTCGCATGTAGCACCTGCAGCTGGTATTCATAGATCTGGATGTTGGCCTTGAGCAGCGAGTTGTAAAGACGGTGACTGGCCAGCTGTGAAATAAGCACGTCGCTCTTCGCCGGCAGGATTATCTGTACGGGAACTCTCTTGCGCGCCAGGCGGCTGAGGAATACACGCAGTCGGTACGTCGGGAGGAAATAGGCGGCCATGATCTGTAGCTGATCCGCCTTCTTCAGGTCCTTCTTAAACGCCCTCTTCAGGCGGCTGAACCCCCGTCCCGGCCCGCTCAGGATGATGTCGCCATCCGGATGTTCGATCCGTTTGTGCGAACCGGTCTTCATGATGCGCATGAACGAGCGATGCTTCAGTTCCGCGCGCATGAACATGGTGTCGAAGGTGTCGGCCAGTTGTGCGGCCAGCGGTCCCTTGAGCAGCAGGCCGAGATCCTTCCATCCCCAGTTGATACCGTCGCCGAGGTGTTCGGATGTGATGTTGTAGCCGCCGGCATAGGCGATGTCCTCATCGGTCACGAGGAGCTTGCGATGATTGCGGAAAGTGTCCTTGAGAAAGCGCGACTGGTTGAACCAACGAAACTCGCCGCCTGCCTGGATGAACGGGTCCCAATAGTCGCGCGCCAGTTCGGCCGATCCCCACGCGTCCACCAACACGTAGACATGCACCCCGCGATTGACCGCGCGAATCAACGCGGCACGAAAGCGATCGCCGGGTTCACCTTTCTCGAAGATGTAGGTTTCCAGACGGATGGAACTCTCCGCCCGGTCGATGACATCCAGCATGGCCACGAAGGCCTCGTCGCCCGTGCGGAGCCACTTGAAGTTCGTCCGGTGAACCTCTTCGAGGTGTGACTCAGAAGATTGCATGCCGATACGCGTCCTCGACACCCTGCTCGCTGTATTTCTTCTCGAGCCGCTTGACGATGAAATGTCCGCGCGCCATCTGCTGGAAGTGATCCATAAACAGGACGTTGATGGCCGAACCCGCCGCCGCGCCCAATACCGGAACCGCCTTGGCCGCCACCTGTTCGGACACGATCACCCCGAATCTCGCACTGATGGCCGCCACCAGTTTCGCCAGCGCGGGAGCGCCTTCGGTCGTGAATCCGTTCTTGGCAATGTATGCCACGGCATCGGAAACCGCCGCGGCCAATCCGGAACGTACGGACCAATAGGCGCTTTCCACCGCGTCGTCATCAGGATTGCTGCCTCCCAGGGCGAACACTTCCAGGCAGGCCAACCTGGTTTCCAGCTCCCGCGGGGAATGCCCTTCGCACCGTGCCACGTCCAGCATGGAGCGCAGCATGATGGTCGTGGACAACGGAAGCTCCCAGGTCATTGCCGGCAGACCGAACATGCCACCGATCCCGCCGGTGGCCCCCACCGCTATTTTGTGACCAAGATCCGATGTCCGGCCACGTCCCTCATCGCCCATGGTGTTTGACGCGATTTCCAACGCCGCCAACAGAGATTTCTTGGATGCCGATTGCAGCGTGTCGCGCCATCCGTCAGGCAACAGGCTGAAGCCTTTTTCAATCGGGCCGCCGATCACTTCGGTCAAGCGCGGTGCCAATCCCGGATTCTCCAGAAGGTTTTTCGCAACTTGCAGATCCTTGATGTCCACGCGCGTCCACTGGCGTGCCGGATCGCCGATATGAACCAGCTCATGCGGATCGAAGATCAGTTCAGGTTCTTCGGCGTCACTCATGGTTTAGCGCAGGGCGGTCAGATAGGGACCCAGCTCCTCGGCGAATCGTTTCGCGATCTTCTCATAACCCTGGGCGTTGGGATGGATCTGATCAGACATGAGTTCCCGGTTGAAGATGACACCGTCGAGAATGTTCTCCAGAAACAACACCTGCTTGCGCTCCGCCAATTCCTCGAAGTGCTTCTCATTCTTGTCCCGCAGCAGGCTGGCGCTCTGGATTCCGATCAGAACCACGAAGCTGCCGGCCGAATGAAAGCGGTCGATGATCTTCTCGAGGTTCGCGAAGGTGGTCTCGCGGGGGATCTGTCGCAGGGTATCGTTGCCGCCAAGGCACAGCAGCACGACCTTGGGTTTCAGCTTGGCGACGGTATCGAGGCGCCCGAGTCCGTCCTGGGTGGTGTTGCCGGACACACCGTGATTCTGCACCTTGATGCCGGTTAGCTTCGAGAACACTGCGGGATAGGATTCGCCGTTCGAGGCGCCATAGCCTTCAGTCAGGCTGTCGCCGAATGCCACCCAGGCACCCGTTGCGGTCGGGGGAAAGTTGCGAAAGCTCTTTGGACCGGATCCTCCGAAGAACATCCAACCGCCGAACACCAGCACCAGGATGCCGAGCAATGGTATCGCTTTGTTCATATGTTAATCCCCGGATTCCAGCGCCAGCTATCGACAACGCGGTGGGGAGGGCGTACCCGAGAGCCCTGATCAAAGCCCTGAAAGGGCGGCGGTTTGCCTCGTCCCTGCAGGACTCTGAAATGGGCTCGCGGGGACGCTCTCCCCACCGAGTTGTTGGCCGCTTTCGCTCGGGAAGAATACATCATCGGAATTTGTATCTCCAACAACCCCTGACGGAGCGAAAAGTTACTTCCGATGTGCGGCCATCAAGCCGGGTTCATCTCCGGCAAGGTCCGCTTTGCGCTGTGCCGCGATCAGGCCGCCATACACGCGCAGGTCGCGTGCAAGCATCTCCAACCGGTTCTTCAGTGCGTCACTCTCGACCTTGCCATCAACCACATCCTGCTTCTCCACGAAGGAAACACCGTAGGGCATCGTCCATGCGTAACACTGGCGGGCGACGGTTCGCAACTGATCGTGAACGGTCAGGCCTTTTTCGTGCGAAGCCACCACGGTGGCGAACAACTTCCCGGCGAATTCCTTCCAGAAATGATCGAGGAAATTCTTGAGCGTGCTGCTGATGCTGCCGTGGTAGTCCGGCGTGCCGAGAACGATGGCGTCCGCCTTCAACACGCGCTCCTTGAGCGCCAGATACTCCGGCTTGCCCCATGCGTTCTTGGGATCGAAGAGCGGCAGCGGAGAATCGTGGAAGTCCAGCGCGTCCACCGACACACCCGCGTCACTCAAGCGAGTCGCGACGTCATCGATGACCGCCTTGGTGACCGAACCGGGATTCAAACTGCCGGCAACGGCTAGCACATTGAGATCTGACATGGACAAAGATGTAACTGCGAACGGATTCCTTGGCAACGGCGGCCTCGCGCTCACCGGCCTTGGTCATCCGGTTCATGCACCACAGATCGGCCGGCTGACAGTCGAGTTCGCGGCACAATGCCTCCAAGGTGGAGAAACGGACCGCCTTGGCCCTGTTCGTTTTCAGGATCGAAAGATCGGCCAGGGTGATGCCGACCCGGCCCGCCAGTTCGGACAGGCTGATTCCACGGTCGAGCAGTTCGATTGCCACGGCTGGCCAGCCCGTCAAGCCATGGGAGATTCTGTCCTGCTGCCGTTGATTGTCTCAATCTATCCGCGGCGAGACCCGAGCTTTCAGGTGACGGGCACAATGGACGGCCACGAATTCTCCCCCAGGATCCACAACCCCGATCCTTTCCGCGACAAGGTATCCGGACTGCCCTCCGCCATTCCGATCACCAATGCCTTGGGTGATGTCGATGTCGTTCTTCGCTCCGGAAGATACACAACCTTCGAATGGGGCGACGGACCGGAGTTTGAATTCGAGTTCCGGGAGATTGGAACGAATGCGACCGACCAGTTCCAAGAATGGTGGATCGTGTCCGACGTCACCGGCAACAAAGGGTGGCGCGTTCCAACGAACGAACCGTTGTGGATGGTGGACGTCTCCTGTTTTCGCTCCCGACCGATAGCATGGCCGCGTCACCGCTATCACCATTTCAGCACCAGGAACATGCTGGCGCCGATGACATATTTCACGAAGACATCGAACGTCCAGGTGGTGGACACTCACATCAAAAAGGTCTGGCTGGGCGGACCGGGAACATTCACCTGGATCGATGGCGAAATCGTGTCGGTCACCGATCCTCCGACGGACGGCAAAAACCAGCCGTATCACGGTTCGACCGTGTCCGGGGGAAAGCAGAAACTCGAGTGGGGGCGCGCGGAGCCATGGGTGATGGTCGATACCTCCACTTTCGATCACTCGAAACACTATCTGTCCGTCTTCCTGATCGACAGCAGCGGCAACGCACCCGTCGTGCTCAGGCACACCAAGGTCACCTGGGCACCGTTGAACGCGACGATATTCCGACTTCCCGCGGACTGTCGCCCCGAAGAAGACGGACTGACCAACGACAACCGCACGCCGTGGCGATGTGTTTGGGCATTCCATTCTGGTCGCAAGCGGCTCAACTCCAACTTTCACGGGACATTGCCACAAAGCGTTCCACGATGACGTCCGCCGCATGATAATGAGATTGAGGGATCGCGCCGCTTCGTTGACATTCATCCCACGTTGCCATGGACATCTGCCCGCCTCATTCTGTTTCGCCTCTGGTCCGATCGATCACCCGTTTGGTGTCGGTTCTCATTTGTGTGGCCGCCATGGCCGACAACGGACGTCCCCGGCCAAACATTCTCCTGATCGTTTCCGAGGACAACGGACCGGAGTTGGGATGTTACGGTGAGCCATACGTCAAGACGCCCAATCTGGACCGACTGGCGGCGCAGGGCGTGCGCTTTGATCGCGCCTATGTGCCGCAGGCAGGTTGCAGCCAGTCGCGGGCGGCGTATCTGACCGGTCTGTATCCGCACCAGAACGGGCAGATCGGATTGGCGACGTGGAAGTTCACGATGTATACGGAGAAGACGCCGAATCTGGTACGCAGTCTCAAGGAGGCCGGCTATCGGACCGGAATCATCGGCAAGCTGCATGTGAACCCGAAATCGGCGTTTCCATTCGACTTTCAAAAAATCACGACGTCGAATTTCGCGCGGAAGAAGCTCAAGAACTACGCGACGGAAGCGCAGGCGTTCATCAATGAATCGGACAAACCCTTTCTGCTGAGCGTGAACTATCCCGATCCGCATCGGCCGTTCACGAAGAAGGTTGGGGGATTGCCAAAGGATCCGCTCGATCCGAAAGATGTGAAACCGTTCGCCTATTTCGGTCCCGGAGTGGACACACCGGATCTGCGCGAGCAGGTCGCAAACTATTACAACTGCATGAGCCGGCTGGATTCCCTGGTTGGTGACCTGCTGGAGGTGTTGAAGGAATCCGGCAAAGCAGACGATACGCTGATCATTTACTTCGGTGATCACGGAGCGGATCTGTTGCGGGGCAAACGCACGTCCTACGAGGGCGGGGTGCGCGTACCGCTCATCGTCAAGTGGGGTGATCGATGGCAATCCGTGCGACGGGAACTTGTCTCCACGCTTGATCTGTTTCCAACCCTGCTCGAAGTGTCCGGAGCCAAAGCCGTTCCCGATCTCGCCGGTCGCTCACTCGTTCGGATGTTGGATGACAAAGCAAGGGGCTGGCGCACGCATCTGTTCACCGAATTTCACACTCACTCGGGTCACAATTATTATCCGCAGCGCACCATCCGTGGCGATCGCTTCAAGCTGATCCAAAACCTCATGCCGAACACGGTGAATCCCGGCTACGAGTTCACCATCAATCGTTTCTTCGCGGGACTGCAGGAGGCGATCGATGTGAGCCCGGTGGCTGACGCCTACGCATTGATGCGCAAGCCGCCGGCATTTGAACTCTACGACCTCAAAAGCGATCCGTATGAGTTTCGGAATCTTGCGGAAGATCGGGCACAAGCGAAGACGCTGAAAGATCTTCAGGCTCGACTCCTCAAATGGCGTCACGATACGAAGGATCCGATGTTGAATTCCAAGAACGTGCAGCGATTGAAGAAGGAGATCGATGCGAGCTTTCGCGGTGGCAAGCCTGAGAAGGAGCATCTTACGCTGACGTATCCCCAATATTTCTTTGAATGACGAAATACCCAAACACCCAATTACCAAAAGAAGTCAGAAGGCCGAAATCCGAATGCTCGGCATGCTGCTCCACACGGATTGGAATTCCTCGTTTCGTGCTTCAGTCATTCGTCATTCCTTGGCTACTTGGGTGTTTGGGTATTTCGTCATTTCCCGCCGCCTCGCCCCCCAACGTCCTCTTCATCGCCATCGACGATCTGCGTCCGACTCTGGGGTGCTACGGCGACAAGACCGCCATCAGTCCGAACATCGATGCATTGGCGGATCGTGGGACGACCTTCACCCGCGCCTATTGTCAACTGGCCGTGTGCAGTCCTTCACGACTGTCGCTGCTGACCGGTCGACGTCCTGACACGATCAGGGTATGGGATCTCAAGACCCAATTCCGCAAGGCCAAGCCAAAGATCGTCACGCTTCCACAGCACTTCAAGAATAGCGGCTACCACACGCGCTCGATTGGGAAAATCTTTCACGGCAGCGGCAAACCCTCGAAAGACCCGGTGTCCTGGTCGGAAGAGCCGCTTTTCGACTACGTACGCGATCCCAAAGTTCGTTACGCGACGGCGACGAATCTCAAGGGTAGTGGGTTGAAACGCGCCGCCTCGGAGTCTGCCGAAGTTCCTGACAACGCTTACATCGATGGCATCGTCTGCGAGGCTGCATTGGGAGCATTGAACGAATTGAACGCGGCGGGGAAACCATTCTTTCTGGCGGTCGGATTTCGCAAGCCGCATCTGCCTTTCTGTGCCCCCAAGAAGTATTGGGATCTCTACCAAGGCCGTAAAATCCCGGCACCGGCTTCGAACCGGCATCCCGACCGGGCACCCGAACTGGCGGTGCGCAGTTGGATGGAACTGGAGGGCTATACTGACATTCCCAACGACGGACGGATTCCCTTCGCGAAGATCCGGGAACTTCGCCATGGCTACTACGCGTGCGTGAGCTATATCGATGCGCAGATCGGACGGCTCCTGAAGCGGCTCGCCAAACTGGGGCTGACCGAAAACACCGTCGTCATTCTCTGGGGCGATCATGGCTTCCATCTCGGCGAACAGGGACTGTGGACCAAGGCGAACAATTACGAACTCTCCACCCGTGTGCCCCTGATCGTTTCAGTTCCCGGCCAGCAGAACGCGGGAACCCGATCGGATGCCCTTGTCGAACTTGTGGATGTGTTTCCCACACTTGTGGATGCCTGCGGGCTGGAGAAGCAGAAGGGGTTGGAAGGCATCAGCCTGACGCCGTTGCTGCAGGATCCGGCGCGTCCATGGAAGACCGCTGCGTTCAGTCAGTATCCCCGCTCGTTCGAAGGCCATCGGCACAAGAGCCATGGCGACATCATGGGCTACGCCGTTCGCACGGATACCCATCGCTACGTCGAATGGCGGGAATGGGAATCCGGCGAGGTCGTTGCCCGCGAGCTGTATGATCATTCCGTTGATGGAGCCGAGATGATCAACTTGGCGGAGGCTCGGGTCGAATTGGTGGCAAAGCTCTCGGCAAAACTCCGTGAGGGTTGGCGGAATGCACGACCGTCTTACACGAAGCATCGACCACGCTGAATTCACCCACCTCTAAGTGCATTTTTACACCCGCCGTATCAGCTGTAAACGCCGCCCGAAAAGTGCGGCATGGCTCCTCTAAGGGAGGAGCATGTATGCCGACATGGACGAGTGGG
>JAYPXF010000005.1:37640-70595 GCA_038154405.1 Verrucomicrobiales bacterium | reverse complement strand
ACCACCGCTTGAAAAATCTTACCTCTCCCCTTGCTGAGTAAGACCGTTTCTACCGTTCCGAATCATTCCCGCGACTCCGCCATGAGGTGCGCGAGATGCAGGGAAAGTTCCATGGCCTGTTCGTAGTTGAGGCGGGGATCGACCGAACTGCGGTAGTCCTTGGCGAGTCCTTCTTCAGTCAGGCCACCCGCGCCACCGATGCATTCGGTCACGTTTTCACCGGTGAGCTCGACGTGCATGCCGCCGAGATGCGTACCGCATTCGCGCAGCACTCGGAACGAGGTTTCCAACTCCTTCTGGATGTTGTCGAAGTGACGCGTCTTGATGCCATCGGCCGTCGTTTGTGTGTTCCCGTGCATGGGATCACAGCACCAGACGATTTCGCGGCCTTCACGCCGGATCGCTTCCACGAGCTTGGGCAGACATTCCTCCACTTTCTCCGCTCCGAAGCGATGGATAAAGGTCAGACGTCCCGGCTCGTTGTCGGGATTGAGCACGTCGCACAAGGCCAAGGCATCTTCGCCGGTGACTTTCGGTCCCAGCTTGATCCCGATGGGGTTGGCGATGCCACGGAAGAACTCGATGTGCGCGCCGCCCAGTTCGCGCGTGCGCTCGCCGATCCAGGGGAAATGGGTGCTCAAATTGTAGTAACCGGTGCGGCGCGGAACGATCCGCGTCTGCGCCTGTTCGTAAGGCAGGTGCAATCCTTCGTGACTGGTGAAGAATTCGACCCGGGTGATCTCCGGAATGGATTGACCGGAGATCGTCTCCACGAAACTGCGCGACTCGGCGATGTTGTGGACCCGTCGCGTGAAGTCCGCTGCCCGGGGCGAACCGGTCATGAACGCCAGGTCCCAGTTCTCCGGATGATGCAGGTCGGCAAAACCGCCGTAGGTGAGTGAGCGGATGAAGTTCAAGGTGAGCGCGGAACGACCGTAGGCCCGCAGCAACCGTTGCGGATCCGGTATACGCGCTTCCGGGGTGGCGGAGGCACCGTTGATCATGTCGCCGCGATAGGTCGGCAGCGTTTGACCATTTACATTCTCCGTGTCGCTCGAGCGCGGCTTGGCATATTGCCCCGCGATGCGGCCCAGCCGAATGACCGGCCGGCGCGCACCCTGGGCGAGCACCAATCCCATCTGCAAGAGGATCTTCAGTTTGCAGGTGATGGTGTTGGATTCGCAGTCGGTGAAACTCTCTGAGCAGTCACCGCCCTGCAGCAGGAAGCGTTCGCCGCGAGACGCTTCGGCCAGTTCGCTCTTCAGGGTCTCGACCTCCCAGCTGGTCACCAGTGGTGGCAGCTTCGACAGCTCGTCGACCGTGTTGTCCAAGGCGGCTGAATCCGGATAGTTCGGCTGTTGGGCCGCCGTATGATTCCGCCAGGAGGAAGGTGACCAATTCCCGTTTGTAGTCTCGGTTTGTTCCGTCATTCGAATTCGGTGCGTTGGAAATACACGGACGGAAGGCAAAAACCGAGAGTTGAGTTTGGGCGATGGTGACCTTGAACTCGATTGCGCGCTTCAGCCTCCTGGAGTGATGTCGTCCAACATTCGGAACGCCCAACGGACGTTGCGACGAGTGCTGGTTCAATCGGCCACTTCGATGTCGCGCAACAGAATCTCCTGGGCGTTGGGATCGTTGATGTCTTCGGACAATTCGATCTTGAGCTCCGCGCCCTCGGCGGTGGTGCCGTTGGAGGACTCGTCGTAATGCTCGCGAAAGTGATCCGGCGACATGTGGGACAACGCGCCGAGCCAGACGCCCACGGAGATCACCTTGGTGGCGTTGTTTTCCTCGGCGGCGGTGAGGCGGAACTCTGAAAACGAATCGTTCCACGTGCAAGTCTGACAGACTCTTTCAGTCGCCGGGGAAAGGGGGGAATCCTGTGAAGACTTTGCCCTCAACGGTGACGTGGACGTCCCGGCTACGGGGTTGGAGCGGCGCTCAAGAGATCGAATTGACCGGGTATTGTACCGGCTTGCCTTGGAGGAAGAGCGCGACTTCCTCGGCAGCTTCGCGGCGGCCGCGTTGGCGTTCCTCGTCCGTGGCACCGCCGATGTGGGGTGTCATCACGACATTTTCCATTTCCAACAGGGCCGGATGTACGACGGGTTCTTCTTCGAACACGTCGAAGCCGGCGGCGGCGAGATGGCCCGATCGCAATGAATCGACGACGGCGGCTTCGTCCATGACCTTGCCGCGGGCCACGTTGATGAGCACGGCGCCGGGTTTCACCATTGCCAATGCCTTGGCATCGATCAGATGGCGGGTGGAATCGGTAAGGGGGCACAGCACGACGAGGAGGTCGGATTCCGCCAGCAGATCGTTGAAGGGGCGGCAATGCGGGTGATCGTTCAGGGTTTGGCGCGTGTGGATCACGTTCAGATCGAAGGCCCGCGCCCGTTGCTCGACCAGCTTTGCTATTCTCCCATAACCGATGACCCCCAGCGTCTTCCCGGCGATTGCGGAGCCTTCCCAACGTCGCGGTTGCAATCCGAGCTCTGCCCACTCACCGGTGCGAATGAAGCGATCGCCTTCGGCGATACGGCGCGTTGCGGAAAGTATCAGGCCCATGGTGAGGTCCGCGGTGGAAATGGCAAAGGCATCGGGCGTGTTCGTGGCCTGGATGCCGCGGCGGGTCAGTTCTTCGAGATCCAAATTGTCCACGCCCATCGCGGCGTTGGCCACCATCCGCAGCCGCGGCGCGGCGTCGAGGAATCCAGCGTTCACGGCCACTTCACCCTGACTGATGAAGGCTTCGCAATCGCCGAGGTGTTTGAGGAGTCCGTCACGGGAAAGGACGTTTCGCTCGTGCGTGTTGGGCAGGAGCAGTTCAGCGACGCCATACAAGGGGGCGAGGTGTTCAGGCGGTACTTTCAAGGTGAACAGGACTTTGGGCAGCGGAATCACGGCGGCGAACCTATCGGTTTCGGGGTGTTCGTCAACGCGACAGCGTCCTGGAGTGCTGCCTCGCAGGCAGCTTTGTGGACCTCAATCTGCCAAATGGGTGGCGGGGCTTCTCCAGCAGCCGGAGCTCGCGAAAGAAAGCGGTCTGCGAGACCGCACTCCAGGACGCTGCCGCGACGGTGAAAGCCCAAGTTGAATCCTCCCGCAATTGCCAAATCGGGCGGGAGCCCGCACCTTCGCGGCATGTCATCGAAAGTTGCATTGATCACCGCCGCGGGCAGCGGCATGGGCGCGGCGGTTGCGCGGAAACTTGCGGCCCAGGGTTACCGGGTGGGGATTCTTTCATCGTCGGGCAAGGGCGAAGCCCTGGCGGAGGAACTCGGAGGATTCGGTTTCACCGGTTCGAATCTGAATCCGGATGATCTCAAGAAGTTTGTCGACTTGGCGGTAGAGAAGTTCGGCGGGATCGACGCGGTCGTAAACAGCGCGGGTCATGGTCCCAAAGGCAAGCTGCTGGAGATCAGTGACGAAGACTGGCAGTTGGGCATGGAGGTCTATCTGCTCAACGTGATCCGCATGACGCGGCTGGTGACCCCGCACCTGCAGGCACGCGGTAGCGGCGCGATCGTGAACATCTCCTCCTTCGCGGCGTTCGAACCCGACCCGACCTTTCCCACCTCGGCGACTTTTCGCGCGGGTCTCGCTTCATTCGCCAAGCTGTTTGCCGATCAATACGCCGCGGACAAGATCCGCATGAACAACGTTCTGCCCGGTTTCATTGACAGCCTGCCGGAGCGGGAACATTTCAAGGCACGCATTCCCGCTGGCAGATACGGAACGACCGAAGAAATTGCGGAGACCGTTTCCTTCCTGCTTTCCGACGGTGCGGCGTATGTCACGGGGCAGAACATCCGGGTGGATGGCGGCATCACCCGGTCGGTATGAGCCCCGCTTGGAAACGGATGAAGAAATCTGCAGCCATCCGATCTAACTCACTCCGTTGGATTGAGGCGGAAGATGCGAAAACTTCCGATCGGAGTTGGAGTCGGAATTTTTCGCAAAATTCCGCTTCAGCCGTAGAGATTCAATCAAGTAGAAAGCAACGTAATTGAAATTCCGCTGCCTGATTCTCGGTCTGCTTTGGGTCGCCAATTGCGTGTCCCATGCCGCGGAGTCTTTCGAACGGTCGGTGCAGCCGTTTCTCTCCAAGCACTGCAATTCCTGTCACGACGCGAAGAAGCAGAAAGGCGACTTCCGTCTCGACACCCTTTCACGAGACTTTGGGAAAGGGGCGGACGTCGCGATGTGGGTGGAAGTGATGGACCGGATCAACTCCGGGGAAATGCCGCCGGAAAACAAGCCCCGCCCAGACGCCGGTGAAATCGAACGCGTCGTCGGCTGGCTGGGCGACCGGATCAAGGAAGGCCAGCGCGCGCGGATGTCGCGGCGCGCCAAGGTCGCGCATTACCGCCTCAGTCGGGAGGAGTATTCCAACACCGTCCACGATCTGCTCGGCGTGCATTACGACGCGAAGGCACCGGGCCGGATGACGGAAGATCCGATGTGGCACGGCTTTGAACGAATCGGTTCGCAACTCACCCTGTCACCGTCCCACGTGGAGAAATACCTCAAGGCGGCCCGGGCAATTCTCGATGCGGCCTATCCGGATCAGGCGCCCGTCACGCGCAAGTTTCGCAAGGACGCCCTCGACATCGACTGGCCTAATCGCTTGAAGCGCGAGCTGTTGCGTGAACGTGGGAGGCTCGACCAGGTGCGCGTGCTGCTCTGGCCGGGTCATGTCCTGCCGCATGCGGAACCGGCCCATATCGGCTACCGCATGACCCCGGGAATCTATCACGCCCGCATGAAGCTCAGCGGTCTCAAACCACCCGACGGCCGCCCGCCGCACGTCAAACTTCATTGCAAACAACTCGATCGCACGCTCTTCGAACAGGACATTCTCGCCCCGGAGGACGAACCGGTGATCGTCGAGTTTGAGACTTATCTCGAAGGCAAGATCTCCGTGAAGATCGACAACGCCGTTCCCGGTCCGTCTAATGCCGGCCGTTCCGGACGTCCGACCGGCCAATACGTCTTCACCAAGCTCGGCAATCCGCATTCGCGTGCGCCATGGCAGCGCAAGATGACTGATGAGGAAGGCAACGCGCTTTATCCCTTCCTGATTTTCGACTGGATCGAATGGGAGGGCCCGATCATCGATGAGGAAAGCGTGAAGCGTCGCGCCGCCTATTTCGCCATCGACGAATCACAGACCCGTGAATGTCTGACCCGATTTGCCGAACAGGCCTGGCGCCGTCCCGTCACGAACGAAGAGATCTCCCCCTACGTGGTGATCGTGGAGAAAGAATCCGTCGCCGGTGCGGAATTCCGCGACGCCTACAAGACCGGCATGCTTGGCGTGTTGGCTTCGAAGAATTTCTATTATCTCGCCGAAGGTTCGGCAGCTGAACAACGGGACACGCTAAATGATTACGAACTGGCTTCCCGCCTGTCTTATTTCCTGTGGAGTTCGATGCCGGACGAAGAACTTTTCGCAGCCGCCCGCGCCGGCAAATTGAAGAGACCGCGGGAACTTCGCGCCCAGCTCGATCGCATGCTCAACGATTCCCGGATCGCGCGATTCAAGGATTCCTTTCCGCGCCAATGGCTGGAGCTGGGCAAGCTCGGCATGTTTCCACCGGATCCGAAGATCTATCCGGACTACGATCTCTGGTTGGAACAGAGCATGGCATTGGAGACGACGCATTTCTTCGCCGAGGTGTTTGATCAGAACCTGTCGATTCGCGAATTCCTCGATTCCGACTGGACCATGCTCAATCCGCGCTTGGCGTGGCATTACCGGATGCCGTCATTGCCCAAGGCGGGCTTTC
The DNA here is from genome assembly GCA_038154405.1 of Verrucomicrobiales bacterium. GTDB lineage: Bacteria > Verrucomicrobiota > Verrucomicrobiia > Limisphaerales > JAYPXF01. The sequence continues at coordinate 64,797 of JAYPXF010000005.1, read as the reverse complement.
AACGGATGGCTCTCGAGGCTGGCCATCATCGCGGCGGGATTCTCACCCACGCCTCCGTGCTTTCCCTCACGTCCGACGGTACGCGCCATCGTCCGGTGCATCGCGGTGTGTGGTTGTCGGAAGCCATACTGGGCAAGACTCCGAATCCACCGCCGCCGAATGTCGATCCCATCGAGCCGAATCCGATTAATGAACCCAAGGCGACGATTCGGATGAAGCTCGAGGCCCACAACACCAATCCGAATTGTGCCGCCTGTCACAAGAACATCGATCCGTTGGGATTTGCCTTCGACAACTACGATGCCGTCGGCCAATGGCGCACCGAGGAAATCGTTCCCAAGGGCCGCGGAAAGAATCCACCGGTCAATGCCGCCGGACAACTGCCCGACGGGCGCGCGTTCGCGGGTCCCGAGGAATTCAAGCGACTTCTGACCGATGACCTTGATCGTTTCGCCGAGGCGCTTACGGAGAAGCTCGCCACTTATGCCTTGCGACGCGCAATGACCATCGACGATCGCGAGGCGATCCGAGATATTGTCGCGACCACGCGATCGGATGACCACCGACTGAAGGCGACTGTCGAAGCCTTCGTCACATCAGAACTCTTTCGCAAAAGATAAGACATGAAACACATCCTGATCATCCTGTTTGCCCTCATGCACTGCGCCGTCGCGGGTGACGGCAAGTTCACGCCTTTGTTCGACGGCAAGACCCTCAATGGCTGGACGCCGACTCCGGGCGGCAAATGGGAGGTGCGCGACGGCGTCATCGTCGGCACCAGTCCGCGGTCGGAGAAACGTCACGGAATTCTTCTCAGCGACCGGCAATACACCAACTTCGTGGTGAAAGCGCAGTTCCGGGCGGTTCAAGGCGACAGCGGTTTCTACTTCCGGGTGCAGCGCGTGAACCACGCCGTGAGCGTCAGAGGCTTTCAGGTCGAGGTGGACACCACCCAGGAAACGGGCGGGCTCTACGAAACCCTGGGACGCGGCTGGGTTCACAAACCGACGCCGGAAGTCATCAAGCAGCGCAAATACAGACCAGGCGAATGGACCGACCTCGAACTCAGTGCCATCGATGGCAATCTCACCGTCAAGATCAACGGAGTCGTTTCCACCAGACTTACCAATGACAAGGGCAGTCCATCCGGTCACTTCGGACTTCAATTGCACGGAAGCGCTGATCTGCATGTTGAATTCCGCAACCTCAAGATAAAGGAACTGAAATGAATCGCCGTACCTTCATCACCATCACCTCGTTGTTCGCCGCCAGTGCCCCGTTCGCCCGGGCCGCACATCACAAGCGCAAGTTCACCATCGATCTCACGCCGGGTGCCATCGGCGTCAATGCGCGCGGGGTCGGTCTCATCGAACTTGCCGCCCAGCACGGCTTCGAATCGATCCAGCCCAATCCCGGTACGCTGCTCCGGCTGAGCGCGGGCCAACGCCGCGAGTATCTCGCGCTGATGAAGGCGAAGAAACTCCGTTGGGGCGCCGCGGGACTTCCGGTGGATTTTCGTCAGAGCCAGGAGAAGTTTGATGGCGGCATGAAGGACCTGCCCAAGCAGGCCGCCGCGTTGCGTGATGCCGGTATTACCCGCGTGGGCACCTGGCTGCGTCCTTCTCACAAATCCCTGACCTATCTGGCCAACTTCAAACAACACGCCAATCGTCTGCGCGAAGTGACCAAGGTTCTGGCCGATCACGGACTGCGCTTCGGCCTGGAATATGTCGGCACCTGGAGAAACTGGACCGGTGATCCGCATCCCTTCATCCACAGCATGGCGGAAACGAAGGAACTCATCGCCGAGGTCAATCAGCCGACCCTGGGCTTCGTTCTCGACAGCTGGCACTGGTTCACCGCCGGGGAAACAGCGAAGGACCTGCTCACGCTCAAGAACAAGGACGTCGTCGCCTGCGATCTCAATGACGCGCCCAAGGGTCGTACGCTCAAGGAACAGATCGACAATCAGCGCGAACTCCCCGCCGCCACCGGAGTCATCGGTATCGCTTCCTTCCTGAAGGCTCTGGCCGAGATCGGCTATGACGGCCCGGTTCGCGCCGAACCATTCAACCTGCCGCTCCGCAAACTTGACGACGGTCCCGCAGCCAAAGCAACTGCAGACGCAATCCGAAAGGCGATTGCGACCGCGGGCGTGTAAGGCGATTGCAGGTCGTTTTTGACAGGATGATTAGGATAAGATGATTGTTCTACTTGGAAGACTTGGTACTGAGGCGATCGAGGATGCCCTCGGCGAATGGATTCCTCAGAAAACGGAATCTTTTTGTTCCAATCATCCTGTCCCAGTCCGGAAATCATCATGAACGCCCAGTCCCAAAAATGGCTGCTGCCTCGCCGACACTTCCTGCGCGGTGTCGGCGCCGCGATTGCGCTGCCGATGTTGGACTGCATGCGGCCGCTGCGGGCCAATCCGGCGGCGAATGCTCCCAGGCCGAAGCGCAGCGTGTTCATTTATCTGCCCAACGGCGTCAACACGCTCGACTATCAGATTTTGCACACCGGTAAAGGCTACCGTTTCAGCAAGTGCCTTCAGCCGTTGGAACGCCATCGCGAAGTCATCACGCCGATCAGCGGTCTCCATCATCCACGCGCCATCGGATTTCACCACGGCTGCCAGGCCGTCTGGCTCACCGGTGCGCAAGCCGGTCCCACTGCTCGCAACACCATTTCCGTCGATCAGCTGATCGCCCAGAAGACGGCGCCTTACACCCGTTTTGCCTCGCTGGAGATCAGCAACACCGGGCGCTCGCTCGCCTACAATGCCGACGGTATCAGTCTGCCGGCCGCGCGCAAACCCACCGACATCTTCAACCGCCTCTTCACCGCACCCACGGGTGGCATCGCGAAGGAACGCCGCGAACTGCAGCGCACCGGGAGTGTTCTCGATGTGGTCTTGGATGAAGCCCGCAAGCTGAACCGCGATATCGGCAGCGAAGATCGTACGCGACTCGATCAGTATCTCACGTCCGTCCGCGAAGTTGAGATCCGCACCGAACGCGCCGATGCCTGGCTGGATGTCCCTCGTCCCAAGATCGCGACGAAGGACGTGGCCCGCTGCAACAAGGACGTCTCGCAACAACAGGTCGGGCGGTACTTCCGCACGATGTACGACCTGATGGTCCTCGCCTTCCAGACCGACATGACCCGGGTGATCACCTTCAGCAGCGGTGACGAAGGCAAGGGGCTGCCGATTCCGGAGATCAATTTGAACCAGACCCGTCACTCCCTTTCACACCACAACGGCGATCCGGAGCAGCTTCGTCGGCTGACCGAAAGCGACGCGTTCAACTTCGAACAGTTCGCCTATCTCCTGGACCGTTTGCAGCAAGTCCAGGATGACGGCGGCAGCCTGCTCGACACGACCCAGCTCCTCTATGGCAGTGGCATGGCTTACGGTCACAGTCACGGCAACGCCAACGTTCCCACCGTCCTCGCCGGCGGAAGGAAGCTCGGCCTCAAACACGGTCAACACATCGATTTCAACATCGGCCACTTCGATGGCTACGACCTGAGCGATGCCCAAGGTCACTACCGCATCTGCTCGCGTCCATTGAACAGCAATGCCCGCCTGAGCAACCTGTTGCTCACCATGGCGCAGCGCATGGACGTGGAGACCGGGGCCTTCTCCGACAGCCTCAAACCCCTTTCCGAAGTCACCGGATGATTCTCAATTGCTCCGTAGCGGAAGATGCGAAATCTTCCGACCACCGCTTTCGGAATCTTTTGCAGATTCCGCTACTGTTTATCGCGCTCACCACTTTTGCATCCGAGCCGTATCAGGCCCGGCTCGATCAGTTTCCGACGCCGGACACCCACAAGTATCTCCCCGGTGAATTGACGATGGTCGATCATGTCAACCGCATGGGAATCCTTCGTCCCGATCGCAGTGACGACCACAACAAGTATCATTGGGATCTGCCACATCACTTCACGATGCTGCCATACGGTTCGATCATCTTTCGCGGAGCGCCCGCGACTTTGCGTGACGTTCCGATCGGCACACACCTCCACGGCCGCCTCCATATCGGACCCAAGGGCGGCTACCGCATGTCACTGCGCAAGACCAACTATGAGGCGCAGGTGAAGAATGAACCCAACGCCTACTCGCCGGATTCGCAATACAGCCACGTCCTTTTGTTCGAGGACGACTTCAGCTTCTACCAACGGCAAGACGCAACCTGGAAGATCCTGTCTATTGATACCGACAAGCAGGAACTCGTCGCGGAACGCTCGAACGAGGGTGAAGGTCTCAATGGTAGGCAGACTTTCGACATCACCGCCGCCACCCGTGTCTGGAAGCTTGGCGGTTCGGGAAGGCCGGAAGATCTGAAACCGGGGCAGTCCATCCTCTTCAACCTGACTTGGGCGACCATCTACGGTCCCGGTCGACTCACCGACATATGGATCGACAAGGAAAGCCGGGCGCACACCACCCGGCGACAACGGGCGAGCCACCACCAGTTCCAACGCGATCACGGAGTGCCGGCTCTCATCGAATCCGTCGAGCATATGGAGAAAGGCGCGGGCAATGTCACCGTCCACTGCTATGCCGGTCTCGACAAGACGACGCTGGCCGATTTCAGACTGAAGACCTACGGCCGCCTCATTGTCGTCGAGCCCAATCTCCGGTCCCACGATCAGGGCAGTGATGCGAAGCCGTTTCGTCTGGATGAAATCATCCGGGTTGCCAAACCCGGGCCCGGCAGCGGCGGGGTGCGGTTGGAGATATACGTGCCCGAATTGCTGGAAGGAATTCGACCCGGTCGAAGTATCCGGCTGAAGGCGTCGGCCTGGCCACGGGGTGACCTGCCACGTGAAGAACGGGTGGCACCGTTCGATATTCGACCGCGATTCCTCGAGGTTGATCCCGGTGCTAGCGCTCGATGACGCGATAGAAGCGGCGCAGCCCCTGCAGCGAGGGACCAATGCGGTGGTCGTAGCGGATCACGCCATTGGTGTCGAAGAATCCGGTATCCAGGGTTTCCCACGCGGTGGCCGCCTGGTCATATAGATTGGTACGCCACTGGATTTCGATGCGGGTCAAATCCAGGGGACGCCCGCCGCCAAATTCATCGGAAAAATCCCCGGCACCATTTCCGGAGAACACCGGCGCATTCAGAGTGAGATTGGTCGTGCCCAGGTTGCGAATGATGAATGTCCGGGTGATCGGGGTGAAACCGACGGTTTGCGTGCCGACGTGCGTGCCATCTGAAAAGGTGGGACTCAGATCGTTGTTGCCGATCACGATGTGGTTGAACGACACATGAATGTCCGGATTGCCGCGGCTGTCGCTGGCCATCACCATGAGCATGACGACGAGGCAAAGCGCTCCTCTGAATGAATTCATCGCGGTTTTTGCGAGGGCACAGGCAGCTCCCGACACCTCCGCCCCGTATTGGTTCTTGCTCCCGGCGTCTCTCTTGACGTCCTCCGCAGAATAGGCGCGTCGGACCTGCCGGTCAATCGCCCCAAATACCAACAGCGGACCGGATGATCTCCTCGTGTTTCTTCCCAGCCTCGGCATAAGTCCGCAACACTTGGTCCCGGGATTTCGGATCCGGGAAACGGTTGGAATCGGAGCGGGCGATCTTCTCCAGCACGTCCAGCCACCTGAGCATGTAGCGGGCATCCTCGGCAAAGGCGACCGGTTTGCCGTCAATGGTGACATAGACGGGACTGGCGTGTGCCTGTCGCAGCCGTCCGTTCGGTGCACGATACAAAGCGCGGGAAGCAATCCATCCGCTTCGTTGGGGGAGAAGTTGCGCTCCCAGCGTGTGGTTGATCAGCAGGGATTGGTTCCGCATGTCGACCCGCTTCAGCACCTTGCCATTGTGAATGATCTCCACCGCTTCCAATGCATCCATCGACTTCACCTTGGTCGATACGTTCAAAGGCTCCGTGATAGCGGACGCGCGGTCGATGGTGGCGCCGACTTCCTGATCCCCGACTTTCATAAAAAGCATCGGCCCGGTTGTGGCGAAGGAGCGCCCGGACTTGATTGCACGCCACATCTTTTCCGCCGTGAATTCACCTTCCACCCTGGCATAGACGCGATGCCAACCGGTGGGCATGGGCATCACGCCGATGGCGGAACCACCGGACACACCGAGGCGGAAACCACAGTTCAGAAAACGGTGGTAGAGTTTGTCCGTACGATGGAACAAACCGTCCTTTGCCGCCAGGTTGGATTCATCCGGCGCCAGCGGTCCGATCATTCCCCAACCGCCGTCGAGCGTCTTGCGGCGCGAATAGTGGTTGTGACAGACCTGCATCGTGTGCAGCGTACCCAATGCAGCCCCAACCACCGATTCGGCCCAGGACGGTTTGTCACTGTCGAAAACGACGTCCGGCGAATGTTTCAGTGCGCCTCGGCAAAGATCGGTGTCCGTGGGAAAGTGTTCGCCATGCTCGGATGCGGAAACCGGCTGGTTGAGATTGTACAGAAAGGTGGCGCCGACCGTTCCGCCTGGCTCGGATTGGCGGTTGATGCGTTCGATCTCCAGGTTGTTCCGCGTGATGATGTGACGATCGTCGATGCGGAGGGGAAGGGTCGTCTCTTTGTCCGGCCATTCAGCAAACCAGACTCCTCGTCCACGCAACCAGTAGGTGAAGGCTGGAATCAGATGCACATCATCCGCCAATGCGAGTTGCTTCAAAACCCGCGTATCGTTGTGTCCGAGATGAACGTGCAGGTCCGCCGAGTACCAACCCTTTGAGGGCATGTCGATCCAGCGTTTGAGCTGAACGGTCCGCGTGGTGTCTTCGTTCGATTTCAGGTTCAGCTGCAGGTCCACCGGCAGGTATTCCTTGCCCTTCTCCACATGGAGAACTGCGGTCACGGCCGGCACATTGATGATGAATGAACCGTCGAAGCTGAAACTCTCATCGCGTGAGTAGACGGTTGCGCTTTTGGTATCCGATGGCGTGAAAAGGCGTCGATTGTTGGCCTCCACCCAGGCGCGTGCGGCGGTCGGCTCGCCGTTCTCGTTGAGCACGGACACCTGCAAACGGGTGCTGTCATCCTGTGCCCGGCACATTCCGGCAGCGTGCAGCAGACCGATCAGAATCAATAGTCTCACTTTGATTTCCCTTCCTCTTCGATGCGCTTGCGCAGGGTCTCGATCGCGCCGTCGTAGATGCGCAGGACTCGCTGTTGTCCTGTATCATCGGCGAACTTGCCGAAGCGCCGGATGTGTTTCTTGCTCTGCTCCATTTCATCGACGAGCGACTGCGCGGTCCGGGCGTCGAAAACGCGTCTGTCCTGGTAGTCGATGTAGATCGGACTGGTGTGCGCGAAGAGCGGTTGATTGAGCTCGTTGCGCCCGGCGTTCGGATGGGCAATGCGCAAGGCCCACCATTCCGGCTCCTTCAAATCGTGTTCCAGCTTGAACGCGGCCTCGAAGTGATCTCCCTTGCGCTCGGAATCGGCGCCGGCCACGACGACTCCATTGCGAACCAGTTCCAACCGGCCGAAGTCATTGCGGCCGATCGCATGGGCTTTGATCGGAACCTTGCGCGGTTTCGTGTACACCAGATTGTCGCCGGGTTCGGTCTCGTTGATGTTCAGGTCAAGCCAGGTGCCGTTGGTGATGGTCGAATGACCCGCCTTCAACCGGTCCAGCCACGCCTGCGGACTGCGGTCGCCATCCGGATTGAGTGGCGCATAGGTGCGGGAGAAATCATACATGAACCAGTCCGTGCCGGTGGAGAACGGAACGGTCATGCCCAGGTTCAGGTAACGGTAATAGGTCTCGGCATAGCTGTTGCGGTTGCCGCCATCGAAGATGTTCTGCGCATCGACGTGGCCACCGAGCCAATTGGGAATGTCCTCGTGGCCAAACGTGTTGTGGCACCAGATGACCGTGGCTCCATCCTCGCGCGCGGCGCGAATGGCAGGTTGCAACGGCGTGCCATCGTCACCTTCAAGTGTGATTCCCGGGCCGACACTTGCGGGCAGGATTCGTTTGGCGATGTCCAGCAACATCACGTGGCCGTAACCCTCGCCACCGGGCCCGAAGTTGTGCCGGTATTCCTCGCCGTTGCCGAACTGCAAGTCGGGTTGACTGCGCGCGTTTAGTTCCTTACGTCGATATTCGTTGCTGCTGTAGGTCGGAGTCTGCAGGGCACGCTCAAGATAGGAGACGAACAAGACCTTGAGCCCGTCCGCGCGCGGAATCTCGGTGAGGTACCGATCCATCTGCGCCCGCGTCATTTTGCGGAGATGCAGATGGGTGTTTCCCGGCACCAGCCACATGTCTTCCGGCTCAAACAGGTTCCTGGGTTGCAGACTCAGTCTGTGTTGTCGAGTCGTGTCGATCATTCCGGTCAGCAGGATCGAGTTTATGTCGGCAAAAACCTCATACTCCAAATCGCCTTTCGGCACCTTCAATTCATCGCGACCCCGCAAGACGTGCCAGCCGAGCTCCCGGGCACGGCGGGACAGCCCCTCATTGCGGTTCAGCAATGGCACCAGGGAAAGCCAGTGCGATTCACCCTGCCGGCGGATGCGGATGCAACCGGCGCGGGGAGAATGGCCGTCCGGATGATTCAGTTCGATCGTCAGGCCCGTCGGACGATCAACAGACTGAAGCGCCGCAACACGGACAGGTCCTGCCGCTTCTGTTCCCCGATGGGCGAAAGCATCCGGCGCGATCAGTGAGGCTGCCAATCCGGTGGTGGCACGTTGCAACCATTTGCGGCGATCGGGAAACTTGGACATTGCGCGACAGTATACCTCCTCCTCCGCAGTCGACATGCAGAATCTCCACACTCCGGTCGGGCTTGAGACATGAATGGTAAAACGCTGGACTCACGTCCAACCGTTGCTAGGTTCGCCCGCACATTTGAAATTCATGAAAGCACGATTCCTCACTCTGATTGCATTCGCTGCCGCGTTGGTCTTCCCGGCCGAAGCCGCCAAGCCCGTTCGAAAAGCTCAGGGCAAGCGCCCGAACATCCTGTTTGTCTTTTCCGATGACCATGCGCCGCACGCCATTGGTGCCTACAATGGATGGCTGAAATCGGTGAATCCCACACCCAACATCGACAAGCTCGCCAAGGACGGGGTCACCTTTGAGAAGAGCTTCTGTTCCAATTCCATATGTGGTCCGAGCCGCGCGGTGATCATGAGCGGCAAGCACAGTCACAAGAACGGTTTCATGAACAACGGCAACAGCTTTGACTGGAACCAGCAGATCTTTCCCAAGCTGCTGCAGAAGGCCGGTTACCAGACCGCCATCTACGGCAAGAGCCATCTCAAAGGTCAACCCCAGGGCTTCGATGACTGGGCTACCCTTCCTGGCCAGGGCCTCTATTACAACCCCGACATGATCTTCCCCGACGGCAAGCGCCGCATCGACGGTCATTGCACGGATGTGGTGACCGATCTTGCCGTCGAATGGCTCAAGACCAAGCGCGTGAAGGACAAGCCCTTCATGTTGATGGTTCAGCACAAGGCACCACACCGCAACTGGATGCCCGCCACCCGCCACCTCAACCTCTATGACGACATCGACATTCCGGAGCCGGCCACACTCTTTGACAGGTGGGAGGACAACGCTCCGCCTGCCCGTCATCAGGAACTGGAGATCGATCGTCACATGGATCTCAACTACGACCTCTTCGTCGACCTCACCCCCGACTTCAAGCAGGAGGCCATCCAGAAGCGTCAGGACAAATCCGCTTGGCGCAACATGCAGCGCATGACCAAGGAACAGCTCGACGCCTGGTATGCCGCCTACAAGCCGAAGGACGCCGCCTTTCACAAGGCCAACCTGAAGGGCAAGGATCTGGTTCGTTGGAAATTCCAGCGCTATGCCAAGAACTACCTACGTTGTGTGAAAGGCGTGGACGAGAGCGTCGGTCGTCTCCGTGCCACCCTTCGCCATCTCAACCTGGACGACAACACCGTCGTCATCTACAGCTCCGACCAAGGGTTCTACATCGGCGACCACGGTTGGTACGACAAGCGTTGGATGTATGAGGAATCCCTGAAGATGCCCTTCATCGCCAGCTGGCCCGGCGTCACCAAACCGGGCTCGTACAACTCCAAGCATCTCATCCAGAACCTCGACTATGCCGAGACTTTCCTGGAAATCGCCGGCGCCCCGATTCCCGGCGACATGCAGGGCTTGTCACTCGTTCCGCTGCTCAAGGGTGAAAGCCCGAAGAACTGGCGCAAGAGCATCTACTACCACTACTACGAGTATCCTAGCGTCCACATGGTCCCCCGCCATTACGGCATCCGCACGAGCCGCTACAAGCTCATGCACTTCTACCAGTTCGGTAACGAGTGGGAACTCTATGATCTGAAGAATGATCCCGACGAACTGACCAACCTCTACGGCAAGCCGCAGCACGCCAAGATCACCACCCGCCTGAAGAAACAGCTCGTCGTCTTGCAGAAACACTATGAAGACGACAGTGACATTTCCGAGAAACCCGCAGCGTGGAAGAAGGAAGTGCGCCCCGGGGAATAATTCCCCGGGCATGCCCAATGAGCCCGATTCAGAAACGGTTGCTCGGTACGTGGCGCTCGGACAAGAGACGCACGCTGGCCACTTGGCGGGCTTATGCGGACTTTTCGCCCACGAAGAAACGAAAAGTCGGCGCGTTGTTCGGCAAGGTTGAACTTCGTTACACCCCGAAGTTTTGCTTCGTCACCCTGGATGGTGAAACCACCCGGAATCGTTATGACCTTGTGGCTGAAGACTCTGACAGCGTTGTGATCAGGATGCACAACGACGGTTACCTGCGAAGCATGGATCCGGTGATGCGTGAGGAAATGGAACCGTTTATGCAACCCAGCCTCTGGCACCTGCATGTCGAGCGCATCCGCGGACAGCAGTTCTACTGGATCGGGCTGCGCGTCATGTGCGAATGGTTTCGCAAGACTTCGTAGAACGCGGCGATGTACATGAGACCTGACTCGTGTCCGTCAAGTCGTAGCGGAAGATGCGAAATCTTCCGAATTGTCCGGTCACCAACGTCGGAATTCTCTGCAAATTCCGCTACACTTGTCACCAAGCATCGGAGCGATGCCCTCCAACCCGAGCCGGTTGAACGCGACATATGAATTTGATTCCCATTGAACCACCCGGAAGCGTGGATGAATCGGCCGGCAGCATTCCGGTCATTGCATCCGAGGTCATCAAACAATCCTGCGCGGTCTACGCCGATACCGGCTACGAACCTCCTTGGATCGGCTATCTGGCGTTCGCAAACGGCGAATGTGTGGGCACCTGCGCGTTCAAGGCGCCACCATTCGACGGTGAGGTCGAGATCGCCTACTTCACGTTCCCCGGCAGCGAAGGGAAAGGACATGCCACCGCGATGACCTGTGAATTGATCCGCATTGCACGTGAGGCCGATCCCGCCGTCGCGATCATCGCGCAAACGCTCCCGGAGGAAAACGCCTCAACCGCCGTGCTCAAGAAGAACGGTTTCGAATTCGAAAAGAAATTCGATCACATCGAAGACGGCAAGGTCTGGCAATGGCGGCTCACTTTGTCGCAGTGAACCGCCGATAGACGCGCTCCAGATCTGTCAGCTCGGCGCGGCCGCCCGCTTCGTTCACCAGCCTGCAGATTAGGTCGATGGTCTTGAACTCGGGGTCGACGACGCCGAGGCAGGAAGGGTGGGCGATGAAGTCGAATACGGCGCGGTGCTCAATCGCCCATTCGACGGCGAGGCGGACGGCTTCGAGGAACCATTTCAATTGCCACCGACCGCCGCGGAAGGCGCCGATGTCGCTGATGGGGCTCATCGGGATTTCGACCAGGCCAGTCGGATAGGCGTAGGGTTGTGAGGCGGCTTGGGCGGTGACGATGCTGTCGTAGATCTTGGCGTCAGGTTTGCGGCTGTTTAGATGGCGCGCGTATTTGCTGCTGATCCACTTGAATCCGCAGTCGAGTATCATTTGCTGCAGGTCCGTTCGATCGTTCAGACCATCACGGAATCCGCCTGGTGTGCGAAAACCGACGGGGTCAATGCCGAGGCGCTTCTTCATCGCCAACGTGCAGAGCCGGACGTTCTCGCGAATGACCTCCTTCGGTTCGCGACCACGAATCAGCCAGGGCGCACGTTGAAATCGAAACTGGATTTCCTCGAGGAGCTTGGCGGTGACGCGAACGTGATCGTAAGTGTGACTGCCCAGCGGATGGCCATTGGCGGGTATCCTTGAGCGATTTGTCCGGGAATTGGCGGGGCCGCGTCCATATCACCGGCGGCCCGTCGGTGTGCTCTCAGGCGGGCCGCCTGAGCTACGGCTGCAACGCCATCCGTCATGGAGACCGCCCCTTTTTGCTTCCTCGCATTGCCGAATTCATTTTGACTCGCCGCGGTGAAAGGATACCTCTCCATCGTCCTCCACGCGCATCTGCCCTACGTCCGGCATCCGGAGCACGACCGGTTTCTGGAGGAGAGTTGGCTCTTCGAAGCGATCACCGAATGCTACCTCCCGCTGGTCAAGGAAATGGACGGCTGGCTGCAGGACGGCATGAAGACGCGGCTGACGATGACCATGTCGCCGACGCTCTGCGCGATGCTGACGGATCCATTGCTGCAGGATCGCTACAACCGGTACCTCGACGGCATCATCAGCCTCGCCGAAAAGGAGATCCATCGCACCCACTGGGATCGTTCGTATCGCGAACTCGCCTGGCATTATCACTGGAAACTCTGCGGACTGCGGGAGACCTATTACGCCTATGGCCGCAACCTGGCGGGAGCCTTCCGAAAATTTCAGGAGAAAGGTCGGCTCGAGATCATCACCTGTGCTGCCACGCATGCTTTGCTTCCCTTGGCCGCGACGCGCGAATCGGTGAGGGCCCAGATTCTGACCGCGCGCGATCATTACCAGGAGATGTTCGGTTGCGATCCACGCGGCATCTGGCTGCCGGAATGTGCCTACATCGACGGCGTGGAGGAAACGCTGCAGGAGGCCAACATCCGGTGGTTCATGATGGATACACACGGCCTGTTGACCGCGCGTCCCAGGCCGCGCTACGGGGTGTTCGCTCCGGTCTACACACCAAACGGCGTTGCTGCCTTCGCACGCGATCTCGATTCTGCCAGGCAGGTCTGGAGCCGTGACCAGGGTTATCCGGGTGATCCGCGTTACCGGGACTTCTATCGCGACATCGGTTTCGATCTGGATTTCGACTACGTCAAACCGCATCTCCCCTCACCGGATGTGCGGGGCATGACCGGTATCAAGTATCACCGCATCACCGGTCCCACGGGCGAGAAGCAGGCCTACGATGTGATGGCCGCCGGACAGGCCGCCGATGAGCACGCCAACCATTTCCTCAACGCCCGTCGCGAACAGATCCGCCATCTCAGCGGCCTGATGGATCGACCGCCGATCGTCCTTTCTCCCTACGACGCGGAACTCTTCGGTCACTGGTGGTATGAAGGTCCGGTCTTCCTGAACCTGCTCGTCCGCAAGCTGTATTACGATCAGGACGAAATCGAGATGATTACCCCGGCTGATTATCTCCAGCAACAGCCGACCAACCAGGTCGTCACACCGAGTTCGTCCAGTTGGGGCGAGGAAGGATATTTCAAACTCTGGCTGAATGAGACCAATGAATGGATCTACGTGCACCTGGGTGTCGCCGAGGAACGGATGACTCAGCTTGCCAAGGACAACCCGCATCCGGGCGATCTGCAGCATCGGACCTTGAACCAGGCCGCCCGCGAGCTGCTGCTGGCCCAGTCCAGCGACTGGCCGTTCATCATGCGCACCGGCACGAGCCCCGATTACGCCAAGCGCCGCGTGAAACAGCACCTCCTCAATTTCATCGCCCTGCACGAAATGCTGACCACCATGCGCATCGATGAGCAATGGCTGGCGAATCTCGAATGGCGGGACAACCTCTTCCCCAACATCGACTACCGCAACTGGGCCTGATCGGGCCGCAATCCGCCGCCTTGGACGGGCTACGTGCATTTACGTATTGTTCCGGCTATCGGAACTGGGAAGCTGGCTTACCCATCAATACCGAATTAGACCCGTCATGCGCGCCTACTGTTTACCCCAACGTCCTCAAGGATTCACGCTGATCGAACTGCTGGTGGTCATCGGCATCATCGCCGTGCTGGCCGGTCTGCTGTTGACCGCGTTTTCCGGCGCCCTGCATCGTGGCAAGGAGACGAAGTGCATGAACAACCTGCGTCAGATCGGGGTGGCAGTGATGCTCTACGCCGACGAGAATTCCTATCAGTTTCCTGTCAGTGGCGTGACCGAGTTGTGCCCGGTCAAGAATATCAACGTCCGCAAACCGATGATGTTCAACCTGGGTGGCCAGAATCCCAAACCGGGGCAAACTCTCGACGCGGACGGCAATTCCAAGTGATGGACGTACGAGCGTGAGGAGGCCTACCAGATCAGCTTCAGGGTGATCAGGGCGAGAACGATGCCGCTCGCTATCAGCCACATGATTCCCGTCTCCCGCCGGATGGATAGCGTGCACCAGAGGGCCAGGCCCGTCACCGAAGTGAGGATCAGGAACACGGCCGCGACATCAATCACGCGGCGGCCGAAACGTCCGGTGTGTTCACCGGCATGCACGGCGGACAGAATCGCGGGCAACGACTTGGCCTCTGCAGTGACGGTTCCTTTCCCGGTCTGTCGATTGATGGTGATGTCCGTTCTCCGTCCGGCACGGGCGAAACTTACGGAGATGGACTGCTCTTCGACATCGCAGGCCTGAACCTGACCGTGAATCTTTTCCTCCGCCCGCAAATGCTCCACGATGGCCAGCCGATCACCGTTTTTGCAGAGCTCGGTTGGAACGGACAGTTCCCGATTGGTCGTATGGATTTCACCGAAGCCGAACCAGTCAGGATGATTCATCATGAAACCGGTGACGCCGAAGAAGAGCATCAGTAACAGCGAGTAAAGGCTGATGTAGATGTGCAGCACGCGCACCCACTTCCGCGTGAGGATGGATTCATCGCTGCTCGCGTCCGTGCTCATGGCTTTCCTCCTCCCAACGGTCCATACACGGCTCGGACATCCTTCAATTCAGGCTGGTCGGGCGCATTGACGGAGGCGGTCCTCGCGCCGCATTCCAATGTCAGGGTCGCGTGGGTATGACGCTCCTTCTGGCTTGGCGGTCCCTTTTCGCGATTCACGTCGAGATGGATCGTGTAGGTGCCTTGAGGAACTGGTTGTCCGGAATCATCTGTTCCGTCCCAAGTCAGGGTGTAGGCGCCGGGAGCGCGGGTCGCGCGAGAGAAACCGAGCAGAGGTCGCGTCTCGCTGCCTTGACCGGCCAACACCCAGGCATCCCGCCAGAACACGTTCAGATCCCGCACATAACCGATGTCCGCCGCCTTTGCCCACAGCGCCAGAATCCGGATCCGACGGCCGGTTTCGTCCGCCACCCAGGCACCGACGTAATGCCGATGAAACGGTGCCCGGGTTTCCGAACGAACCAGTTTGAAATCAATGTTCACCACGTGTCCGTTCGGCCAGGCGGACGCCGGCATGGATTCCTGTCTCGTTTCCATCGAGGCGAATGAAGAACTGCGCAGTTCCGTGCCCTCCGCGGTCACGATCAGGCAGGCGGCGTCGGACATCCCCTCGATCATTGCCACACCCTCCTCGGGTTTCATTACGCTCAGCGCGGTGGCCAGCGCATCGGCGCGCTGGGCCGATGGCGCGACGACGGTGGCGGAGATCACATGGTCCACCGGCCTGGCCGTGCGGGGATCGATGATGTGATTCACATTCGTTCCGGCGACTGACAATGAGCGCCCGTAGCTGCCGCTGGTGGCGACCGCAAGGTTGCGGACTTCCAGTTCGGCCATCGGTCCAGCGTTGTCGGCGGGTTGACGCGGATCCGCGATCCCGATGCGCCAGGAATAGTTTCGCGCGTAGTCGGCTTGTCCCCAGACCTTGATCTCTCCGCCAATGTCCAACCGCAGACCGCGCAGCGAGGGGAAATCCTCGATCGCCTCCCGCACGCATTTGTCGATCACGTATCCCTTGCCGATCGCGTCGAAGTCAAACGTCCCCGGCGCGAGTCGTTCCACCCACTTGTCACCCTTCCGGCCGGAAAGTCGAAAACCCTTACGCGAGTCTTGTGCGGCCCGGTTCAGATCCGTTGCTGTGGGAGGTTGACCTGTACTTGCGGCCCTACGCCAAAGTCCGCTTGCGTCACCGGTGAAGACATTGAAGGCGCCACCGGATCGTTTGGCGACATAGGCACTTTCCTCCAGCAGCAGCCAGAGACTCAGACTGAGGTCGATACGTTTGTCCGGCTCGAAGGCGGCGGCGTTGATGCGCGCGATCTCGCTGTCCTTTCCATAGGTGCTGATGATGCGTTCGCGCTTTTCGATTTCACGGAGGATACGTGCTTCGACAGCCTTGGCCTGTTGTTGATTGTCTGCGATCACCGTCAGGTCAAAGGAAGTGCCGAGCACATTCTCACGGGCAAATTGAAAGCGGTGCGAACGATCGAGAATGCGGGCCGGCGCGTCCCGGACATGGGTCTCGGGCGGAACGGCAGCTGTCAAGTTGGTCGTAGTTCGGCCGTTGCCGGGCTTCTTTACCGAAACCATGGGTGGAAGTTCCTCCCTGTCACCCACGAACCAGAGAAAGAGCATGGTTGCAAGTGTAACAAGCAGTGTGGCTTGCAAGCGCTTCCCGCGGTCGGAATTGGAACTTGGATTCGGCATTGAATGGTGCGGTCACCCAGTGTGGTGAAAAACCGGGTTGAGTTTCAAAGACATTCGCGGATCGGTTGCGAATCCGCTTTTCAGAATATTCCAAATAAGGAATATTCCGGCACATGGATGTGGTTGCGGTATACAAGTGCCTGTGCGATGTGACGCGATTGCGGATCCTGAATCTGTTGCGGGAGGGCCCGCTGTGCGTGTGCCATCTGCAGGAAATCATGGAAGAGCCGCAGGTCAAGATGTCCAAACATCTGGGTTATTTGAAGAAGCATGGACTGTTGAAATCCACTCGCGACAACAACTGGACCATCTATGCACTGCCGGGCAAGCCGCATCGGCTGCTCGAGGAAAACCTGAAATGTCTGCAGGACTGTCAGCGGGAGATGCCCGTGTTTCGTGAGGACGAAAGACGTCATCGGGCATTGATGAGGAGATTGGCGAACGGCAAAGAAACCTGTCCGACAATTGTCGTACGGGATTCGAAGAGGCGTCGATCCAAGACCGACTGCTGCTGAAGCGACATGAGTGACAATGTGAATTCAATCCGCCTTGCACCCGGCATTCGTGCCTTGGCCGCGAAGCTTGGTGACGCCGCCGCGAACATTGCATCCGAGCGGAAGGAATCGTTGGAACGGCTGGCCGCAATCACGGCAAGGCATCTGCGGGAAAGTGGCGAGGCTGCACTCACGTTCATCTGCACCCACAATTCGCGGCGGAGTCATCTGTCCCAGATTACCGCGCAGATGGCGGCGGTCTATCAGGAATTGGATGGCATCCATTGCTTTTCCGGTGGCACCGAGGCAACGGCTTGCAATCCTCGCACGGTGGCCGCCTTCGAACGGGCTGGCTTTGCGGTAACCGCATCCGGCAACAGCGAGAATCCGGTCTATTCGATTTCCATAGCGGATCAGGGCGAACCGTTGGAGTTGTGGTCCAAGGTCTACGATCAGGACGGCAATCCGACGACGGGATACGT
Organism: Verrucomicrobiales bacterium; assembly: GCA_038154405.1. GTDB lineage: Bacteria > Verrucomicrobiota > Verrucomicrobiia > Limisphaerales > JAYPXF01. The sequence continues at coordinate 47,114 of JAYPXF010000005.1, read as the reverse complement.
CGCCGTCATGACCTGCACGCACGCAGATGAAAACTGCCCGGTGGTGGCGGGTGCTGACGATCGGGTGTCGCTGCCATTCGTTGATCCCAAGGTCGCGGACGACACGCCGGAGGAAAGCGCGACCTACGATGAACGGCTGCGCGAAATCGGCAGCCAGATGTTCTGGCTCATGGCCGAGGTTAAAAAAAGTCTGGAGAATTGAATCGTGCCCCGTTGGTTTTCAGGTGAATTGGTTGGGACCTTTCTGTTGGTCTTCTTCGGTTGCGGAAGTGTCGCAACGGCGGTGGCGCTCGATGTACCCGTGGGTTTGTTCCAGGTGGCGATTGTGTGGGGGCTCGGGCTCTCGGCAGCCATCTTCGTCACCGCCGGCGCGAGCGGCGCGCATCTGAACCCCGCAATCACCCTGGCGTTCGCATTGGTGCGAGATTTTCCCAAGTCGCGTGTGATGGGTTACTTCTGCGCCCAATTCCTGGGCGCGTTTGCGGCGGCGGCGCTCGTGTATCTGTTGTTTGGCGGGGCGATCCAGCAGTTTGAAATTCAAAATGAAATCGAACGTGGCAATCACGGCAGCGAAGCCAGCGCGATGGTGTTCGGCGAATACTTTCCCAATCCGGGTGGGAAGGCATTGACCGGAGACATCCGTAAGCAGGTGCCGCATTGGCGGGCGGTGGCGGCGGAGTTTTTCGGCACGGCCTTGTTGGCCCTGGCGATCTTTGGCTTCACGAACAAGGAAAACGAGAGCGGCCCGGGCGCAATCACACCGTTGGCAGTCGGTTTCACCCTGACCACGCTCATCTGCATTTTCGCGCCACTGACGATGGCCGGGTTCAATCCGGCGCGTGATCTTGCGCCGCGTATCTTTTCCAGTCTTGCAGGTTGGGGAAGCGTACCGTTTGCCGCGAACGGAATCGGTTGGCTGACCGTCTATGTGCTGTCGCCTTGTGCCGGCGCATTCGTGGGAGCACACATTGCAGACGGCGTCTATCGCCCTTCCGGCAAGACGGATTGAACCGTGCGCATCCGGGAATGCGGCTTGCCGTAATGTCCGTGGGCACTATGGTTTCGGGCAATGTCGCCCCGTTTCCTCAACCTCAAGCGCCCGCTGGGTGCATTGCTCGCCGCCGGCCTGCTGGGCTGCCAACCCGGCGAGGCTCCCAATACTTCCGCCACTCCCGTGAAGAAATCCGAAGCCGCATCCGACACCAACGCACCCGCCGCTGAGGCAAAACCGGAGAAGAAGCACAAGCACACCAATCGCCTGGCCAAGGAGAAGTCCCCCTATCTGCGGCAGCACATGCACAATCCCGTGGACTGGTATCCATGGGGCGAAGAGGCCTTTGCCAAGGCGCGCGAGGAAGGTAAACCGATCCTGCTCTCGATCGGCTATTCCACCTGTCATTGGTGTCACGTGATGGAACGTGAGTCCTTTGAAAGCGAGGAGATCGCCGCCTTTCTCAATGAGCACTTCGTGAACATCAAGGTCGACCGGGAGGAACGGCCGGACGTCGACAAGATCTACATGACCTTTGTGCAGCTGACCACCGGCGGTGGTGGCTGGCCGTTGAACGTGTTCCTGACGCCGGAGCTGAAGCCGTTCTTCGGCGGAACGTATTTCCCGCCCGTAGCGAAGTACGGCAAGCGCAGCTTCATGGATTACCTGGAACTGATCACCCGCCTGTGGAACGACGAGACCGAGCGCGGGAAACTGATCAAGAATGCCGGTGAACAGTTCGCGGCGATCGAAAAACAATCCGTCTCCTCGAAGGTCGAAGGGCTCGTGCTGTCGGATAGCATGCTCACCAACGCGCTCACGCGCTTCAAGGCGATGTATGAACCGCGGTTCGGCGGCTTCAGCCAACGACCGAAGTTCCCCCGTCCGGCATTGCCGCGTTTCCTCTTGGCCCAGGCGGTGAAACAGGATGATCAGGAGGGAATCAAGATGGTCCTGCACACCTGTGACGAGATGGCCGCTGGCGGCATCTACGATCATATCGGCGGCGGATTCGCACGCTACTCCGTGGATGCCGAGTGGCTCGTGCCGCACTTCGAAAAGATGCTCTACGACAACGCACAGCTCATTCAGCTCTACCTCGACGCCCACCTGGTGAGCGGCGAACAGCGCTACGCGGATGTCGTGCGCGACATCATCAAGTACGTGCTGCGTGACATGACCCACGAGGATGGCGGGTTCTTCTCCGCGGAAGACGCCGACAGCGAAGGGCAGGAAGGCAAGTTCTACTGCTGGACAATGGAACAGTTGAAGGAGCTGTTGACCGCCGAGGAACTGAAGGTGGCCGTCCGTCACTTCGGCGTGACCGACAAGGGCAACTTCGAGGATCACAGTCATCCTGATCCGTTGAAGGACCTGAACGTTCTCAGTATTGCCGATCCCAAGCTGACCGACGCGGAGAAGGCACTGATCAAGTCCGCGATTAAGAAGATGTTCGACAAGCGCAACGAGCGGGTTCGTCCGGGACTGGATGACAAGGTGCTCGCATCCTGGAACGGCCTGATGCTCGGTTCCATCGCCCGGGCCGGCGCCGTGTTGCGGGAGCCCAAATACATCGTCGCCGCCGAGAAAAATCTGCGTTTCATCCAGGACAAACTCTGGGTGGCCAATAGCAAGACTCTCTTCCATCGCTGGCGCGAAGGCGAACGCGACTCGGTACAGCTGCTCGACGCCTACTCCTCAATGCTCGACGGCACGTTGCATCTCTACGAAGCCACGTTGAAGACCAATCACCTGCAGTTCGCCATCGATCTTGCCGACAGCATGATCGCCCGCTTCCATGACAAGGAGGCCGGCGGCTTCTACCAGAACGGTGGCGGTGACACGAATCTCGTCATGCGGCTCAAGGAGGATTACGACGGGGCGGAACCGTCCGGCAATTCGGTTGCGGCACTCGCCCTGTTGAAGCTCTCCAAGATCACCGATCGCAAGGACCTACGGGAAGCGGCTGAGAAGACCCTGGAACTCTTCGGACGCAATCTGCAGAACGCACCTCAGGGGGTGCCCTACCTGATCACCGCGTTGGACTACCTGATCCAGGAACCGCATCGGCTGGTGATCGCGGGTGAAGCGAAGGAACCTGATGCCGTCAACATCCTCGCCGCCGCCCATGGCGTCTACCAACCGAACAAGGTCATTCTCGGGGCGGACGGACCGGTCGAGGAATTCGCCCGCGGTCTGAAACCGGACAAGGGCGTTATCGCCTTTCTCTGCACGGGCACGTTCTGTCACCCGCCCTCCAAGGATCCGCAAAAGATCGCGACGCTGCTGAAAGGCGAAGATTCCGGGAAATGATCTGGAGGGCATCGCTCCGTCGATGCCGAATGTTGAAGCATGGCATCGGAATTGAGGGAGCGGTTCCCTCCAAAGAACGGATCGGCGATTCAAATTCGGCTTGAATAAACCGTCTCTTTCGGGCGACTAATTCCCCGCTGACCGGTTTCGGATCGCCCAATCGGGGATCGTCGACCGGGAGGTAAATGTAAATCCTTCGCAGACCCACCGGGAACTTCTGCAACAGGCCTGAGCCTGTCTCATCGACGCGTGAGCTGTCGCATGACGCGGCGCCATTGCCAGATCGGCATTCGCATCGGCAAACACCAAGCAAATAAAACCTGTTGTCATGAATACCGAATCCACGTTCGCCATGCTCGGTTATCCCGAGATCATCGGAATCCTCGTTGTTGTCCTGCTGCTCTTCGGGGCCAAGAAACTTCCCGAACTCGCCAAGGGCCTCGGCCAGGGCATCAAGGAATTCAAGAAGGCGTCCAACGAGATCCAGGACGATCTGCATCGTTCGATCGAGGCGCCGCCTTCCGATCATCGACGCGACTGAGCCGCGCCTTTCACCACAACTGAATTGTCGTCATGAGGTCGCTTGCCTCGACGGGTGAACTGTGCCCGGAGCCTGAGTCGTTCGGGCCGGTCGAGAGCTTCCTGGGGCACCTGGAAGACCTTCGGTGGATGTTGTTGCGCTGTCTGTTCGCGCTGCTGATCGGCACGGCCTTGTGCCTTTCGATCGCGGACGACATCACGGCACTCCTGTTGGCGCCACTGGAATCGATCCGTGCGAATCCCGGATCGTTGAATGTGCCGCAGATTGAACAGCGGGGACCGGGAACGGCGTTCATGGTCGCGATGCAGGCGGGTCTGTATGGTGGCATTGCGGTGGCACTGCCGCTCCTGTCGCTGGTGGTCGGCAGCTATCTCATGCCGGCACCGCGAATGATCGAGCGCCAGGTCCTGTTGCAGGTGATGACGTTTGGAACGCTGATGTTTCTCCTCGGCCCCATCGCATCGCACCACTACCTGGTTCCGCTGGTCTTGCGCGCGTCGCTGCAGTTCTCGGCCTGGCTGGGCCTGAGTTCCACGATGTGGTTCATCGATGATTATGCCGCCATGGTGATGCGGCTGATCATCAGCCTGGGCCTGGCCGCCGAAGTGCCCGTGTTGTTGCGGGGAATGATCCGGCTGGGAGTGGTTTCCGTCGCGGGCCTGGCCCGGGCACGACCCTACGCCGTGATCGCAAACCTGGTCGTGGCGGCCATCATCACGCCGACGGATATCGGTTCGTGCCAGCTCCTGGCAACGCCGTTGCACGCCTTGTTTGAAGGAAGTCTGCCGATCGGTCGACTGGTGGAACAGAGGCAAAAAGGGGGCGCCGCGGACTGATCCGCGACGCCCCATGGTTGGTCTTGTTGGTTGGAAATCTGAAGCGGAATCAGAATGCGTATTGCCAGCCGGCGATCACCGTCCAGTCGGTCTGCAGTTGCGGACCGTTGAGGTATTGGTAGATCGGCAGGCCACCTTCGAGCGCGAAGCGATGTCCTTTCAGCGCGCCATTGCGAATGTACGCGTTGGCACCAAGCATGGCGTCCACCCGCGTGCCGCCGCGTCGGTTGGGATCCGCGGTCGGGACCGGGAAACCGAGCGGGCCGCCGGGGGCAAGACGGGCATCACGACCGGAGATATTCCCCCAGGTGAGGCTCCGGACGCGGAACGAGCCGCTGAGCCAGTCGCTCATGCGACGGGCAATCCAGGTGGAGGCTTCCAGCTGGTTGCCCAGTTTGTAGTCTTCGCTGTTCTCAGTCATGCGAATGGTGGCCATGGCCTGCGCACCCCAAGACCAATCCTCGGTCTGTCCAAGATAGGTGACGCCGGGCCTGAGATCGACCGTGCCGGAACCCAGCTGCATGGGATAGGGCAACACGCGATTGATGAACCCGCCAGGTCCGGGGGCCCGATCCTGTTCGTCGATGGAACCGGTCGGCAAACTCAGTCCAAGGTTGAAGTGGAGACTGTTGCGCTCGTGGTTGTAGACCTTGAACAATCCGCTGAGCGTCATGTCGCCAATCCCGGCGGTCTTGGTCGTGAACGGCGTGCCGGCTGCGAGACCGCCGACGCCGCCGACGTTGATGTGGTCCATCTCAATCGACTGATAGTTGAACATGCCCATGAGGGTGAGTTGATCGCTGACCGCGTACATGGCGCCGAACATGTGCATCTGCATGTCCATGCGGGTCGGTACGACCGGATGACCGTTGGCCGCAACCTGAGCGACGGTCATGTCATCGTCGCCCATCAGGTTGCCGTCCATGTTCATGAACATGAAGCGATAGGAGGTCATCCATTCGCCGGCCTTGTGGTAGTGGTCGGCCATCACACCGATCGGCGCATGACCGTCAGGACGGGCCGCACTCCATTCGTCATGGGCGTTGGTGTTTGCACTGAGCATGGTCAGTGCAAGGGAGGTGAGGATCTGGGTTTTTTTCTTCATATAAAATATTCTTGGTCTTGCGGGTTCGATTCCCCCATGTCCGATTCGGTACAGACACGCGGAAACTCAGATTGAGTGAATTGCGGGAGGGCAAGGCGTCGCAGGTCCGATACGCATCGAAGCGACGTCTCAGGATTCCATCAGGATGCCAAAGGTGGCGGGGAAGGCGGACCGGTGGTCCGGGTGGGAGCGCCGAAGCTCTGTTCAAGTGCAACTTCCAATGTCGGGGTGGCAAACGCTCCGACGATGCTCGACGCATTGATGACGTCCAGCTTGACGGTCTTCGACAAGCGCTCCGATTCGGCATCGGACTGCGTGCCTTCTTCCACGAAGCGGCAGAGGCCGCACTTGTTGTGCGCGTCGAAGGTCTTGTCGATCGCCTCCACGAGCGAATAGTCGGCCGAGTAGTCGACGAACATGCCGGCCCAAGCCACGGATTGGAGCACGATCCAGTGCAACCCGATGGAGAGGGCCATGGCGGTCAGAACGACTGTTTTGGCAATTCGCTCCACGAAAGACGGCACATTGCTAGGGATAATTCCCCGGCTGTCAATTGCGGATCGCGCGGTTCACAATCCGAAACAAAGGAACGCAATGACCGACGACGGACTTCTCCGCCAATTCGAAGATCTTTCGTTTCCCTACGAGCAATGGAAACATCGGGCCCACGTCAGGGTCGCATTCATCTACCTCAGCCGGCATCAAGGCCTACAATGCGAAGAACAAGGTCCCGGAGGAACAGTTCTCCGGCTACAACGAGACGACGACCCACGCCTTCCTGATCCTGGTCGCCGCGACAATGGCCGCGTACGAAAAACTGTTCGACACACCCGACAGCGAATCGTTCTGTGACCAGCACACCCAGTTGCTGGACCGTAACATCCTCCGCCTCTTCTATTCTCCGGATTGCCGCAGCCATCCCGACGCGAAGACCCGCTTCATTGAACCGGACCTCGCTCCCTTGCCGACGATCAGATCTTGATCTTGCGCTTCTCCGGATCCGGATGGCGGCGGAAAAGGACGATGACGTGACCGATGGAGGCGATGAGCACGCTGTGGGTGGACTCCGCCAGCTTTATCGAAAGCTCCTTGCGCTCGTCCTTGTGTTCGGCGAAGCGCACCTTGAGCAGTTCATGCTGCTCAAGCATCTGGTCGACGCTTTTCACGAAGGCGTCGCTGAGGCCGGCCTTGCCCACCTTGGTCATGGCTTCCAGCCGCTGGGCGATGCCGCGCAGTTGCTTCTTTTGTCGTTGCGTCAATTCGGATTCTTCGGACACGCCCTTCGAATACCGGCTGTACCGTATCATCGCGAGCGAATTTGTTGCTGACATTGCCCCGGGCTCGGTTTTTCCTTCCTCCGTTCCTGCAACCTTTTCGCCATCATGAGTCATACCCAGAATTATCTAGAGTCGGTCACCTTGGACGAAGTGGAGGTCGAAACCCTCGTCAACTACATCATCCTCGACTGCGTGGAGGTCAGCGCGAGTGACATCCACATCGAGCCGTGGGAGGAAACCCTGGCGGTACGGGCCCGTATCGCCGGCGTGTTGACCGAAATGATCCATCTGCCGCTCGATCTGAAGGAAAAGATCCCCGGCCGCTTCAAGGTGATGGGCAACATGCAGTCGCACGTCACCGGCATCGGTCAGGATGGTAAGGCGAACATGGGACCCGAGTTCGGCAACATTCAGCTGCGTATTTCGATCATGCCGACGGTCAACGGGGAAAAGGTCGTCGCCCGTATCTTTGATCCGTCGACCCGAGGATTTGACATCAACCAGCTCGGCTTCGATGACGCCACCCTCAACGAATTCATCGAGCTGCTCAACAAGCCTAACGGCCTGATCCTGCTGAACGGTCCGACCGGTTCCGGTAAGACGACCGCGATGTATTCGGCATTGAATTACCTGATCGAGAAGCATGGCACGACCATGAGCATCGCCACGGTCGAAGATCCGGTGGAAGTCCCGTTGGCGACGGTTGCCCAGGCACTCCTGAATCCGGGCGTGGAATTCGGTTTCGCCGAGGCCCTGAGATCCCTGATGCGTCAGGATCCCGAAGTGATCATGGTTGGTGAGATCCGCGACCAGGAAACCGCGAACATCGCCATTCAGGCGGGTCTGACCGGTCACCTGGTCATCAGCACCGTGCACTCCGGCACGACCGCGGGTGTGTTCGCCCGTCTGATCAACATGCAGATCGAGCCCTTCCTGCTGGCATCCAGCATCCTGGGAATCCTCGGCGTTCGACTCATCCGCAAGAATTGCGACTACTGCGCCATCCCTTATGAGCCCGAACCCTCCCTCCTCCGCACCCTGACCGCCGAACAGATCGAGAACGGTTCCTTCCGTCGCGGCGAAGGCTGCGAACAGTGCGCCGGCACCGGATACGGCGGCCGCATGTCGCTTACCGAACTGCTGCGAGTCAGTGAGCCCATCCGCGACTCCGTGCTGGAGAAGAGGCCCACCCGCCAGATCCTGCAACTCGCCATCGACGCCGGCATGCGCACCCTCTGGGACAGCGGCGTCAGCCGCGTGCTCACCGGCGAAACCACGATCGAAGAAGTCGCCAAGAAGACCGCGACTGACCAGATCTGACCGGTTCAATCAGTTTGTGAAACGCGTCTCCACTCCGGAGGCGCGTTTTCGTTGACCGTGGTAGTAGCGACTTCCAAGTCGCTGATGAGGGCAAACAATCACCTGCATCCTGGCTCGGCGATTTGGAAATCTCCGTTACGGTAAGGCCATGCGGAATCGGGTTGCGGAACTCCGGGGGCAAATTATGGTCAATGGATCATCGCGTCTGTTCGTCTGAAAATGCCTGTCGTGAAGAGTCTTGCTGTAATCTCCATAGCTTTGTTTGCCCCGCTGGCCGGGCAAGCCCGGTCTTTGCCCGAGTCCCATGAAGGGGCGGTTGATTTCGCCGCGGACATCGAGCCGATTTTCAAAGCCAACTGTTATTCCTGCCACGGAGCAAAAAAGCAGAAGGGCGGTCTGCGTCTGGATTCCCGGAAATCCGCGCTGCAGGGAAGTGATAACGGCAAGGTGATCCTTCCGGGCAAGAGCGCGGAGAGCAAACTGATCCTCATCGTCGCCGGCTTCGAAGAGGACAAGATCATGCCGCCGAAAGGTGATCGTCTGAGTGTCACCCAGGTATCGAAGCTCCGTCGCTGGATCGATGACGGCGCCGTCTGGCCGCAGTCGGCGGAACCGGCACCGCGGGTGGTGTCAGATCATTGGGCGTTTCAGAAGATCCAGCGTCCAGCGGTCCCGAAGATGGCTGGCCAACCGAAGAGCGCCATCGATGCGTTTGTGCGTCATCGTCTGCGACAAGAAGGTTTGAAACCCTCGGCACAAGCCGACCGCTACACGCTGGTCAGAAGACTGTCATTGGATTTGTTGGGACTACCACCGACTGTCGAAGAGGTGGACCGCTTTCTCGCGGACAAGAGTCCGAATGCCTTCGAAGCATTGGTCGACCGCCTGTTGGCTTCCGAACACTTCGGCGAGCGCTGGGGGCGTCACTGGCTCGATCTCGCCCGCTACGCCGACAGCGACGGCTATGAAAAGGATCGAGGCCGACCTTACGCCTACGTCTTCCGCGACTGGGTGATCAAGGCGGTGAACGACGACATTCCCTTCGACCGCTTCAGCAAGATGCAACTGGCCGGTGATCTGTTTCCGAAGGC
>JAYPXF010000005.1:35521-37630 GCA_038154405.1 Verrucomicrobiales bacterium | reverse complement strand
TGAGCACCACCTCGACCGTCTGGTTGGGCGTGACCATGGGATGTGCGGAATGTCATTCCCACAAATACGATCCGTTCAGTCAGCGGGAGTTCTATCAGCTCTTCGCCTTCTTCAACGATGCATCCGAAAAGAACATTCCCTCACCACAACCGGACGAGTTGAAGAAATACGACGACGCCCTGAAGAAATGGGAAGCGGAGTTGAAGAAGCGCACGGATGCCCTCAGCGCCGATCAGAAGAAGGAGTTGCCGGAACGGTTCAATCAATGGGCGGCGACAACCAAGGCGCCCAAGACCTCATGGCATATCCTGAAACCCACCAAGCTGAGTGCCAAGAAAGGTTCGACGCTGAAATCCGACAAGGAGGCGGTGGTGATCGCTTCGGGCACCAACCCGGGCACCGACACCTACATGTTCGAGGCTACGAGCAAGCTCGACGCGATCAATGGCGTACGGCTGGAAGCCATCGACGATCCGAATCCCAAGAAAGGCCCCGGCCGTTCAGTTGATGGCAACTTTGTGCTCACGCGATTCTCAGTGGAAGCGTCGCTGCCCGACGGCAAGAAGCAGAAGCTCACTCTGCAGAATCCCAAGGCGGATTTCTCCCAGGTTCGTTTTGATGTGAAGTCGAGCATCCTCGGCCAGACCAGCACCGGTTGGGCGGTTTCCCCGAAGAAGAACGAATCCCATGTCGCGGTCTACGAGGTGAAGGAAAAGGTGAAGCTGCCCAAGGGTACGAAGCTGACCTTTTCATTGGATCACCAATACAAGACCACCTACCTGTTGCAGCGCTTCCGCATCTCGATCACGGATTCCCAGAAGCCGTTCGTTCCGACGTTGGGTGGTGATGAGGGGATTGCTCCGATCCTGGCCAAGTCGCCGGACCAGCGTTCGAGGGAGGAAACCAACAAGCTGCTGGCCTACTACCGTGACAACGTGGACACACAGGTCGCAAAGCTAAACAAGGCGGTCGCCGATCAGAACGGCAAGAAACCGAAGTACCCGCCAACTTTTGCCGCCACCATGGTCGCCCAACCCAACGGCCGGAAGACCAACATCCACAAGCGGGGCAATTTCATGGACAAGGGTGACGAGGTCATGCCGATGACACCGGCTGTTCTGCACCCGCTCAAGCCGCGTGGCGAAAAACCCGACCGTCTGGATCTGGCGGAGTGGTTGTTCGACGAGGAGAATCCGCTGACCGCACGCGTCACGGTGAATCACGTGTGGAAGAATCTGTTCGGTCGGGGATTCGTGAACACCGTGGACGACTTTGGCACACGCGGCGACAAGCCTACACATCCGGAGTTGCTCGATTGGCTGGCCACCGAATACCGCCGCCTGGGTTGGAGCCGCAAGGCGCTGATCAAATCCATCGTGATGTCCGCCACCTACCGGCAGTCCTCGCAGATGCGCCCCGAACTGCTTGAACGCGATCCGCTCAACATGCTTCTCGCACGCCAAGGCCGGCTGCGACTGGAAGCTGAGGTCGTTCGTGATGCGTATCTCACCGCCAGTGGCCTGCTCAATCGCAAACTCGGCGGTCCCAGCATTCGCCCTCCGTTGCCGAGCGACATTGCGGCACTGGGTTATGCCAACAGCGTGAAGTGGCCGGAAAGCAAGGGAACCGAGAAATATCGCCGCGGAATGTACATCTTCTTCCAGCGGTCGGTGCCCTATCCGATGTTGATGACCTTTGACGCGCCGGATTCCACGGCAACCTGCGTCCGTCGCGAGCGTTCGAACACTCCGTTGCAGGCACTCACGCTGTTGAACGATCCGGTGTTCTTCGAATGCGCCCAGGCACTCGGCATGCGCATGACCGAAGACGCGGACAGTGCGGATCTTAACAACCGGATTGCGCGTGGTTTTCGTCTTTGCGTTTCCCGCGATCCTTCGCCTGCCGAACTGGACCGTCTGTCCGACCTCTACGAGCAGAACCTGAAATTGGTGCTGGCCGATCCGGCCGCCGCCGCCAAGACGGTCGGCGCGAAAGCCACCGATCCGAACGTTGCCGAACGCGCGACAATGGTTGCGCTCGGACGCGTGATGCTGAACCTCGATGAATTCATTACCCGCGAGTGATGCCGATGAACACTGAGATGTCTCC
>JAYPXF010000005.1:12607-35511 GCA_038154405.1 Verrucomicrobiales bacterium | reverse complement strand
GTGGTCGATCTGACCCGCCGTGATTTTCTGGCGACGGGCACGACCGGATTGGGAACGCTGGCCCTGGCCTCGTTGCTGCAGAAGGACGGATTGCTGGCTCCCAGCGCCAATGCCGCTCCGCGCACGGATCCGCTCGCGCCCAAGCGCACACATTTCACGCCGAAGGCGAAGAACTGCATCCTGATCTACTTCGAGGGCGCGCCCAGTCACGTCGACCTGTTCGATCCCAAGCCCAAGCTCAATGAGATGGACGGCGAGGCGTTGCCCAAGTCGATGCTGGAAAAGGTCCGCTTCGCCTTCATCAAGAAGGAGGGCGTTCGCCTGATGGGATCGCCGCGCACGTTTCAACCCTACGGCCAATGCGGCATGGAACTCTCCGACCTGTTGCCGCACCTCGGCTCCTGCGCGGACGACATCGCGTGGATCCGCGGCATGCACACCTCGCAGTTCAATCATCATCCCGGTCAGTTGCTGATGAACAGCGGCTCGCCTTTGTTCGGTCGCCCGACTTTTGGCTCGTGGTTGAACTACGGCCTCGGCAGTGAATCGCAGGATCTGCCCGGCTACGTCGTATTGACCGCCGGACGCGGTTCCAGTGGCGGTTCCAGTGCCTGGTCCAGCGGTTTTCTACCCACGACCTATGCCGGCGTGTTGTTCCGCAACACCGGTGATCCCGTGCTGAACCTTTCCAACCCGCCGGGCATCTCGTCGCAGATGCAGCATCTCGGCCTGGATGCCATCGGTGATCTGAACAAGCTGCGCTACAAGTATGTTGCGGATCCGCAGATCTCCTCGCGCATTTCTGCGTACGAACTCGCCGGCCGCATGCAGGCTTCTGCGCCCGAGCTCATGGATCTGTCCAATGAATCGGAGGCGACCAAGAAGGCCTACGGCCTCGATCGCAAGACGCCTGACATCCGCAACCGTGGCGGCGGCAAGGGCACTTACGAGACCTTCGCCCGCAACTGCCTGCTCGCCCGACGCATGGTGGAACGCGGGGTCCGGTTTGTGACCTGTCTCCACGCCTCGTGGGATCACCACAGCGGCATCAACAAGGAGCTGCCTTTCTGTGCCGGCATGTGCGATCAGCCGCTCGCGGCCTTGATCAAGGATCTCAAGCAACGCGGCATGCTGGATGAAACCATGGTCATCTGGGCATCAGAATTTGGTCGTACGCCGCTTGGTGAAAATCGCACTTCCCGTTCCGGTGTGACCGGCCGGGATCATCACCCTTACGCCTTCACAACATGGGCGGCGGGTGGCGGTATCAAGGGCGGTCAGATCATCGGCAAAACCGATGACATCGGTTGGAACGTGATCGACGAACGCGTGTCCGCGCATGACCTCCATGCCACCATCCTGAACCGCTTCGGGTTCAATCACGAAGAACTCACCTATCGCTTCCAGGGCCTGGACTTCCGCCTCACCGGCTTCGAAGGCGCCAACGTGGTCAAGAAGCTGCTGGCCTGAATTGGTCGTGATCATCTCCACCACGGTAGGGACAAGCTGCGGCTTGTCCGCGGACGCGCGGCAGCGCGTCCCTACCATTCCGCTGCGAAGGGGAGACGAATTTCGTCCTTCCCTTCAAAGCACCGCCCGCGAGACGCGCATCACGTTGCCGCCGATGATATTGCGGATCTCGTCGTCCCTGTAGCCCCGTTGAACGAGGCCGATAGTGAAGAGCGGCCAGTTCGTCCACGACATGCTGATGGACGCCTGCGGCTTCGGCGTGAGAGATCCCGGCGGCCAAAGGTAACGCCAGCCCGTGCGAAAGCGCGGACGACTGCCGGCCTTCTTGTTCTCCTCCGATGCGAACCGCGATTGGTAGGCGACATCCGTGCCGATGGCGACGTGTTGGGCGCCGAACTTTTTCCGGATGTAGTCGATGTGGTTGAGCATGATGGAGATGTCGCCGTTGCCACCGAGAAAGGCGGGGATGCAGGCGATGCCAACATAGCCGCCGGTGTCGGCAATGGCCTTGATCACGTTGTCCGGCTTGCTGCGAATGTGCGCATTTAGCGCGCCGGCGCAGGAGTGGCTGGCAACCATCGGCCGGTCGGATGCCTGCGCGGTTTCCAGGCTCGTCTGCCAGCCGCTGTGCGCGACGTCAGCGATCACGCCCACGCGATTGAGCTCCTTGACCACGGACCGGCCAAAATCACTGAGACCCGCGTTGGCCGGTTCGGCACAGCCGTCACCGATCATGTTCCGACGGTTGTAGGTCATGTGCATCATGCGGATGCCGAGCTGGTAGAAGATGCGGATGTAGCGCATTTCGTCCGGCACGGAGATCCAATCCTGGGTGAGCGGAACGCCGTTGCCGGTGAGGTAGAGGGACCGCTTGCCAGCCTTTTTGGCGGCGATGATCTCGTCGGGCGTGGCGGCTTTGATGATGAAGTTCTTCATCATGTCGGTGAGATAGGTGAAACGCGCCAGGCGCTTGATGAGCCGCATGGGTGCCTGCCCCTCTTCACCGGCGTTCTGGAAGATGCAGTCCACGCCGGCGGCTTCCCACGCCTGTGCGAACTCCTTTCGTTCGCGTTCGCTCTCGACGCACTGCGTCATCATCATGTCCTCGCGCAGATCCCGTATCTCAACCTCGGAGGGATTCTGATCGAGCAACCGTTTCATGCGTTCGCCGTCGATGGCGCACCTGGGAGCGAATCCGTAGGCGTCAAACACAACCGACTCGCGATGAACTTCGAGTCCGCGCTCAATCTGTTTGGCCGTGGGTTTGAGAATGCTCAAGGCCAGGTTTCGGGCCTTGCGAATGACGTCATTGGGATGGTTTGAAAACTCATCGGCATGGTCACGGGCAAGTATGTTGAAGGAGGGAGCGGCAACTGCTGCCGATGACAAGAAGGCGGAAGAACGCAGAAAGCTGCGTCGAGAGCCGGGTGAATTCATGGAGGGATTGAAAGGGTGGAAACGCCGGACGTCAATCGCCGCACTACCGGACGCTGGCGCGATTGCGGACGGTCGGCCCGGTCACTTCTTCTTCTTGAAGGAGGAACGCAGGAGCCAGTGCTTCTTCATGCCCTGCACGAATTCGTCGGTGTGCCGAATGGCGGAAGTGATTTCGCTGAGCATGTTGGTGTTGCTGTTCACCTGCACCTGGAGGTTCGAGGTGATGTTGGCGAGGTTCTCCAGCGACATGCCGATCTTGTCCATCAGGCTGGCCAGGTTGGTGTCCGTGTTGCCGACCGTCGTGTCGATGCGGGACAGGGCCAGCGAGGCGTTGGTCAGCGTGACCTGGGCGCTGGTCATGGTGTCGCGCAACGAAGTGAGCGTGAGGGCGGTCTCCTGGTTGAGATTGGTCGGCAGCAGCCACTGGCCAAGACCGCCGTTGGCGTTGGTCAGGTTGGCGGTGATTATGGAGACGTTGGTGGAGGCGGGTTTGAAGCCGCTGACGATGGCGTTGAAATTGGTGAGGATGGGTTCGAAATCGAGGATCCGTTTGTTCATGTTGGACACCGCGACGTTGGCGGTGTCGAGCACGACCATCACCTGGTTGGTGAGGCTGAGGATGTCGGGCATGGCACGCTCGGCCATTCCGACGATGTTGCCCGCGCGTTCGGTGAGCGCTTCCTCCTCGAGGATGTCCATGAAATAGGGCCGGTGTTCCTTGGTGTAGGGAACGTACTTCCATTCCGCCTCGGCATGGTTGGTGATGACCTGGGTGATGCGGCTGTTTTCCACCTGGTAGATCGCTTTTACCTCGGACCCATCGGGATTGAGCCAGGTGCCACGCCAATTTCCCTTCAAGACTTCAAGTGAACGTTTGCCCAGAATGTCACCGGCGCCGAGCCGGACCATCGAGTCGGTCCACATGTAGCCGATGTATTCGCCCTTGATGATGAACTCGATATAGACGTTCTCCGGTCGGTGTGGCTCCTCGGCAGTGATGCGGGTGATTTCGCCCACGTCGAATCCCATCATCTTGATCGGCTGCCCTTCAGACAGGCCATTGGCACTGTCCACGTAGCAGAAGAATGGAGCCTTTGCTTCGAACCAACCCTTCTTCTTGGCGGTGTACCACACGTAGTAGCAAAAGCCACCGAGCAGCAGCACGACCGCCAGCAGCACGAACACTCCCACGACGTGTTCCACACGATTCAGCCGTGTGCGCAGATTGGGGGTGAGATCTTGGAGTGCCATGTTTCGGTATGTTCCGCGCAAGGACGTTCGAAATCTCGCGGGCATTGGTCAAGCCTTTCGGTGCCGTTGAAATCATCGGCAGGAATTTGCCCGGAGATGTTGTAACTGGGCTTGGCGCCAAACCGTCTGTTTTCAGACGAATTGCCGGGCACACCATGAAATTCGCGAATTTGCAGACATACGGCCCAGATCCCGCGTTTTATCTCGCGACTTAATGTGGCAGATTCTGAGCCCTCAACCTGTTTCCACACCATGACTCCACCTACCGAAGACGACAGTTACGCCCGGCTTCATCCGCAGCCGGGCATCGAGGATCAATTCATGAGCCGCCGGGAATTCCTCGGGCGCAGTGGCACGGGTTTCGGCCTGACGGCCTTGACCGCCCTGCTGGCGATGGGAGAACTGCCCGGTGTCCAACTCCTGGGGCAGGAAAATCAGTTTTCGCCCCTGGCCCCGAAGAAGTCCCACTTCCCGGTAAAGGCCAAGCGCGTCATTCAGGTGTTCGCGCAGGGGGCGCCGACCCAGATTGACACGTGGGATCCGAAGCCGGAGCTGCAGCGCATCAACGGGCAGGCGCTCACGAGCGGGCGACGGGGCACGGCGTTTGGTTCGCCGTTCACCTTTGAGAAGAAGGGTCAGTCCGGGCTCGACGTCAGTCCCGTGTGGCCGGAGCTGGGCAACCATGCGGACAAGCTCGCCGTCATTCGTTCCATGCACACCGACATTCCGGCGCACGACACGGCGCAGGTGATGTTCAACACGGGCTCGCTGCGACGCATCATGCCGAGCATGGGTTCGTGGATGCTATACGGACTCGGGAGCGACAATCAGAGCCTGCCGGGATTCGTTGCGCTTTCGAACGGCAACATCAACGCCAACAACATGCGTTCCGCCTTTCTGCCCGGTGCCTACCAGGGCACGCAGGTGAACACGCAGACCCGGCGGGTCGAGGATCTCATCGCGAACATCCGCAACCGCAACGTTTCCCTGCCGGAGCAACGTCGTCAGCTGGATCTCCTTCATTCGCTGAACGAGGTGCACAAGCAGAAGATGAAGAAGGATGGTCAGCTCGAGGCGCGTCTGCAGGCCTACGAACTCGCCTTCAAGATGCAGCTGGAAGCGATCGATGCATTCGATGTCGGCAAGGAGCCGCAGAACATGCAGGAGCTATACGGCAACTCCAACGAGGGACGCCGCATGCTGATGGCCCGACGGTTGGTCGAACGCGGCGTTCGCTTCGTGCAGGTCTGGCACGGCGGCTGGGATCACCACAACAACATCGCGCAGAACCTGCCCCGCAAAGCCGGCGAAATCGACAAGCCGCTCGCCGGCCTGATCACCGATCTGGAACAGCGCGGTCTGCTGGATGAGACGCTTATTCTCTGGGGCGGCGAATTCGGTCGCACGCCCGCTGCCGATGGCAATGCCGGCGGCAGTCCCGGTCGCAACCACAACTCGCGCGCCTTTTCCGTGATGCTTGCCGGCGGCGGAATCAAAGGCGGCATGGCCTACGGTGCCACCGATGAACTCGGCGCCGCCGCCGTGGACAACAAGGTCCACATCCATGATCTCCACGCGACCATGTTGGCGCTGATGGGATTCGATCACGAGAAGCTGACCTTCCGGCACAACGGCCGTGATTTCCGACTCACGGACGTCTATGGAAACGTGGTGAAGGACATCATTACGTGACGGAAGGGAAAGGAGTTTTGCTCATGTCGACTTCAAGTCAGAAACTCTTGTTGGAATCTTCAAGCTTCAATCTTCAAGCCTATTTGAGGCTTGGATTTTGGATCTTGAATCTTTCTACCGTTGCCAAAAAACGCCTTCGGCGTTGGACAATCGCCGTTGCCGCGATGTTGGGCGTTGGTGCTCTTCCGGTTTTCTCTGCCGAGAACATCCCGGCCGACCAACTGGAGTTCTTCGAATCCCGCATCCGGCCGATCTTGGTGGACAACTGCTACAAGTGTCACAGCAAGTCGGAGAACCGGGCCCGCGGTGGTCTGTACGTGGACACAAAACAGGCGTTGTTGTCCGGCGGTGACAGCGGTGCGGCCATCGTGCCGGGCAATCCTGCGGCCAGCCTGATGATCAAGGCCTTGAAGTACACGGATCCGGACATGGAAATGCCACCGACCGGAAAGCTGCCCGATTTCGTGATCCGAGACTTTGAAACCTGGATCCGGAACGGCGCCCCCGATCCCCGTGGAGGAGGGAAAATGCGTTTTGTGAAACCCAAGTCGCCGAAGGAACACTGGTCGTTCCAACCGGTGTTCAAACCCATCATCCCGCACATCAACAAGGACTGGCACGGACTGGTGCAGAACGACATCGACAAGTTCGTCTTCGCCAAGCTGCCGAGCAAGGGACTGAGCCCCTCGCCCAAGGCGGACAAGGTGACGTTGATCCGGCGCGCGACTTTCAATCTCACCGGTCTGCCGCCGACCATCGAGGAGGTCGACGCCTTCTTGGCGGATCAGAATTCCAATGCGTTTGAGAAGGTGATCGATCGATTGCTCGAGTCGAAGCGCTATGGCGAGCACATGGGACGCAAATGGCTGGACGTGGCGCGCTTCGGCGAAACCAGCGGCGGGCGTGGCCGTCGTTCCTTCCGGTTCTCCAGCTCGTATACGTTTCGTGACTGGACCATCAAGGCGTTCAATGACGACATGCCGTTCACGGACTTTGTGAAGTACCAGATCGCCGCCGACCGATTTGTACCGGACATGCAGGACTGGAATCTGGCGGCAATGGGTTTCCTCACCCTGGGCAACCGTTTCAACAACAACGGGGATGACATCATCGACGATCGCATTGACGTGGTGACGAAGGGATTCCTCGGTCTCACGGTCACCTGCGCACGTTGTCACGATCACAAGTTCGATCCCATTCCCACGATGGACTACTACTCGCTGCACGGCATCTTCCGCAGCAGTCGGGAACCGAACGAAGGACCGATGTTGCGCGTGGATACGAACGCGCCGGTTTACAAGGCCTACACCGAGGCCATCGCCGCGGCCGAGAACCGCGTGAAGCAGTTCGATTTGCAGGTGCAGGTGCGGGTTCGCACCAAGGTCATTGCCGACACCGCCAAGTATCTGTTCGCCGCCTATCTGGATCGCAAGGGACTCAAGGATGCTTACGAGAGTTACGCCGAGGAACAGGAATTGAGCGAAGAAATCGTCGGTCGTTGGAAGAACCTGTTGAACCAACGGGCTCGATCCGGCGATCGGGTGTTCGGCATGTGGCATGCGTTCGAGCAGTTCCCAGACGACGAAATGCGTTCGGAAGGTTTCAAACTCTATCGTTCGCTCCGGGACAACGAACAGAAAAAGGCGGGAGTGAATGCCAATGTGCTGCGCCGCTTTGCCACGCCCCCGCGCAATGTCGGCGAGATGGCGACCCTCTACGCCGCCCTGATCATCGACGCGGACAAGAAATGGCAGTCCACCTACTACAACTACTCAGTGGCCAAACAGAAAGCGGGTGGTTCGCGACTCACCGAACCGACCGGACTGGAAGATTCCGATGATGATGAAATCCGCGCCGTGATCTACGATCGCAAGTCTCCGGCGTTTCTGATGGACAACGCCCGTTGGCAACGCCTGGCCGGACAGGAAATCCGCAATGAACGCGAACTGCGTGACCAGAAGGAAGACTTGGAGGAGGCGGTGGAAGACATCAAGCAGACCCATCCCGGCTCCCCACCTCGTCCGCTGATCCTGGTCAACAACGGCGGTGGCGGTGATTCGCGCATTTATGTGAAGGGCAACCGCCGCCAACGTGGCAACGTCGCGCCGCGTCGCTTTCTGGAAATCCTGTCTCCGGAACAGCGCGAGTATTTCGGCAACGGCAGCGGTCGCAAGCAGCTGGCCGAGGCGATTGCGTCCGAGGAGAATCCCCTGACTGCCCGGGTGTTTGTGAACCGGGTTTGGCAGGGGCAGTTCGGCGAGGGCATTGTCCGTTCGCCAAACGACTTCGGCACGCGCTGTGAGGGACCCTCCCACCAGGGTTTGCTGGATTACCTGGCCTGGACCTTCATGGACGAAGGCTGGTCGGTGAAGAAGCTGCAGAAACTCATCATGATGTCCTACGTGTGGCAACAGAGCAGCGATGTCAATCCGCGCAAGTCCGAGATTGATCCCAGCAACCTGATGCTCTGGCAAATGAACCGTCGTCGTCTTGATTTCGAATCGCTGCGCGACACCATTCTGTATATCGGCAATACGCTGGACGTAACCATGGGCGGTCCGTCAGTGCGGCTGGATCGCTCACCGTTCCCGACCCGCCGCAGTGTTTACGGATTCATCGATCGTTCGAATATTCCCGACATGCTGCGGGCCTTCGATTTTCCCAATCCGGATTCCACCAGTGGCAAGCGGCAGTTCACCATCGTGCCGCAACAGGCGTTGTTCATGATGAACAGTCCCTTGATGTTGCAGCAGGCGATCAACACCGTGCAGCGCGGCGACCTGAAATCGCTCCCCAACAACCGCGAGCGCATTCAGATGCTCTACCGGCTGATCTATTCGCGGCTGCCGAACTCGGTCGAACTCAATCTCGGCCTGCTGTATCTCGCCAACGAGGTGCGCGCGCCCAAGGGTCCGCTGGCCGACCAACCACCGTGGGAATACGGCGTGGCTTCCATCGATCAACGCAGCGGTCGCGTGGCGCAGTTCTGGCCGATCTACTACAACAACCGTGCCCGTCGATGGCAGCCCGGCCAGCTGTATCCCGACCGCGGTTACGGCCGGGGCATGATCAATCAACAGGGCGGCCATGCCCCCAATCGCGGCCGTAATGTCGTGCGGCGTTGGACTGCACCGGATGATATGTTGGTGACCATTGAAGGCAATCTTGGACAGAATGGTGCCAACAGTGACGGGGTGAACGGATACATCATCTACAGCGGCGTGGGTGTGATCGCGCGGGGCAGTGCCCGTGGCGGACAACGGGAGATGAACGTTCCCCGGTTACGCGTCACGGCCGGGTCCACGGTGGACTTCGTCGTGGATTGTCGCGGCAACTCGACCGGCGACAATTTCACCTGGAACATCGCCATCCGCCGTCTGGACGATTCGCAGAACCCGCCGACACCCAACGGTGATGCCTGGGAGACGAACCGTCAGTTCCGTGGTCCCAGCGGTAGGCGCCGTCTCTACGCCTGGGAGAAATACGCCCAGGTGTTGCTGGAGACGAACGAGCTGACGTTCATCAACTGACGCTACGATCGGAGAACACTACTCCTTCACCATCTCCAACAATCCGAACTCGGCGTCGAAGACGAATTTGAATCCGGATGGGGGCGCGGGCACATTGGACACCACGCCGGCGTTCTTCAGATCATCCCAGCTGGTTGCATCCTTCTTTTCCTGCATGCGGAAACGCGCCAACACGGCTTCCGTGAAGTCCGGTGGAAAGGTGAATTCCTGCGCTTTAGTTGGTTCCCCGTCCTGATTGGCGACACCGGGAATAGCGGGCGTCACCAGTGGTTCGACCGTCAGCATCGGAACCGTTGGCGTGGAAATGGTCGCATCCATCAACGCGTTCCCGTCCTCCACGGCCTCCACGGCTTCGCGCTGCTGAAACCACCAGACACCGCCGGCGATGACCAACACGATCCAGAGGACCGGTTTTCGGACCAGGGTCAGAACGGCCAGGATCGGATAGAAAAATACCTTGGTTTTGAGGTCGCGACTCATGGTTTGTATTTCAGCGCGGTGGCATGTTCGCGGAGCCAGTTGAGGTCGCGACTCATGGTTTGTATTTCAGCGCGGTGGCATGTTCGCGGAGCCTGTTGAGATCACGGTCATCCTTTTTCGCCTGCGTGCCGTGCAACGGCCAGGACGCCTGCAGCCAGGTCTTCACGTTCGGGTTTCCGGCGGTCGTCTTCTCGTGCCACTTGTGATATTCAACGTGTCCATCCGCGAAGGCGAGCGTGCCGCCGTAGCTGTGATGCGTCGCGGGCAGGTTGATCCAATAGTCCTGCTTCATGCGGATCATCATCATCGGCCAGCAGATGTAGCGCTGGTTCTGATCGGCGAAAACAAAGAACTGTGAGGGCTCGGGAATATCGGCCATGTGCTCGAAGTACCAGTAGTTGGTATCCTGCGGTGGCGAACCCATGTATTGGTTCATCGAGTAGGAACGGATCACCGGTTTCCCGTCAATTTTCTCACGTGCAGAGGGACAGCGATAGGTCTCGGGTGTCTGGATGTAGGGTGCGAAGGCGGCGTACTGATAGTTGGTCAGATACATCATGTTCGTCATCGCACCCTTGTTCGGATGGCCGAAGCCTGTCACCCAGGGTGTCTGGCGTTTGCCGTTGATGCGCCAGGCATGGCAGGACACGAGTGTATCACGGTGATCGCCCGAGTAGAGCGCCCACGCGGTGAGCAGCTGCTTGAGGTTGTTCAGACAACCGGTCCTCTGTCCGGCGCCCTTGGTCCGGGCGATGGACATCAACAACAGTGCCGCGAAAATCCCGATGATCGCGACGACGAACAGCATCTCAATCAATGAGATGCCGCGTTGTCGGCTATGTGGAAGTCGGATTCGCACTGGTTGTTGGGCTGGGGAAAGCGAAGAGAATCCGGAGCGCAGGTCAGATGACAAGGGCAATCTCCAAGGAATCAGTTTTCATGCAGCGATTTCTCGATGGAGTTCTCCCATTGATCGAGCGTTCGGCGCAGTTGTTGTGCGAGTTGCGGATGCTGCTTGATTCGATTGCTCCGCTCCGCCGGGTCGCGTTGCAGGTCGAACAGATGATGTTCCCCGTCCATCATCTCCAGGAGCTTCCAGTCGCCGAGTCGCACAGCCCGACTCGCGTTCTTCACCTTGCGCTTCGGACCGGATTTGCGACGCCAGAAGAGCGGTCGGTCTTGACCGAATTCGCCGGACTTCAACAGTGGCAGCAGATTGACCCCTTCATCCCGTACATCCGGCTTGCCGGTGAACGTCCGGAAAGTGCTCGTCCAATCCAATGTCGTGCTGGGCAGGCGGGATTCTCTTCCCGCCGGAAGCTGCCCCGGCCAACGAACAATGCAGGGAACCCGGATGCCGCCTTCCCAAATGCTGGATTTGTGTCCGGAGAAGGGTGCATTGCGGGAGTGCACATCGCCGCCGTTGTCTGAGCAGAACACAACCAGCGTCTTGTCCTTCAATCCGAGTTGGTCGATCTCGTTCAACGTCCGCCCGATGGACCTGTCCAGGTGTTCAACCATCGCGATGTAGGTCTCGCGATCACCGGCCTGCCACGCCTTGGTCTTCGGCTTGACCAAACGGTTCCGGTCGTTCGGACCTTGAAACGGGAAGTGCGGGGCCGCATGGGCGATGAAGAGGAAGAACGGATGTTTCTGGTTTCGCCGCATGAACGCGATTGCATCGTCCGTGATCAGATCGGTGCTGTAGCCATCCCGCTTGACGGTTTCATCGTTCAGCCAGAGATCATGCACGCCGATCCGGTCCATGTGCTCGAAGTAGTGATGATTGCCGCCGAGCAGTCCGAAGAAATGATCGAATCCTTGCCGGCGCGGTTGCCGTTCCCGGTCGTATCCGAGATGCCATTTGCCGGACAGGCCCGTGCAATAGCCGGCGTCCTTCAAGGACCGTGCGATCGTCTTGCCATGCGTGGGCAGGCCACGTCCGAATTCCTGATAGTAGAGCGCGTTGTCGAGGCTGATCCGCTGCGGATAGCGACCGGTGAGAAATGCCGCGCGGGTTGGCGAACAGGTGGAAGACGTCGCGTAGTAGTCGGTCAGGCGGACACCTTCTTTCGCGAGCCGATCCAGATTGGGAGTCCGGATGTCCTCGCACCCGTAGCAGCCAAGATCTCCATAGCCAAGATCATCGGCCATGATGAACACGATGTTGGGCTTCGACGAGCCTTGTTGCGTGGCAGCAGGGCCAACGCAGAGACATGCGCCGACCAGTATTGTGACCAGCCTGCCGATCATTTGCCGAGAAATCCGCGATGCTTCAGCCAAGCCTGCAATCGGTCCGGCCAGCTGGTGACCGGGAACTCCGTTCGCCGCAATCCGTATCCATGGCCGCCACTGTTGTAGACATGCAACTCGGCGGGCACCTTGTGTCGCTTCAGTTCGAGGAAGAACGCAACGCTGGCCTCGCATTCGATCCGATCATCTGCCGCATGCGCAAAGAAAACCGGCGGCGTCTTCGCCGTCACCGGAACATGGTTCTCAAGTTCCACCGTCCCTTTCTTGTTCAACCACGCCGGATAGATGAGCGCGGCGAAGTCCGGTCGAGCAGACGTCCTGTCCACATCATCGATCGCCTCGTAAGCCCGCTCGTCGAAACGTGTTGAGGTCAATCCGGCGAGATTGCCGCCTGCGCTGAAGCCCAAAATGCCGATCCGCTTCGGATCGATGCCCCAATCTTTGGCATTGCTCCTCACAAGGCCCATTGCCCGCTGGGCATCCATCAACGGTGTCTCCCATTTCACCTTCAACCGTCCGGTCGGCACGCGATACTTCAATACGATCGCGTTCACCCCGATGCGATTGAACCACTCGGCGACTTCCGTACCTTCCAGATCCAAGGCCAGTATGTGATAGCCCCCTCCCGGGCAGATCACGACGGCCGCGCCGGTGTTGTTCTTCTTCGGCGCCGGATAAAACGAAATCGTCGGCTTGGACACGTTTGCCAGCCGGATCAATCGTTTGCCCGCCACCTTGTTCATCTTAGGAGTCGTCGTGTCGACCTCCTCTCCCTTGATCTGCGCCCCGGGCGCCTTGCCCGGCCAGAGCGGCAGAACGTCCGTGGGTTCGATGGCGGAAATGGAGGCAGCGGTTGTCACGGCAAGTGCGAGCAGAATCGATAACGGTTTCATGTTCGTGGAATTGCGATGTGGCGAAATTGATGGATACGGCCAAAACTGGCGAGGCGATTCCTCCCCACCAGAGCCGTTGACCTCTGGCGCCGGAACGGATGCGCTCCACAGGTTTGTTGCAATCGATTGATCTTGTCACACAATCGCGGCATTCATCATCAGAGATCCTTTCCATGAATAGACTCAACGGATTCCCGGTTCTGCTTTCGCTCGTGCTTGCCGCTACCGGTATCAACGCTCCCGCGGCTCCCCCCAACATCGTGTTCATCATTGCGGATGATCTGGGATGGGCGGATGTCGGTTTCCACGGCGGCAACGCGCTGACGCCGCATCTGGATCGACTGGCGAGAGAGAGTCTCGAACTGACGCAGCATTATGTGGCTCCGGTTTGCAGTCCCACGCGGGTGGGATTGTTGACGGGACGTTGCTGGAGTCGCTTTGGCGTCACGACTCCCACCAATACCAGGGCATTGCCATGGGACACCGTCACCATGGCGAGGGCCCTTGGTTCGCGCGGTTACCAGACCTGCCTGATCGGCAAATGGCATCTCGGGTCCAAATCCGAATGGGGACCAAACACGTTTGGCTTCGATCACGCCTACGGATCACTGGCAGGCGGGGTCACTGCCTACAGTCATCGCTACAAGAAAGGACAGTTCTCCGTCACCTGGCATCGCAACGGCGAACTGATCGAGGAAAAAGGCCACGTCACCGACCTGCTTGCGGGCGAAGCCGTGACTTGGATCAAGAAGGCAACAACGAAGAACCCCTTCTTCCTCTACGTGCCGTTCACCGCCGTGCATCTGCCGGTCAACGAACCGGAGGAGTGGCTCGATCGCGTGCCGAGATCGATCGAGAGCGGAATCGGTCGCCAATACGCCGCCTGCATCATGCATCTGGATGACGCAGTGGGTCGCATCCTGAAGGCGTTGGATGAAAACGGCGTACGCAACAACACCCTCGTCATCTTCACCAGTGACAACGGCGGCAGCACGGCGACGAACAACACGCAGCCCTACCCACCGGACGATTCCCCGTCGGGCAAACTCACTGCTAGCAACGCTCCCTTGCGCGGCCAGAAAGGCAGCATTTACGAAGGTGGTACCCGCGTTCCGACTATCGTCTCCTGGCCCGGAAAGATCCGCAAAGGCAAGCAGGATACGCCGGTTTACATAGCTGACTGGATGCCCACATTCTGTACCTTGGCCGGCTACGAATCCGATCGCAATCTGAAGTGGGATGGCCTCGACCTTTCCTCACTCCTGTTGAAACGCAAGCCGCTCAAGGAACGCCCGATATACATCTCGGGTCCGCGCTGGCGAGAGACCTCCTTGCGCTTCGGCAATTGGAAACTGGTCACGCGCGGAACCAAACCGAAGCAGAAGATTGAGCTCTACAACATCGCGAAAGATCCATCCGAGAAAAGCGATCTCAGCCGAAAGGAAGAACCACGGTTGAAGAACTTGCTGAAGCAGCTCGAAGCAGTCGCCAAGGCCGACCGGGATTCCGTGGTGAAGGATTAGGGCGTCATCAGAATGTAGCTACGAGCGTGAGCGTCTAGTCCGGTGCCACATTCTACGAACTCACGCTCGTAGCTACAGCGGACTGAACTTCATCTAGCCCACTCGTTCAATTCCCGCTCGGAAGAAGTGCCTTCGGGTAGGGCACCGAGAATCTCCAAGGCGTCGCCGATTAGGTAGAAAGAGCCTGCGATGATCAGGACCGGATGGTCGGTGGATTGAGAGAGGGCCGTGGAGAGGTCGGCAGACGTTCGGAGATCGCCAATTGAAGCGAGCTGTTCGGCAAGTTCTTCGACCGGCTTCGAACGATTGCTGGCAACTGGAACCAAGGTTACGGATCCGAATTTCTCCGCGAGGATGGGGGCAAGCGTGTCGGTGTCTTTGTCACCAAGAATTCCGAGGAGCAGTGGTGGCTTTTCAATGTCGCGCTTCTTCAATGAGGCCACCAATGCCGCAAAGCCGGCGGGGTTGTGGGCGCCGTCGAGGATGATGGTCTGATTGCCACGTTCAATGAACTGCATGCGGCCGGGCCAATTGGCGTTGGCCTTGCCGTCCGCGATGGCGGTCTCGTTGACGGGAAACTGATCGTTCAGCTGGCAAACGGCTGTTTCGGCGAGGGCGGCGTTGGCGCTCGGGTAATCCTGATCAGCTAAACGTTCCTGGAAATGCAGGGGCGAATTTGTTTCCGCAGCACGAGCATGCAGGACCTCTTCGGCTTCCGCAGACTGCGGGGCGCTGACGACGGGGACACCGGGTTTGACAATGCCGGCTTTTTCGCCGGCGATCTTGGCCAGCGTATCGCCGAGGAACTGTTGGTGATCCATGGCAATGGGGGTGATGACGCTGGCAATGGGGGTGACGATGTTGGTCGAATCGAAGCGGCCGCCCATGCCGGTTTCCAGGATGACAAGATCGCAGTTGCGTTCCGCAAAATGACGAAGCGCCATCACGGTAACGAATTCGAAGAAGGTGGGATCGAATTCGTCGTCGGTCGCGTCGATGAGACCGCGGATTTCTTCAACCAGTCGGCAGACATCCGCTTCGGGAATGAGTTCCCGGTTCACCTGGATGCGTTCCCGGAATGAAATCAGATGAGGCGAGGTGTAGAGTCCCACGCGGAGTCCGGCATGGCGGTAGATGTTCTCGAGGACGGCGCAGGTGGAACCTTTGCCGTTGGTGCCCGCGACATGGATGATCTTCAGACGGTCATGAGGGTCACCGGCGAGAGCGGCGAGTCTGCGCGTGTTGTCGAGACCCAGCTTGATGCCGAAGCGCGTCAATCCGTAGAGGTGGCGGATTGCTTCGGGGTAGTCCATCTGACCGGTAATCAGTAATCAGAAGCCGGCAACCAGTCTTCCCGGCGCCAGCATAGACTACTGATCACCGGTTACTGATCACTCTCCGCTACTTGATCGGCACCTTGTGCTGATACAGATGCGCGGCCTCGATGAAGCCCTTGAAAAGCGGGTGGGACATGTCGGGCTTGCTCTGGAATTCAGGATGAAACTGGCAGGCCATGTAGAAGGGATGATCCTTGAGCTCGATCATCTCCATGAGTTTGTCGTCCGGGGAAGTGCCGGAGAAGATGAGTCCCGCGTCCTCGAACTGTTTGCGGTAGTTCGTGTTGAATTCGTAGCGGTGACGATGGCGTTCGCTGATGGTATCGGCGCCGTAGAGTTCCGCCCCCTTGCTGCCGGCTTTGACGGCGCAGGGTTGCGCACCCAGGCGCATGGTGCCGCCCTTCTGGGTCACGTTGTGTTGTTCGTCCATCAGGCCGATGACGGGATGGGGAGATTCGGGGGCAAACTCGGTGCTGTCGGCACCCGCAAGCCCCAGTTTGTTGCGGGCGAATTCGATGCAGGCAATCTGCATGCCCAGGCATAGACCAAGATAGGGAATGTCGTTCTCGCGGGCGTATTGTGCGGCCATCACCTTGCCTTCCGTGCCGCGTTCGCCGAAGCCGCCGGGCACGAGGATGCCGCCCATCTTCTTGAGCACGCTGTCGGCGCCGTCCTTCTCGATGTCTTCGGCGTCGACCTTTTCGATCACCACCCCGCAGTCGTGGGCGATGCCGCCGTGGATGATGGCTTCGTAGACAGACTTGTAGGCGTCCTGCAATTCGATGTACTTGCCGACCACTCCTATGCGCACGCGGTGCTTCGGAGCAATGAGCTTGCGGATGATCTCCTGCCATTCGGTCATGGCGGCGGGACCGGTATCCAGATGCAGGTAGCGGCAGACCAATTCGTCCATGCGCTCGCGTTCGAGCATCAACGGCACTTCGTAAATGGAATGATCGACGTCCTTCTCCTCGATGACCGCCTCGTAGGGAACGTTGCAGAACATGGAAAGTTTCTTGCGGAGCTCCTTGTCGAGCGGGTGTTCGCAACGGCATACTAGGAGATTCGGTGCGATACCGATTTCGCGAAGTTTGGCCACCGACTGCTGGGTGGGCTTGGTCTTGAGCTCACCCGCGGCCTTGATGAAGGGGACAAAGGTCACGTGGAGGAACACGCAGTTCTCCGGACCGACATCGAGGTAGAATTCCCGGATCGCCTCCAGGAATGGTAACCCTTCGATGTCGCCGGTGGTGCCGCCGATCTCGGTGATGAGCACGTCGGCATCCGAGCTGTCCGCCACCTTGCGGATTCGGTCCTGAATCTCATCGGTGACGTGAGGGATGACCTGCACGGTCTTGCCGAGGTATTTGCCCTCGCGTTCCTTGTTGAGGACGTTCTGATAGACCTGTCCGCTGGTGAGGTTGTTGTAGCGGGTGAGGTCGGTGTGGGTGAAACGTTCGTAATGGCCGAGGTCGAGGTCAGTCTCGGCGCCGTCGTTGAGCACATAGACCTCGCCGTGTTGGAACGGGCTCATGGTGCCCGGATCGACGTTGAGGTAAGGGTCGAATTTCTGCAGTGCGACCTTCAGTCCGCGCGCCTCCAGCAGCGTTCCAAGGGACGCCGCTGTGAGTCCTTTGCCCAAGGAACTGACCACACCACCGGTGATAAAAACGTATTTCATCTAGAAAAGTTAAAACCGGAAACCGCGACGGCAGTTCCCGGGGCTTTATGCCTACGGAAATTTCGCCGTGAATGCAAGCAGTCGGCTAGGAAGTTATTCGCTTTTTGAGAATGTCCTCCACTTTGGCCGCATCCTCGGGCGTGTCCACCCCGATGGATTCGTAGTCCACGCGGACGACGGCGATGGAGATGCCGTTCTCCAAGGCCCGTAATTGCTCGAGCTTTTCCGCCATTTCGAGCGGCGAAGGCGGGTATTTGACCAGTTGCAGCAACGTGTCGCGGCGGAAGCCATAGATGCCGAGATGCTTCAGGAACGGGAACGCCTGCATTTGTTTCGCGGCCGGAGCTTCCGAATGGTCGCGGAGAAACGGAATCGTCCGGCGCGAGAAGTACAAGGCGCGCCCTTGGGCGTCACAGACCACTTTCACCACGTTGGGGTTGTCGTATTCGTCAGAGGCGGATAGCGGGGTCGCAGCGGTGGACATGGCACTGCCCACGAGGCCGTTGGCCACGGCATCGATCACTTCGGGATCGATCAGCGGCTCATCCCCCTGGACATTGATCACCGCATCGCAGGAGTTCCGCGCGGCGACTTCAGCGATGCGATCGGATCCGCTCGGATGATCGGCGGATGTCATTTCGACCCGGGCGAAGTCCTTGGCGGCATCGGCGATGCGCT
This sequence comes from Verrucomicrobiales bacterium, assembly GCA_038154405.1. Classification (GTDB taxonomy): domain Bacteria; phylum Verrucomicrobiota; class Verrucomicrobiia; order Limisphaerales; family JAYPXF01. The sequence goes on along the minus strand of JAYPXF010000005.1, from coordinate 17,286 downwards.
GATCATCCGTCGCCACGACGACTTCCGAAAGCGTCTTGGATTCCTGACAACGCTCGACGACGTGACGGATGAGCGGCTTGCCCGCGATCTCATGCAGCGGCTTGCCCGGAAACCGGGTGGAGGCGTAACGGGCGGGGATGACTCCGAGTATCTTTTCCATTTGGCAGATCTGTGATGCGGAGACGCGAGGTTACGGACGATGGAGTCGGAGCGCGACCAATTATCATTTGACCTTTGCCCCTGTGACCACGACTCCCGGCAAATCGATCCCTCGGGCATCTCTCATGTCCTCGATCAGCTCAGTGGTGCTGAGATGATGGTGGTCGATCCAGTTGTGCGCGGCGGCGGGAAACGGTCCGATCGCGCGCCGGTGGCTTGAACAGCGATCAGTCTGGCGTCAGGTCGAACGGACTTGTAAGCGGTGGCGATCCCATTGAACATGGCGCCGTTGCCGAGGGGAACGAGAAGGGCGTCAAATCCCCGGGAATCCTGCAGCAGCTCCACCCCCATCGTCCCGGCGCCCGCCACCGTCTCCACATCCAGGGAATCTTCCACAAAGCGGGCATCGCCGGTCGCGGCGATTCGACGGGCCTCGATTTTGGCCGCGTCAAAGTCTTCCCCGTGCAGGACCACGTCCGCCCCGAGTTCGCGCATGCGGTCCAGCTTGATCGGACTGGCATTGACGCTCGCGTAAACGGTGACCGGGATGTCGCGGCGCACGCATGCGTAGGCCATGGCATGGCCGAAATTCCCCGCGCTGGCGCAGATGATCCGCCGACCGTCGGTGTGTTGGGCGGCGAGAAACTCGGCGCCGCGACCCTTGAAGCATTTCACCGGATTGTCGGTTTCGTCCTTGAGAAGGAGGTCGAAACCCAGATGATCGTTCAACCGCTCGGATACGAACTGACGCGAATTCAGGAAGACCGGATCGATGATTTCGATCGATTCCCGAATGCGTTCGATGCTGATCCGTGAGGTGTTCATTTGCGGGTCTGCAGGGCGCGGACGATTCTGGCAGCATCCGCCTTCTTTGATCGACGTGCAATCGCCAGCGCGGTGCGACCGGTGCGGCTGGAGGTTTCACAATCTGCGCCAATCTTCAACAACAGTTTGAGGGCAACCAAGCGACCATGGCGGGCGGCGAAGAAAAGCGGAGTTTGGCCCTTGTCGTCGAGGGCATCGACGTCGGCGCCGCAGTCGATCAACAATTGCGTGATCTTGGTGAATCCAGCCTGCGCGGCCCGGTGCAGGGTAGTGCGATTCATGGGCACGCGATTGTTCACGTCACCGCCTCCTCGTTCAACTCCCGCACGCGCTCGGGATCGTCGGTTGCGTTCATGTTGCCCGAGCAGTTGTCGCTGAGCTCCCGATCCCAACGCGGAATCGCGACCTTGTGCTTTTGGTCCACTTGGCGTGACTCCGGACTGTCCTCACATTCCGGTCCCACCATGGCGGCCGAGTTGCCCCGGTTTGACGTCATTCGCCGTCGGAGATCAGTATGGATATTTCCCTCGGCATAATTCAGGACGGCAGGTCCGTACGCGGCGAGACGCGCGCCCTTGGACAGCAGAAACTCGATCACATCAGGTTGTTGTCCAGCCACGGCGTAATGTAGCGGTGTGTCGCTCCATCCGTCCCGATCCACATTGCGAATGGATTCTTACCAGCGATCAATCCAGTAGCGGCGGATCTGCAACAGGCGGGTTCGAACCAACTCCGGTGAGCGAACCTTGAGACGGGCGACCTTCTTTGCCAGTGCTGCCGGCAGTTTGAAATCCGCCACCCGCGCATCAATTGGATCCCGCGGTGCGGACGGGTAGCCTTGATCCAGCAACCGGGGGCTCCGTTTGAGAAACGACTTCACGGCCTTCAGATCACCCAGATAACTCGCCGTGTGGATGTCCATGGTGGCGCCGTGCTTCACGAGGTGACGTTCCATCTCCGGAGGATGGAATTTGCGGGCTAGGCAATAAGGTGTCAGTTCAACGAACAGGGGGTGTAGTAGGTGCCGGCGTAGTTGACGTCTGCACCCAGTTTGATGAGGTGCTCCACCATTTCCTGACGTTTCTTGTAGGCGGCCCCACAGCATGGAACGATTGTGCGGCGTGTCCGCGTGAATCCACGACCACCCACTCCGGAGAATCGAGTTGACCGTGGGCAGATCACCCCGCGCCGAGGCGGGAAGGACGATCTTCAAGAGATCGGTGGACTTCCCGGTCAGCTGCTTCGGCGGCACCTGGGCAGCATGGGTGAGCACGGTGGAGATTACAATCCGTCGCGCTTGAATCCTCCGCCTTCCCGTTGCAGCATCCTTCCCATTGTCACCGATGAAACAGCTGCTCATACTCGCGTCAATTCTCCTCCTGGTCGTCCCGCAATCCAGGTCCGCCCAACTCCGGGCCGGCGCGGCGAAGATCGACATCACCCGTGAATCCGCGCGCACGGGCGATCCGTTGTATACCAAGGCTCTGGTGTTGAGTGACGGGACGACCACGTCGGTTTTGCTCGCGGTGGATGCGGTGGCCATCGGTGGGATCGGTTCCATCCGTGATGACTTCCTTCCGAATGTCCGCAAGCGACTGCAGCAGGAGCTGGGCATCGACCCCGCCAAGGTGCTGGTCAATGCGAGCCACTGCCACGGCATTGTGACCCCGCAGGTCGAGGATCGCACGGTGGCTGTCGTGAAGGAGGCGTTCGCGAAGATGGAGAAAGTCAAGGTCGGCAGCGGCGTCGGATTCGAAGATTCGATCATGGAGAACCGGCGTCTCGTGCTGAAGAACGGGCGGCAGATCGATGTGCGCCAGGCCTATTCGCTGCCGCCGGATGAGGAGGTGGCGGCGGTGGGACCGGTGGACACCGAGATCGGCATCCTGCGAGTGGACCGCGAGGACGAAACTCCCCTGGCGCTCGTCTACAACTTCGCCTGTCATCCAATCAAGGGCATCCCCAGCGGCGGCAACACGGCGGACCTGTCCGGACTGGCATCACAGGTGATCGAAGAGAATCTCGGCCACGGTGCCATCGCATTGTTTGTCCAAGGGTGTGGCGGAGATATCAACCCGATTGAATACAAGCAGGTGGATCTGCCGCGCGATGCGCAACCGCTCGGAAACCAGTTGGCGATCAGCACGCTGAAGGCTGCGCGCCAGATCAAGACCCATCAGGCAACGACGCTGTCGATGGTGAATCACGTTGTCCCACTTCCCCGGGCGGATCACGCCAAGCGAATCACGGAACTGGAAACGGAACAGCAACAGCTGTTGAAAGCGCTGCGCGGCACGAGTCTCAACTTCAAGACCTTCCTGCCGCTCTACACCAAGTACAAGGTCGCGGGCGAATTCCCCGCAGAATATTCCTACCGCTACCTGCGTGATGAACAGATCGGGCGGGACAACCTCAAGAAGCTGGACACGCGCAACCGCAAAGACTTGGAGCGATATCTCAAGAATGTCTACACGATGGAATCGTTGTCCCGCCTGGCGATCAACAAGGCCTTGCTGGAGAAGCATCACAAACGAAACCAGGAAGCCGACATGAAACCGATCGAGGTGGAGGTGGTTGGATTGCGAGTCGGTGATTTCCGGATGGTCACCTTTCCCGGCGAGTTGACCGTCCCGATCGGCTTGAATCTCAAACAACAGTCCCCCCATGAACGCACTTTCGTGGCCGGCTATTCCAACGGCTACATCTACTATGCGCCCACGGCGGAACAGTTGAAGAACGTCGGTCGCGCGCAGGAGGACAGCGATTGCCTGTTGGCTCCGGCGTGGCAGAAGATCTTCGAAACGAAGGCACTGAAAATTCTCAAGGACCTCTGAGCGAAGGGATGAGGAGGAATTCCAAACTCCAAGCCTCCAATAAGCCTTTAACTCCAAACTTCAATCTGAGGCGCACGAAAAGTCCGTGGTGTTTCATTGAAACTTGAAGCTTTGAGCTTCTTTGGAGCTTGAGGCTTGGAGTTTGGATTCTGTGATCAGGATTCCCTGAACATGTAGCGGTAGTGGCGGTACCAGTCGCTCTGGAAGCGTTCCTCCGGATCATGCCGCAGCTTCTGACTGAGGAATTCGCGAAACTGGGGGTACGCGGCCTCCACTTGGTCCCGACGCGCCCAGCGATGGTAGGTGAGATAATAACTGCCTCCGCGTTCCAAACCGGCATCGATGAGCATGCGGAATGAGCGCTTCGCCGCTTCAATCGCCTTGGGATCATGGTGCACACACAGATTGAAGATCACGCAGGCCCAGTCTTTGCGGGCCCAACCGAGGAAGGTCTCCCGCTCGCGTTCAATGAGGCGGACCGTTCCGTAGATGACGTTGCCACCGTGTGATCGCAGTCCCTCGCGTGCGGCTTCCATGAAACTCAGAAGCCGGTCACGCGGCACATAGATCTCGGAGATCATTTCACCGCCACAGGTTTGGGAACCAAGCCGCGTGTCGATGTCGCGGTGGTAGCCGTATTGATAGACCGTGAACTGATGTTCATCCGACCAGTAGATCTGACCGTCCGTTCGCTGGTAGTGCGTGGCGTAGGCATTGAACGCCCTCGATTTTTCGACGTGTGCCAGATAAATCAGCCGCTTCCAGTCATCGGGCGTGATTCGCGCGCCTCCGATTGACACCGGAACATCACCGGCCACCGGCCGGTAACATGAGAAAACGCCGCGACGTAGAAAATCGTCA
>JAYPXF010000005.1:0-12507 GCA_038154405.1 Verrucomicrobiales bacterium | reverse complement strand
ATCGTCATCAAATCCTTGGAGTCGATCATCTCGACGACCCTTTGCACCTTGTGCCGACGGGCGAGCCGCAGCTTTACGGAGGAAACAATGCCAAAGAGTCCATAGCCGCCGATGGTGAGGGAGAAGAGATCCGGATTCAGATTGCGGCTGCATTCCAGCAATTCTCCGTCCGGTCGCAGGAGTTTGAACGACTCGACATCCGACACGATGGGCGGACGCTGCAATCCCCGCCCGTGCACATTGGCCGCCAGCGCGCCGCCGATGGTGAGTTCATCCGCCCCGGTCTGTTTCTGGGTGATGGTCCAGCCGGCGTTGTTTGACTCAAATTGCAGGTCGCGGAGTCCCGCCACCAATTCCGGCCACGTGATGCCGCTTTCCACTTCCACGATTCCCTGCTCGGCGTCCAGATTCAGAATCCGCTTGAGACCGCGGCAGTCGATGGCCATTCCCTCGCGCGCAAACTGTTGTCCTCCGGCGGCATGGCTACCTCCGCTCGGCGCAACTGACAGCCCCTGAGTCCTTGCCGTCGCGAGCTGATTGCTCAGTTCCGCGACTGAAGTCGGCTTACGGAGCTGGGCGACCGGGGTGCTGTTCAGCCTCGCATGGCGGTCGTTGAGCACGATTGCAGCTGATTGATTACAACGTGGTGTACGAGATCGGGAATTCATGGTCCCACGTTAACGAGGTCTATCTCATACCGTTAATCGATAGATCGGGACGCAACATTGATCAGAACGATGACATGCGCCTAGGGAGGTTTCCTAAGGGGTATTCTGAGCCGGTTATTCGGGCGTTAATCAACGTTTCGTTAAAGGGAATCGACTTGAAATCATCCGAAAAATACCTACATTGACTGCACTCTGGCCAATCGACGCAGCCAACGATTGTTCAGGGCAACCGAGAACGAATTAGACCATATGAGCAAGCTGCTGACCCTCGTCAAAAAGACCCGTTCGATCGTGACGGGCAAACAACGTCTTTTCCTCGGAGATCCTCTGCCCCAGGCGCCACCCATTCCCAAAGGCGATGAAAACCATCCCGAGCGAATGGCGCTTTTGCCCTACTGCGAACTCGGCAAGGGCATCGATGTGGGCTGCGGTCATCGCAAGACCCATGACAATTGCATCGGCGTAGATCTGACTCCGGGTGGCCAGAAGGGACGGTATGGCTGTGTCAGTGGACGAGTGAGCCAGGCAGACATCTGCACTTCCGGCGACGACCTGCACATGTTTGAGGACGGCGAGCTGGACTTCGTGGTCGCGCGTCACAACATCGAGCACTACGTGGACGTCATCAAGACGTTGCAGGAATGGAAACGTGTCATCCGCGATGGCGGCACGATGGCGATTGTTGCCCCCGACGAATCGGACATCAAGACGATCGCGCTGGATCCCACGCATTATCACGCGTTCACGCCGGAGAGCTTCACTCGTTACATTGATCTCATCGGCGGCTTCAACATCCTGAAGTGCGAAACGCTGCTGCCGAAATGGTCGTTCATTATCGTCTGCGAGCGTGACTTCTCCAAAGAGCGCTGATAGTTGTTTTCGCGAAGCGATCAAGACTTCGTGAAAATCCTCTACATCACCAAACCCGGGGAAGACTACCTCCAGGACCAGATTCTCATCGGACTTCGCGGTCTTTACGGGGCCGATGTGATCGATTACCCGCGCAAAGGCGTCGTCTACCGGAACTTCGAGAAACCCAGCAGCGAACTTTACGGCTGCGGCTTCACCGTCTGGAAACTGCTGCCGGACATCGAGGTGGATCGCGAAAACATCGTCGAGCGACTCAAGGCCGGGGAATTCGACCTCGTCATCTTTGGCAGCATCCGCCGCCAGCGTCATCTCTATCGGGAATGGCGCTGGAAGGGATACCTCACGAGCCGCTATTCCAAGTTTGTGTTCCTCAATGGCGAAGACCGCCGCCGCATTCATATGCCGACTGCCGTCCTGTTCGGCCGTTACTTCAAGCGCGAGCAATGGGCTTGGCTCAAGTTGCCATGGTTTGAGAGGATCAATTTTTCCATTCCCGATGAAAAGGTTCGTGCGGAACCGTTGGCCAAGGAAAAGCTCTTTGCCAAACACGTCCAATGTGACGAGGCTTACAAGATTCAGGAGATCAAAGAGAACTGTCAGGCCAAGTACGCGTTCGACAATGAAGCTGAATACTACGCCGATATCGCCAAATCGTATTATGCCGTGACGATGAAGAAGGGTGGTTGGGAATGTATGCGCCACTACGAGATCGCCGCGAATCACACCGTGCCCGCCTTTTATCGCCTGACGGAGAAACCCGATCACTGTGCGCCGCACGGATTGGTGGACATGGAAAACACGGTGGTCTTTGACACCGCGGAGGAACTGCAGTCCAAGATCGACAAGATCAAGAACGAGGGACTCTACCCGAAGCTGCAAGCCAACGCGTTCGCCTGGGCGCAGAAGAACTCCTGCCAGAACTACGCCAAGGATCTCCTCAAGCGCGTCGGTTTCGAACCGTGAGCAGACTTCAGCCCGGCTTCAGCATCGTTCGGTCTCCTCTTCTTGACTCACGCACGGGTCGATCGTAATCCGTCTTCGTATGCGCGTGTTGAGAATACTTCTGTTGCTCACCTGGGTTGCCAACGTTTCGCCGGCTGCCGATCGTCCGCCAAACATCATCGTCATCCTCGCCGATGATTTTGGCGTGGGCGACATCCAGACCCACTATCCGGACAACAAGATTCCCACCCCGTATCTCGACAAGCTCGTGCGTGAGGGAATCAGCTTCACCGATGCGCACAGTCCTTCAGCCGTGTGTTCCCCGACGCGCTACGGCTTGCTGACCGGCCGATATGCCTGGCGGACAAGATTGCAGGAATGGGTTGTCGCCGCCTACGAGCCGCCGCTGATCACGAAGGATCGGGCCACGCTCCCCGGTTTTCTCCGTGAGCACGGCTACGCCACCTCGTGCATCGGCAAATGGCATCTCGGCTGGAACTGGCCTGGACCGCAAACATCAAAGATGACCGAGGCACCGAATGGACAGAAGCACCTCGAATGGGATTTCACCAAACCCATCAAGGGCGGACCGATTGATCGTGGCTTCGACTACTTCTTCGGTGTTGATCTGCCGAACCTGCCGCCGTTTACCTGGATCGAAAACGATCGCATCGTCACCCAGCCGACCGAAGAATACGTCCACGATCCGAACGAAGGCGTGGTGATGCCGCGCGGCTTTGTCGGCTGCCCGATCGCGCCCGGTTGGAAGTTTGCCGACATCATGCCCGAGATCACCCGCCGTGCCGTGCGACAGGTTCACCAACTCGCCAGACAGAATAAGCCGTTCTTCCTCTATTTCTCCCAGACTTCACCGCACGAACCCGTGGTTCCTTCTGCACGTTTCAAAGGCAGGAGCGGCATCGCACCCATCGCGGATTTCGTCATGGAAACTGACTGGTCGGCGGGACAGGTGATCAAAGCCGTCGACGACGCGGGAATCGCGGACAAAACCCTTATCATCTTCACCGCCGACAACGGCCATTCGCACTACACCGGCTGGCCGGATCTCATCAAGGCCGGTCATCTTCCGAGCGGTCCGTATCGCGGGCACAAGGGCGACATCTGGGAAGGCGGCCATCGTGTGCCGTTCGTGGTTCGCTGGCCGGGGCGCATCAAACCGAAATCTTTCAGCAAGAGGTTGATCGGGCTGAATGACATCTTCGCCACCTGCGCGGAACTGATCGGGAAGGAGCTTCCCACCACGGGAGCGGAAGACAGCATCAGCTTTCTGCCGAGTCTCTTGGGCGAACCGCAGTCCAAGCCGCGTCCCAATCTTGTCACTCACTCCAATCATGGAGAATTCGCCTACCGCAACGGCGATTGGAAACTCGTCTACGTGAATCAGGGACCCCGCAATCGCGTGCGTGGCAAGGACCGCCGAGTCGAACTCTACGACCTGAAGAACGATATCGCGGAAACGAGGAACGTCGCCGGCACGAGAAAGGAGAAGGTCACTGAGTTGCAGCGGGAGTTCAATCGCCTCATCAAGGCCGGTTCCACGCGCCGACTGAAGGACCGAAGCAACGACACGAAAGTGGATCCGACGAAGACCCAGCTCAAGCGCTGGACGGATCCAATCAAGTGAAGCGGCAGTCGCTACAGACCACTGATGGTTCCGGTTGAGCTGGCGAAGCGATCCGTCTCAATGTCCATCTGCTGAAGCATCGAAACAAAGAGATTGCACAGCGGTGTGTTGTCGCCGGTGTTTAAGGCCAGATGCCGGCCGTGTTTGAAGCCACCCCCGGCGAGCAGGATGGGCAGATTCGAGTTGTTGTGAACGTTGGCATCCCCCATGTTGCTGCCATAAAGGACCATTGTTCGGTCGAGTAGTCTGGCCCCACCGTCCGGCTGCGACGCCAGATCTCCAAGCAGATTCTTCAAGGTCGACATTTGCTGGTGATCGACCCGCTCCAATTGCGCCAACTTCTTAGGGTCTTTGCCATGGTGGCTCAGATTGTGATATCCCGTGAGTGATTTTTCCTTCTCCGTGATTTCAAAAACCGGTGTCGCGAAGGCGTCCACCATCAGTGTGACAATTCGGGTCGAGTCCGTCTCCAATGCCAGCCGTGCCATGGACAACATCAGATCCAGTTTGGGAAAGAATTTTGCCCGGTCGGGAATATCCTTGGGTGGATCACGATCCGCCTTTGGTTTGGGTTTCTGTTCCCATTCGCCGGCGGTGCGCAGTCGTTCTTCCAGCTCTCGAACCGAGGTGAAGTACTGATCCAGTCGGTCGCGGTCCGTTGCGCCCAGCTGTTTCCGCATCAGCCGCATGTCATCACGCACCGCATCCAGGATGCTCTCACGATCCTCCAATCGGTGCAGGCGTTGCCGGACTTCGGATTGATTGCCTTGTAAGAACATCCGGCGGAACAAGGCCGCCGGGCTGTTTTCGGCCGGGAGCAAGGCACCGTCGCGGGTCCATGAAAGACTGCGATTGGCTCGGTCAATGTTCACGCCCAGGTTGAGCGTCGGAAATCGCGTCTGTTGACCCAGTCTCTCCACGGCATATTGATCAAGCGAGATGGTGTTGCGAAAGCCGCTGCCGGTCGGATCTTTTGCGGCGGTCAGAAAACAGTTCTCCGTCGAATGCCCGCCGGACACATTGGGATGCGAGAGGCCACTGAAGACCGTGAAGTCACGGCGAAACTCCTTCAACCGCTCCAGGTAGGACGAAGGCGTGTAGTCATCTCCCGAGTTCTTGGGAAAGAACCGATCCGGCAACACACCCAGGTTGTTGGAGATCAGCAGCATCCTTCGAGGCTCTCTCGGGGCCTTGCCGAACGCCGGCTTCATGCAATCAAGCATGGGCAACGCCATGCCGATGCCCAGGCCGCGCAGAAAGCGGCGGCGATTGGCGGCTGGAATGGCGACGTAAGGTGCAGACATGTCAGTGGTTGCCGAGGAATATCCGGCTGCCGATCAATCCATGCAACAAATCGCGGACGCGATATCCCTTATTCTCGGTCTCATCGAGAATGGCCTCGATGTCGCGGCGATCGGAGAAACGGACGGGTGTGCCGGTGGCGTAGAGGGTGAGTTGATGCAACAGATTGCGGGCCAGTTGGCGCGGCTGGGCGGCGAGCAGTCGCTTGAGTTCCTTGACGTTCCTGAACTTTCGTCCATCGAGCAGTTGACCTTGCGGCTTGATGAGTCCCGCGATGTGATAGGTGTAAGGATGTCCAGCCGGATCATAGCCGGTGATCTTCTCGCCTCTGCCGGTCGTGCGATATCGGTCACGCCAGGCGCCCATCACATCGAAATTCTCCAAGGCAAAACCAACCGGGTCAAAACGCGCATGGCACGCTGCGCAACTCTTGTCCCTGGTATGCCGGGCGAGCTGCTCGCGGATCGAATTCGTGCCACGAATGTCAGGTTCGATGGCCGGCACGGATGTGGGTGGAGGTGGAGGTGGTTCGCCGACTATCTTTTCCATCACCCAAGCGCCGCGAATGACAGGCGAAGTGGTTGTGCCGTTGGACGTGAGCTTGAGCAATGAGGCCTGTGTCAGCAGTCCACCGTAGGGACTCCATTCGGGGAGCCGTATCGGGCGCATCGCGGAACCGGAGACGCGGCGCAGCCCGTAGTGTCGCGCCAACCGGTCGTTCACCATCGTGAAGTCTGAGTCGACCAACGTGGTGATCGGAAGATTGTCCTGCACCACCTGGCGGAAGAAAGCACGCGTCTCCTTCTCCATCGAGGCGATAAGGTAATCGTCCTTGCGATACTCCGGGTAAAGCCGGTTGTCCGGTTCGTCGCGACGCACATCCTTCAGCTCCAACCATTGATCGGTGAAGTCCGTTACGAAATTCTCGAAATGTTTGTCGGCGATCATGCGATCCACCTCGCGGGAAAGATCGTCTGGATTCATGTTTCGCAATCGCTTGTCCGGGCCGCGACTCCATAGCAGATGGGAAAGCCGCGCCGGCAGCGATTCCGGCGACAGATAGACAACGTGGCCGGAACACAGAAACGCTTGGTATCCCTTGACCATGGCCGCCACGAAACCATCACCGCGCTTCAGTCCGGCGTTGATGAGTCGCAAATAGGTCCTCACGGCCGGGTCGGGCACCGGGTGGGGCGTCGCGTGTTTCACAAACCTCCGGAACAGCCGCTCGGCGTCCTCGACAGGCTTTGCCGAGATCACTTCAATACCGAAGCGTGAGCCTCCTGCCGCCGGTTTGATCGGCAGGCTTCCGAAGAGGATCTTGTGTGATGCCGGCGGCCATTCACCTTCACTCAACGGCCCCTCAACTTCCAGCCAACTGATCACGGCGCCGCGATGTCCGTCGCGTTGACGTGGTGGATAGTCGTAGAAGAAGCCGCCGTCCGTGCGGATGAACGGCACCGGCAGTCCCAGCAGGCTGTATTCAAACACTTCACCGTTCTTTAGCAGAATGGTCGTCTCGAATTCCTTCTGCTCCGCTTGCAGGTCCATCCAGCCGCCCGTCTCCCGAACATCACCGGACACATCTGGTCCGGACGGTTGCCGCGCCCGGAAACTGATCGGCAGTGGGTCATAGGCCGGCACGATCCGGTAGTCGGAGAGTTGCCGAACCGCCCGGCCGGCAAAACGCACTCGATAGCGTCCCGTGTGCGCCGCTCGAAAGCCCCGCGGATAGCCGTAGTATGGCCACGTGGCCGAACGGAAGATCGCCACCTCGATTTCTTCCGAGCGCTGCTCTTCGCGCGACATTTTCTTGAGCCGGTCGCCGGACAGATTCTGCATCACCCCGTTGCGTATGAAATACATCGCCTCCCGGCCACCGAACGAGGTCGTGGCCGGGAACAGATCAATGCCCGTAAACCGCTGCTTCTTCGTCGGCAACGGTTTCATCCCGCTGGCAACGGCCTCGGTCAAAGCCGCCTCGGTGGCGTCCAGGTAACCGGCCAGTTGAACCCGGGACATGTCGAGCAACATGGACACGCGGGTGAAACCGTGCGAATCCCGGTCGGCCGGCAGCTTGTCCCGGACATCCAGATCCGGCAGCGCAAGAATGTCCCGCAGGCTGTTCTCGTATTCCTCCCGGGTGAGCCGGCGAATCGGCCCGCGCCCGTTGGCCCGGACGGATGCGAGATCCGCCTCGTGCAACGCTCGGGACAGTTCACTCACAAATTTCTTCCGTTCCGCAGCTGCCAGCTTGTTGGCATTCGGCGGCATCTCCCCTTTCGCAACCCGATCGTGAATTTGAATCCACAACGTCCGCAACTTCTCGATCGACAGATCATGGCGGACACCCGCCAGGTCGAGGTCCCCCTTGCTCGATTCCTGATCATGACAATCGAAGCAATGTCGCTCCAAGAATTCGGACGGCGCACCGAAAGCCGTCAGAGCGGCGGCAAACAGAATTGCGAAGTTGGCGAACCGGCGCATGGCTTCATTTCCGGTCGGCCGCTCAGTGCCTGCGGAATCGACGTTCGAGAATCGAAAGGCCAGGAAAGTGGTCAGACATCATGCCTTCTTCGATGATCTCGGTCATGACCATCTTGAACGCGGAGGTCGGCCGGTAGAGTATGTAGTCGATTCGAGATCGCAGCGATTTCGAAGGGGCGGAGATCAGTTTCATGTTGGCCAGATACGTAGCATGATCGAAATGGGTTCAAGCGCCTACTACAGGCCCAATGTTCTTCCGGCTCAATGAAATTCCTGAATCAGAAGGGCACGCAGTGCCGCCCGCAGTCGTCCTCACCTTTGGTTGGGACGAGCTGCTGCTCGTCTGCGGAACGGAGGCGGCGCGTTCCTGCCGACCTCCACCGATTCGTCAGGAGTTCATCGAATCGGCCCAGGTCAGCGAAGATCTCCGTGCCATCCGTTGCGGGCGGAGCACTGGCCGCCCCACAGTGGGCGCAATGCGGAGTTTCTACGGATCGCCGCCTCCCCCAGGAATGACAGGATTCCATCCGCGCTCGCGGATTCATCAACCCGAAGAATTGAGATTCATGGAATCGCGGATCAGGTCGCGATCAACAACGCGTAGTTCTTCTTGCCCTTGCGGAGGAGAATGTATTTGCCGAAGAGGAGGGAGTCCGAAGTGACGTTGCACTTTTCGTCCTGCTCGCGCTCGTTGTTCACGTAGACTCCACCGCCCTTGATGTCGCGGCGGGCTTCGCCGTTGGATTTGGCGAGGCCGGCGGTGACGAGCAGGCTGATCAGGCCGGCGCCATCGCCTTCGAGTTCGGCAGCCGGGATTTCCTTTGAAGGCACTTCCGCGGCGACGTCGGAGAAATTGGCTTCGGAGATGCCGGAGATTTCACCGCCGAAGAGAATCTCACTGGCCTTGATGGCGTCAGCGGTCGCGTCCTCGCCGTGGATCATGTCGGTAACCGCCTTGGCTAATGCCTTGTGCGCTTCACGACGGCCGGGGTTTTCGATGTGCGCGGTTTCCAACGCCTCGATCTCTTCCTTGGGCAGGAAGGTGAAGTATTTCAGGTAGCGGGTCACGTCGCGGTCATCCGTGCGGATCCAGAACTGGTAGAAGCGGTAGATGCTCGTGCACGCGGGATCGAGCCACACGGCGCCTTTCTCGGTCTTGCCAAATTTCGTGCCGTCGGCATTGGTGATGAGCGGAAGAGTCAGGCCGAAAACTTGGCGACTGAGCTTTTTGCGGGTCAGTTCAATGCCGGCGGTGATGTTGCCCCATTGATCGCTGCCACCAATCTGCAGTTCGCACTCCGCGTCCTTGCTAAGGTGATAGAAGTCAAAGGCCTGCAGCAGCATATAGCTGAATTCGGTGTAGCTGATACCGTGTTCCCGATCTTCCATGCGCGCTTTCACGCTCTCCTTTTGAACCATCATGTTCACGGAGAAGTGTTTGCCGATGTCGCGGAGGAATTCGATGAACGAGACGTTGGCGGTCCAGTCGGCATTGTCGACCAGGCGGGCGGGATTGTCCTTTGCTTCGAAATCGAGCAACCGGGCGAGCTGCCCTTTCACGCTCTCGATGTTGCGATTGATGTCATCGCGAGTGAGCAACGTACGCTCTGCGGACTTGCCGCTCGGATCACCGATGCAACCGGTGGCGCCGCCGGCGAGGGCGATGGGATTGTGGCCGGCGAGTTGAAAACGCCGCAGACCCAGCAAGGGAACCAGGTTGCCGACGTGGAGTGAATCGGCCGTCGGATCAAAGCCGCAATAGAGCGTGACCGGGCCGGTTGAAATCCGTTTTCCCAGTTCCTCGGAATCGGTGCAGTCCGCCACCAATCCGCGCCATTGCAGTTCTTTGATGATGTCCATCAGGGCGCGGAAAATAGTGAGTGCAGCCGCGTACGCCAATGAAAACCGGTTGGAAAAAGCGAAAGCCGCGCTCAGCGCGGCTTTCGACTATCTCAATTGGGAGTCCGCTCACTTGGCAGCGGGTTCGGTAGCCGGCGAAGCAGCAGGCCTCGCGCCCTCCGTCAGTTTGGCCAGATACTTCGCCGTATCGGCTTCGAATTTCGGCATGCAGCTTTCGCAGCAGAACTTGATCTCCTGGCCTTCGTGAACAAACACGTATGGTTCGCCCATTGAACCCAGCTTGCTGCCCGCGACCAGGCATGTCTCCAGCGGGTAAGGTTTGGCCTTCGACTCTGCGGATGCGGTGGCGTTGGTGCCTTCCTTGGCGGAAGTCTTCTCCTCGGCCTTGCCGTGTGCGTGATCATGATCGTGGCCGCTATGGTCATGACCGTGATCGTGGTCATGTCCTTCCTTGCAGCCGAAGAAGCTGAGACTGGCGGTGAGGGCGAATACGGTGAAAAGGTGTTTGAGCTTCATGTGTGAGTGTCTGTCTTTTTGTGCGCGGGAGAATTCACGGATTTTCCGGTACTGGCAACGGAATTTCGCGACTCCAGCGGACTCATGATCAAAGCCCTAAGGCGTTGATCGTCCGGCTTGGCAAACTCCCGCAGACCAAACTCGATCGAGTGATGATCGCCCTTTCCGCGGTAGGTGCCAAACAGCCGGTCGCACCAGGAGAAGAGCGAGCAGTAGTTTGAGTTCGTTTCCTCCATCTCCCGGGAGTGATGCACCTTGTGCATGAAGGGCGTCACCAAAAAGGCGCGCAGCAACCGGTCCAAAGTCGGCGACAAACTGATGTTTGCGTGCTGAATCAATACCGTAACGAACAGGACCAATTCGAACACCGCAATGTGTTCCAGCCCAAGTCCGATCAGGACAATGACCGGCACGCGCACGATGGCCGACGCCAACATTTCCCCAAGATGAAACCGGTAAGCCGTGCTCACATCCATGTTGCGATCGGAATGATGAACCCGATGAAAACGCCAGAGGATCGGGACCACATGACAGATCCGATGCCACCAATACATCCAGAGATCCAGCAGCAGGAACGCGGTGATCCATTCGCCAACAGCTGGGAAACCCAGCCAGTTCAGAATCCCGAAACCAATGTCTTCCGTCCAGGCACAGGCCCAATACCAGAGCCCCACCGCTGCGCTGGCATTGAACACGGCATTGATGATGCCCAGGAACAGGTTGATTGCGTCATGCCGCAGGCGGTCGGTCAGTCGGCTCCGGAAGAAGTTGAAGAACGGCAAAGCCGATTCCCAAGCGAACAGGAAGATAAGCGTTCCGACGCTGATGGCTACGCGGTGTTCGGTGAGAAGCTCCATCATGCGTTTGGGGCTCGAAACCGATTCAGATCATCCAACGTCCGGACACGGTGACGATTGAGGCAACGAATCACCTTTTGGATCCGGTGGACTTCCCAATACGACAATATCGAAGTCACCAAGAGCAAGGAACCGACGATGAGATATCCCATGCGATAGGACTCATACATGGTCACCAAGGCCAGCAGGGCCATGACAAAGCTGAATCTCGCCCAGCTCTCCAACTCCCCCGCCTTGGTATGTAGCTTAGATCGCGCTGAAGTCCCCCAGCGATCTTTCAAGCGTCGGGTGTGGATAAACTTGATGGCTTCCTCGATGGTCGCGGCGCCGGCCCCTGGCACGGGCGACGCCGGCATCAGCAGGTCCGATCCGGCGGCAGGCTTTGGTGGCAACGCAAGGTGCACAGTAGTCTTTGCCGTAGGTTTGGGTGACAGGCTGATACGAACAGTTTCCTTCTTACGGTTCTTCTTTCGACCACGCCTTGAGTTCTTCGGATCCTCATCCGGATCATCCGCGGGAGCGCTCAATGCAACGGGAGGGGGGGGGCGAGGCGGTTGACGCGAGCCGCTCGACTGCGTCTCTGGTTTGTGGTCGCTGTCGGAAGCCTCGCCCATCTGAAGACGAGTTAACGACAGTCTGTAGATTGATCAACGTCAAAGGCACAGGTCAAAATGTAGCTGCGAGCGTGAGCGAGTAGAACTGCGTTGACACAACCGGCTGTCCGTTCATGCCATCCGCCAAATGAGGAGAGCAGTTGGAATTCGGACGCTTCGGTTCGGGGTCGGTGATGACGGTGCGATGAGAGTGCCGGTCATGCGCTTGGTTGTAGCCGCTGAGTCAGATCGTCCAGAGTCCGGGCATCATGGTTGTCAAAGCAGGAAACCTCCCGGCGGATTTTTCGGACTTCGCGGGCAAACAACACGGACTTGCCGACAACCACCATGCCGATAAAAGCCGCTCCTCAACGACTGATTCCGGCGACGGTCAGTGCCAGTAACCCCAGCAAGATCAAGGTGACGCCACCCCATGCCCGCTGCGATTTTGCCTTGTCGCGCAACTGATCTCGGACCGGAGAGTTCGGCCTGTCTGTCAACCCGCAGCCACGGATGAATTCGATTGTCTGTTCGATGGCCAGTGACGATTCACTCGGACGGTCGATTGCCGCACCGTCCTTCTGCTCGATCGACGGGGATTCTTGGACAAGTGCGCCAGTCTCAGGCCGGGGCGGCAGTTTTATGCGGAACGTCTTCCTTTCCGGCGCATGACTATTGTCTAAATCCTCGCCCATATGAAAACGAGTTAACCCGAATGGCGCTTGGTTAAGCGGGTTGGTCGAGGACTTTGAGCGGGGATTCTTCGC
>JAYPXF010000004.1:33574-74328 GCA_038154405.1 Verrucomicrobiales bacterium | reverse complement strand
AGGGTGTCACCCATGTTCTGAACCAACCATGTTACCCATGTAGTGAACCTGCACCACCACATCAGTGCTGCACGAGCTGCTGATTACTCGTATCGAATCCCCAGAGCATCCCCCACTTGGCATCCCGGCTGCTTGAACGCTTCCCACGCGTTTCATGAAACGCATTCATGTATGAACAACAATCCATTGGATAGTCGTCAGCTCCGTTCGTTTGTCACCATTGTGCGCACGGGGAGCTTTACCGTGGCGGGGCGGGAGCTTTTTCTGTCGCAGTCCGCGGTCAGCCATTCACTCCGGGCGTTGGAGGAGGATGTAGGGTGTCGACTTTTGGACAGAATGGGCAAAAAGGTGATCCTGACCCCGGCGGGTGAACATCTTTTTCATCATGCGGAGAAAATTCTTCGATCGATGAATGAGGCCCGCGAAGAACTGACGCACCTCAATCAATGGGGGCGGAGCAAGATTCGTATCGGAGCCAGCACGACGGCCTGCCAGCATATTCTTCCGCAGGTCCTGACGGACTTTAAGAATGAGTTTCCGAACTGCCACATCGTGATTGAGCCGGGCGATACGCCCGAACTCATCGATCTGTTGCATGAACACCAGATTGATCTGGCGATTGCGTTGGAGCCCAGGCACCACGAACAGCTTGAGTATTCCGAGTTGTTTGCCGACGAGTTGAACTTTGTGGTGGGCCCGGATCATCCGTGGGCCGACCAGGGACATTCGACCCGCACGGAGATCCCGACGCAGAACTACATCTTCTACAGCAAGAACAGCTACACTTTCCAGATGGTCGGGAAGTACTTCTCCGAAGACGACATGGTGCTGAAGACCGTGATGGAACTCGGCAGCATGGAGGCGATCAAGGAGATGGTGAAACTCGGGATGGGCATCAGCGTGCTTGCTCCCTGGATCGTTAGACGGGACATCGACGAGGGGTCACTGGTTGCCTTGCCCTTGGGGCGGCGCAAGTTGAAGCGCAAGTGGGGCATCATGCATTGGCGCAACCGACCGTTGGGTTATCCCGAGCAGGCCTTCATCGACATGTGTCGTCGTGCCACGTCCGACTTTGCGGGTGGGCTCAGGCCACGCAAGCGGGAATCGGCGCGTGCGATCGAAGAGGTGGTCGCGCAGGCTGCCTGAGAAGACTGGTCAGGTGATCGGCCGGCGTCGGCGAGGGAGCATTTCCAATCCCGTCGCCAACTCTCGCGGCATGTGACGACCGTGGCTTGACGAGATATAGCCGAGCGTGAGCGATACTGTCTGCGAATTCTCGTTGGCGTAGACGATGACCTTTTCGAGGGTCATGTTGCGGCGCTGATTGGTACAGATGAGGACCATTTCCTCCAGTGTTTTGAAAGGTACATATTCCTCGACATAGTCCGGCACGTCGGTGCGGACGAAGATGGCATGGCCGATCGCTTCCGTCGGGGAATTCACGACCGGGATTAGAACATGATTTGTGCCGAATTCAATGCTGGCGGCGCTCTATCTGGCAACTATCATCCCGCGCCATGATTCCCGTGCGCCCCGGTCTGGTGAACATTCTCTCGATTGTGCTGGCGGCTTTGTCAGTATCGCTTCCGGCTGACGGCCCCAAGGACAATATACCCGAAAAAGTCCGCCCGATTCCGCCTCCGGGCATCGAGGTGCCGGAATCCATCCGCAAAGATCTGGAGGTTGGCACGGAGCGTCTGTGGGAGAGGATCGCGGAGCTCGGCCCTGCCCTGAAGAAGAATCCGGATCGGCTCGAGCTGATTCCCGATGTTGAGATCTATCACAAGGCGGTCGATTGGGCGCTGCGCTACAACCAGTTTTACCGGAAGAGCGAATTCAAGGTTGCGCAGGACTTGTTGAAACAGGGCGAAGCACGCGCCAAGCAACTTCTGGCCGGAGAGGCGCCATGGCTCACCCAGACCGGGTTGGTGGTGCGTGGATATCGTTCCACGGTCGATGGATCCGTCCAGCCGTATGGACTGGTTGTGCCTCCGGGTTTGATTCCCGGAGGAAGGCCGCATCGATTGGATTTCTGGTTCCATGGTCGTGGAGAGAAACTGTCGGAGATGTCCTTCATCAACGGCCGTCAACGCACGGTCGGGCAATTTGCTCCGCCCAACACGGTCGTGTTGCATCCCTATGGCCGTTACAGCAACGCCAACAAGTTTGCGGGTGAGATCGATCTCTTTGAGGCCTTGGAACACGCGAAGAAGTATTATCCGATTGATGATCGGCGCATTGCGGTCCGCGGATTCTCTATGGGTGGCGCGGCTTGTTGGCAGTTTGCGGTCCATTATCCCGGAAGGTGGTTTGCCGCGGCACCTGGGGCGGGCTTTTCCGAGACACCTGAGTTTCTGAGGTTCTTCCAGGAGGAGGATCTCAAGCCCACCTGGTATGAGCGCAAGTTGTGGCATCTCTACGATTGCACGGACTACGCGATCAATCTCTACAACCTGCCGACCGTCGCCTATAGCGGCGAGAATGATCGGCAGAAACAGGCGGCGGACATCATGGCCGAGGCGCTTGCCAAGGAAGGCATGACGCTCACACACATCGTCGGACCGGGAATGGGGCACAAGTATCATCCCGACGCGAAGGTCGAGATTGAAGAGCGGCTGTCATCGATCGCGCAGCGCGGGCGTAATCCTGCGCCTGACCGCGTCCGGTTCGCGACCTATACCCTGCGCTACAACCGGTCACACTGGGTGCGTCTTGACGCCCTGGAAGAGCATTGGTCCCGGGCAGAAATTGATGCGCGGATCGTCGTGTCCAAGAACCGATTGGACGTGAAGACAGAGAACATCGCCGCGGTGACCTTTGCAATTCCGTCCGGATTCACGCGGTTTGATCCGGCGACGAGACCCACGGTTGTCATTGATGGAACGGAACTCAACGGCTCACCGGTGGAGACGGATCTGTCGTGGACCGGCAGCTTTCGCAAGGTCGCCGGCAAATGGCAGGCAGTCGCCGCCACGGATGGAGTTGACGTCGTGAAACGCCATGGTTTACAGGGCCCGATCGATGACGCGTTCATGAGCAGTTTCCTGTTTGTGCGTCCGACCGGGACGGCTGCGAACGAAGCGGTTGGAGCTTGGGCCGTGCGCGAAATGGAACGCGCGCAAAAGCACTGGCAACTGCAGTTCCGTGGCATTGCCCGGATCAAGAATGATGTCGATGTCGCCGATGCGGACATCGCGAATCACAACCTGATTCTCTGGGGGGATGTGGGGAGCAACCGATTGCTACAGCGATTGGGCGCCCAACTTCCGATTGGTTGGAACGCAGAATCTGTTTCCGTCGGAGGTAACAAGTACGAATCAAAGTCACACGCGCCGATTCTCGTGTCTCCGAATCCGCTGAACCCGAATCGTTATGTCGTTCTCAACAGCGGTTTCACGTATCGCGAATTCGCCTATTTGAACAATGCCCGTCAGGTCCCCATGCTGCCGGACTGGGCCATCGTCGATGTGCGCCAACCGGCGACCACTCAATACCCCGGCAAGATCGTGAACGCGGGATTCTTTGACGAGAATTGGCGACTCAAGAAATAGAACGGAAGAGCGAGCATCGGTGGCCGGTTTCAGTACCGATGTCGCAGCTTGGGTGGATCAGGGCGCCTGGACCAGGACGGTCAGGTTGTTCTTGGCGAGCAGTACTTCAAGGAACCACATGAAATCCTCTTCCTTGGTCGCGAGGGCCTTCTGAAAGCGCCCGATCAGGTCCTGCTCCTCAGTGTTCAACTGACCGTCCACCATTGCGAGTCCCAGCAGATTGGCCATCAGGCAACGGCCCTGTTCTTCATTCAGTGGGCCGGGAAGCGATTCGATCAGACCGTCGAGTTTCTTGAATTCGAGGACCGACGCGGCTTCGGTCACGATTTCCTCGCGCGCCACGAGGCGTTTGAGATAGGCCTCCTCGGTCGCGTGCTTTTCCTCGTCAATCTCGCTCATTGCCAGGAGGCACGCGGCAAACAACACGATCGGCGAGGAGGAACTCAGGTCCAGCAGGCCGCCCCCGCCGTCGTTGATGACGACACCGACGTGATTCTTCACCAGAAGAGCGTCATAGAAGTATTGATACCGGTCGGGCTTCACCTGCATCGCCTTGCAGAAACTGTCCAAGGTCTCCTGTTCGCTCGTGCGGATCACGCCGTCGGACATCGCGGCAGTGATCATGTTGGCCAACAGGCATTCGCGCTGTTGCACGCTCATGATCTCGGGAATCGTTTCCAGCAGCTTGTCCCGACCATGCACCGCCAGCCACGAACCGCCTTCCTGGATCGCCTGTTGGTCGGGCACGCGTTGGCTCAACCATTCCAATTCGGCCTCATCGGTCTCGGCATCCGCCTGCAGGATCGCGTGAATGCCGGCGCAGAACGCGGTGACCGGTGAAAGTTCCTTCGGGGCCACGCCGAGGATTTCGGTTTTGTCGGGATTGTAGTAGCGCGCGATCTTGTCGAGCACGCTGATGTCCCAAAGGGAGAAACGCAGCTCATACTTGGCCTCGGGAAAGCGCACGCGGAACGCGGCGAAACAGGCTTCCGCCTTGGCTTCGAGACGCAACGCGTCCGACAGGCTGAAGGCCTTGCGGCAGTAACTGCCTCCGTACGGCTTGTAATAGAAAACCAAGTAGAAACCGTCGGTTGCCATCCACGTGGCTCCCAAGGTACCATCCAGGTTGTAGAGAGCGCGGGCGACGGCTTCGGGTTGTCGCCCGGCGAATTTCTCGAAATCTTCCGCGAGTAGGGTGGGTAATGTCATCTGCAGCGCCAGATACTCCACAGGGGAGCAATCGGGGAGAGAATAGCGATTCCCGTGCCGTCGGCAACCACAGGCTGGCAGTTTTCCGTTGCGCAGGCCGGTAATGGCGGTTCACTGAATCTGTGAAACGTAGGAAACAACCCTATCAGATCGTGTGGTTGTCCTGCGTGCTGTTGTCTTCCCTTGTTGAAACGTTTGCGCATCCGATTTCCCAGTCATCCGTCACCGCGGATGTGTATTCGAACCGCGTCGACGTGACCATTGAGGTGAAACTGGAGGATCTGGCGTGGTTTCAGAACCTGAAGACCAATGCCACAGACAAACTGGATCCGGCGGAGGTTCGGAAGTCGGCGAGCAAGCACCAGCAGTTCCTGGTCGACTATTTCCACATCATCGACTCCCACGGGAATCCGTATGCCGGCACTCCAAGTGGTATCGACCTTGGTACTCACGTTGAATTCTCCCCGGCAGATCTGGCGACCGCGTCCATCGGATATCGCTACGAGTATCAACTGCCTGAACGATTTGGGTCGGCACCATCGAAGCACCTGACCATCTGGCAGAACTTTGGAGGACTGGAAGCCCCCGTCCCTTCGATCATGGAACTGCAGGTCAAGCACCGCGGCGCCTGGTTGGGGCGCTCCGTAAACCTGCCATCCGGGATTCCTCACATCAGCCGAATTGATCGGGGGGATTCAGGAACTCCTCCCAGGAGTCTGGCGGAGATCCGCGAGCGCAAGGCACGGGCCAAGATGGTGCGCCTGGGACTCACGAGTTACGGCGGGGTCTATTCGTTTGTTTATCGCCAGCCCAACTCGATCTCCCATCAGTTGCTGATTCCTTACGAGAAGCTGAAACTGCTGTGGCCCGGAAAGTGGCCGACCAACGAGGTGATTGATCCCGAAGTGATCAAACGAATCGAACAGACGATTGCCACGGAGTTGCCCAAGTATCATCACGCAGTTTCAGCGGGGCGCAGGATTGCCCCGAGAATCCATCCACCACGTTTGGTCGCGGTGGATCAGATCGAAATTGAGCAGGAGTTTCGGCCTTCAACGATTCATGCCAAGCTGGCTCGGATTGCGTTGACGGCTGAATTCAGCGGACTCGCCACGAACCAAGCGGTTGAGCTGCATTGGAATGCATTCGACAAGACTGTTCCGTTCCTGAAATCGATGATCTTCGACCACGACTACCGCTCTCCGAGGCTGGCATTCTTCACTGCGCAAAAGGTGACGCACGCCATTGAATGGCCCATTGAACAATCGAATCCGTTTGAGGCCTGCGCCCGGCGATTGGCAGCCGAGCGATTGAAGCACTTGTTTCCGGTCTCCGGCAGGAATTCTTTCATGGCTGGTTGGCGTTTTGCGGGCACGCCTCTGGTGGCCATGGAACGTGCATGCGATGTGGTCGATCGGGTCTCATTCCGATTCAGTTCGCTTCAGTCCGTGGCGAATCTCCATGCGCTCACCGGGAAGTTAAGCGTCACATGGAGTGAGATCCACTGGGGACACGTTCATCAACGGACCGATGAATTTGACGCGCGGCTTCTGTTTCAGTCGGTTGGAGGCGCATGGGTGTTTTCCTGGAAGCTGGAATCCGCCAGTCGCGTCCGCCTGAAAGACACACGGATTGTGTCCGGGGTGAAGATATCCACCATTGTTCGTTGATGGCGCGATCGGAATCCGAGTGCGGCGATTGTCTGCTCGCTCACGCGCGCAGCTACATTTGCAGGCAACCACGCGCTTTGGCTAGTGCCCACAGGTGACGAAGTGCGGGAGCGAAATCATCGGGCCTGGTGGCGATCCATTCCGTCACCTCGCTCGCGGCGAACCAATCGCCCGTTTCAATCTCTTCCGGATGCAATTCGAATGGTCCCTCGCTCTCCGTGCGGTAGATCCAGACGAACTCCTGATCGGTTTGCTCGCAGGCATCGATCTTGAACAGTCGATCCGGTGGCGAATCAACGATCAATCCAATTTCCTCCTGCAGTTCCCGCATGGCCGATTCGTCGTAATCTTCGCCACTGTCAACGTGACCGGAGGTGGATGAATCCCAAGTGCCAGGATGAGTGTCCTTGGACATTGAACGCTTCTGCAGAAACACCTGGCCGGCGGAATTGAACACGAGGATGTGGACCGCGCGGTGCAGCAATCCGAGGCGATGCACTTCTGCCCGCGGCTTCTGGTCGACCACCTCGTCCCGTTCATTCACCACATCAAAAATCTCTTCAGCCATACGCCTATTCGCTCAGGGTGTTGGTCATGTTCACGAACTGCTCCAGCGAGACCGCTTCCGCCCGATCCTTCGCATCCACGTCCGCGTCTTTATAGGCCTGCTCGAGTTTCTCCGGATCCCAATCCTGCTTGAGCAGTTTCAGCATCATCTTGCGTCGCTGGGAGAAACCGCGTTTCACAATCTTCTCGAAGGTCGCCATCCGTTCCTGCGGTAAGAGTGGTTGACGGCGTCGCAAGGTCACGCAGGCTGACTCGATTTTCGGCGGCGGAAAGAAACAGCCACGGGGAATCACAAACTCCAGTTTCGCCTCATAGGACAATTGGACCAACAAGGTCAACACCCCGTAGTCCTTCTTGCGGGGTGGTGAGACCAGTCGTTGGCCGACTTCCAGTTGCACGGTCGTGGAAATCAGTTTTGGACCGGTGGGCTTCTTCGCCAGTTCCACCAGGATGGGAGAAGCGACGGAATACGGGAGATTGGAGACGAGCTTCCACTGGCTCCAATCGCTGGCTTCGCGCCGGATCAGTTGCAGCGCATCGGCGTGAATCAACTGAAAGGTGTCGGACGCGCCGAACCGTTTCTCCAGGTGCTCGAGCAGTCGCTTGTCCGTTTCGATGGCGATCACCTTGCCGGCTCGCTCGACCAGTTTCTCGGTCAATGGTCCCAGTCCCGGTCCGATCTCCACGACCGCATCATCTGCACAGACCTCGCCCGCTTCCACGATCTTCTCGATCTGGTTCTGATCGTGCATGAAGTTCTGCCCGAGAGAGCGCGTGAGCTGGATCTCGTGATCGGAAAGAATCTTGCGGATTTCGCTGAGGTTCATTTCGTCAAGGCATCCAGTTCGCTCTGCAAGGCGCGGCAGGCGGATTCCAATTGCCGCTCCGTGATCGTGAGTGGCGGAATGAAACTGATCACATTGCCGGCATCGCCTTCCGGCAGGAGGATGAATCCCCGTTTCAGCATGCCTTTCATGATGTCGATCGATTCCTCGGTTGCGGGGGCGCCGTTGTCGCGAAGCAGTTCCATGCCGACGAACAATCCATGTCCCCGAACGTTGGCTTGAAAGCCGGATGGGAGTTGCATTCCGCCCATCCGCTTCCGCAACCATCTTCCGGATCTGGCGGCGGCTTGGGGGAGTTTGCGGGAACGGATTTCCTTCAGATTGGCCAACGCCATCGCGCAGCCGATCGGGTGTCCCAGAAACGTGCTCGTGTGAATCGCTTCTCCGTCCGATTCCGGCCAGGCGGAATCCATCAATTCGGCCCGGCCGACGCAGGCGGACATCGGGAATCCGCCGGTCAAGGCCTTGCCGACGCAGACGAGATCGGGAGCGGTCTTCCAATGCTCGCAGGCAAACCACCTGCCGGTCCGGCCAAAGCCGGTATAGATCTCGTCGGCAATCAAGACGATGCGTTTGCGATCGCAAAGCCGGCGCAGCCAAGGCAGTAAATCGTTGTGCGCGAGGTTGATGCCACCGCGTCCTTGGATCGGCTCGAGCAAGATCGCCCCGATCTTCTTCTTCTTCAGTGCCGACAAAATTGAGGTTCTCGCGCGTTTGAATGCAGCCGCTGTGGTGGGAAATTCAACCCAATGCCCGAACCCGCCCAGCTGGTCTGCGAATGGACGGCGGAACATCTCGCGATGGGTGGCGTTTAACGCGCCGTAACCGAGACCGTGGTATGCGCCTCGAAAGGCGATGACGTCGGTCTTGCCGGTTGCCAGACGAGCGGTTTTCAAAGCGGCCTCCACCGCTTCAAATCCGGAATTGCAGAAGATGGTCTTGCCGCGCTTGCGTTGCCACCGCTCAAAGGTCAATCGACTCAGCTCTCTCGTGAGTTCCGCTTTCAGCGGATGCGGATGAACATCGCCCATGGCGTGAAGCAGCTTTGCCATCTGGCGTTGGCCGGCTTCAACCACCCGAGGATTGGCATGGCCGGCGGCGGTCACACCGAATGCCGCAGTCAGATCCAGATACTTCTTCCCCTCGATGTCCCATACGTGAACTCCCTTGGCGCGATCCCACACGATCGGCCAATCGCCAGCCGGATCCATGAACAGGATGTTCCGCGATTCGTAGTTGCGGAGGAGCTCGATGGTCTTGTCGGTTGCAGTCGGCACAACGGATTTCAGACTCCACGTTCCTCCGGAGGCCAGATCATCTTGTGCATCTGCACTTGGAATCTCACGGGAAGGGCATCGGCCGTGATGCGCTCCACCAGATCCTTACGTTTGATCGGTGTGTGGTCAGCCGGGAACGGCTTGAGCGATGGGTCTCTCTGTTCGTCATTGAGCGGATGAACCCAAGAAACGAGCAGGGGGCAGCGATTGGCCAGCGAGTGTTCCTGAATGGCCTCTTTCAGCCACTCGTAGTCCTCGACGGATCCGATCACAAATTTGATTTCGTCGCGATCGGACAGGTGATTCAGATTCTCCCAACGGTTGCTCTCCACCTCGCCACTGCTCGGGCACTTGAGATCCATGATGCGATGTACGCGGGCGTCGACCTTGGAGACGTCATGCGCGCCGCTCGTTTCCAAGAGCACGGTGTAGCCCTTGTCGCACAACGATTTCAGCAGTGGTACGGCGGCCTTCTGGAGCAACGGTTCACCTCCGGTCAATTCAACCAGCGGCAATCGTTGGGAAGGACCGTTGTTTGTGAACGGCGCCGCCAGTTCATCCACCCGCCGTAGAACGTCAGCAACCGGACTTCGATTTCCCTCGGTGAACGCGTAGGCCGTGTCGCAATACGAACAGCGCAGGTTGCACGCGGTCAGCCGGACGAAAATGCATGGCAATCCCGCCCAGGTGCTTTCGCCCTGCACGGAAACATAGACTTCATTGACGACCAACGAATCGGACACGGGCCGCACTTAAACACAAAGCAGGGTGGGCGAAAACTCCAAGCTGCAATTGCTGTGGCCGGTTCCGAGTGATCAGTAGTCGGCAATCAGTGATCAGGGCTGGCGCCGGACCGACTGATTGCTGACTTCCGATCTCCGATTACTTTGGAGCTTCCAGCATTTCCCCTTGCGGCGAAATTCGTCCTTGGTCAACGTTTGCGCCGTGTTGGACGGGAAAGTCACCGCGGAATGTATAAAACGTCTGAAGGGAAAGAGATTTCCCTCGCTTACGGCGTATGATTTCGCGATGGCGCGGTTGCTGGATGAGGCGGACGTTCCCTTGGTGCTCGTCGGCGATTCGCTCGCAATGGTGGTGCTGGGCTATCCCGATACCACTGAATTGACTGTCGATGAAATGGAGCATCACGTTCGTGCGGTTGCCCGGGCGAAGCCCAAGGGATTGTTGGCTGCGGACATGCCTGCCCGGTCATACGAGAATGAATCCTCCGCACTCGCTACTGCGAAAAGACTCCTCGACGCCGGTGCGGAAGCGGTCAAGGGCGAGGGTGGTCGGGAGATCATCGAACAGATTGGCGCCATCACCGACGCCGGCATCACCTTCATCGGACATCTTGGAATGCTGCCGCAGCACGTGAAGGAAGAGGGCGGCTACAAGGTGAAGGGCAAGGTGCCTCGCGAACGGGAGGCGTTGCTGGCCGACGCCAAGGCGTTGGAGGAGGCTGGGGCCATTGCCATGGTGCTCGAATTGGTCGAGCCGAGCCTGGCGGCGGAGATCACCAAGTCTGTTTCCATTCCCACCATCGGCATCGGTGCCGGTCCGCATTGTGACAGTCAGATTCTCGTGACGACCGACCTCTTCGGTACTTCTCCGGATTACATTCCCCGGCACGTGAAGATTCGTCCCGACCTGAAGAGTCGGATGAAGGAGATCGTCGGCGAGTGGGTCGAATCCATCCGCTGAAATGAGCGAACTTTCACATATCAACGAAAAGGGCGAGGCCAGCATGGTCGACGTGTCCGCCAAACCGATCGTGCTGCGCGAAGCGGTCGCCGCCGGAAGCATTTCGCTGGCATCCAACACCATCGGGTTGATCCAGGGTGACGGCATTGCCAAAGGGGACGTGTTGGCGACCGCGCGGCTGGCAGGAATCATGGCCGCAAAAAAGACCGGGGAAATGATCCCCTTGTGCCATCCGTTGCCGTTGGACCACGCCGAAGTGAATTTTGAGATTCCGGATTCCAATGACCGGATCAACATCACCGCCTCCGCGAAGACCGCCGCCCGCACCGGTGTCGAAATGGAGGCGCTGACGGCTGTATCCATCGCGGCCCTCACCGTCTACGACATGTGCAAGGCGGTCGACAAGGCGATGGTCATCGGCGAAATCGGACTCGTTTCCAAAACCAAGAAGACCCTCGAAGCAGATGGCTGAAGAACCCATGCAGATAAAGGTCGGCGTCATCACGGTTTCCGACCGTGCCGCTGAAGGTGAATACGAAGATCTCGGCGGCCCCGAAGTCCGCAAGGCGGCCGAAGGCTACGGTTGGACGGTGGTGTCCGAAACCATCGTGGCCGACCACAAGCCCCAGATTCAACGCGCGATCCGCGAATGCATCGCCAAGGAATGTGGCCTCGTGTTGACCACCGGTGGAACGGGCGTGGCCCCCCGCGATGTCACCCCCGAAGCCATTCGCGAGATTGCCGATCGCGAACTCCCCGGCTTCGGTGAAGTCATGCGGATCGAGTCGATGAAGATCACCAAGAACGCCATTCTTTCCCGCAACCTGGCCGCATCGGTAGGCAGCGCTCTGGTTGTTGCCCTTCCCGGCAAACCCAAGGGCGCCGTGGAGTGCCTGAGCTTCGTGGAAGGCGCCATCCCACATTGTGTGAAGATTCTTGGCGGCGTGGCCACCAGTTGCTAGCTGCAACTGTCAGGGCACGACAGCCGGGCGTTCTTCCACCGGGGGATTCTTCAGATGCTTGGCCACCTGGCCGGCGAACGGTGTCCACAGCCCCACGGGGATTCCGCTTTCCCGCAGGGCGCGTCCCGCCCATTCGTTGCACGTGGAGATCAGATTGTAGGAATCGTGGGCTTCGTAGAACGCGTCCCAGCCGTGATGGGTCACGTTCGTCACCAGGATCGGACGTTGATTGTCTCCCATCTGAAAGCCGGCCTTCACGAATTCCGCCAGCTTCCGATACTCGCCATCGGTCAATGTCACTTCGGTGATGCCGTTGGTCAGCCGTGGGCGTTGCCAATACATCACGTGCATGAGGGAAGGGGTATTGAGCAGCGTGGCGTCAAAGGCGATGCGGGCTGTGAGGTTTGACCAATACAACACCTTCTCGTAGATGGCACGATCGCCCCAACCCAGTCGGACGTAGTCGTTCGGGATGTAACGTTCGAAATGCCGATGCGGAAACCATGGATACCAGTAGATCGCGTCAGTCTGCTTGGGAACCATCAGATCCGTGTGGATCCCCTGGCTCGGGTTGACGTAGATGATCACACCTTCCGTCACTTCCTCGCGATCCGCGTTCACGATGACGGAACTCAGGATCACCGACATCAGAAGATACGCGGTTGCAGGAATGACGACCGCACCGATGAGACACCCCAGTGTATTCACGATCACACGAATCCAACGGGGCAGCCACTCCCACATCTTTCTGATCCGTTGTGTGAACGCGCGCACAACCGGATGATGCGTCGGGACTGCATGAAGCAAAGCTCCAATTGAGTCCGACGAGCCGTTCAACGTGCTCGCGGTTGGCTGCCTAGTACAACTTCATGTCGGCGATGAGGAAACAACACAGTTCCGTCGGAATGGTTGCAGATCAAGCAATTCGATCAGCGGGAACCGATGATGCCCTCCATTCTCCAGCACGATGCGCTGGAGAATGGGTTTGCAAAAAATGGGACAGGAGGAATTCTTCCGTCTTCCGATGGGCGCCCTTCCTCCAAACCTTCCTGCCGACGGTGATACCACGCAATCAGGTGTCGCAGTGCGGTTGAGCGGAGTTGGCAAATCCTTTGCGAATCATCGGGCGGTGGAGGACCTGTCCCTCGAGGTGCCGCGTGGTTCGATCTACGGATTCATTGGGCCGAACGGATCGGGCAAGACGACGACCATTCGGATGATCCTGCACATCTTTCATCCGGACGAAGGCAAGGTGGAGGTGCTTGGCGAACAGTCCACCCGCGCGGCCAATGACCGCATCGGTTACCTGCCGGAGGAACGAGGTCTCTATCGCAAGCAGATCGTGCGGCGCGTGTTGCATTACTTCGCGGCGCTCAAGGGGATGAAGCGGGCGGCGGCCAAGGCCGCCATTGCCGCGTGGCTCGAGCGGATGGGGCTGCAGGATTGGGCGGATAAGAAGGTGGAGGCCTTGTCCAAGGGTATGGCGCAGAAGATCCAATTCATTTCATCCGTTCTCGCGAAGCCGGAGTTGTTGATTTTGGACGAGCCGTTTTCCGGCTTGGATCCCGTGAACCTGGAAGTGATCCGGGAAGCGATCATCGAACTGAAGAAGCAGGGAACGACGATCATCTTTTCGACGCATGACATGAATGTGGCGGAGAAGATGTGCGACCGCATCTTCATGATCTACCAGGGCCGCAAGGTGCTTGATGGAGAACTGGGTGAGATTCAGGCGGCTTACGGAGCGAACATCTATCACATCAGGGCGGATGGCGATCTGGGCTTTGTCAATTCGCTGGATGGTGTCGAGCATGTGCGCGATCTCGGCCGGTATCTGGAGGTTCGATATACCGGCGACTCACAGGGGTTGTTAAAGGAGCTGCTGGAGCGGACCAAGGTGCGCCACTTCGAGATCGCCAAGCCGTCACTGCACGACATTTTCGTTCGCATAGCGGGACCGACCGCGGAGGAGATGGCCAATGGATAAGATTCGTCGCGTGGCGGGTGCGGAGTATCTGAACTCCGTTCGCAGCAAGGCCTTCATCATTAGCATCCTGATGATGCCCCTGATCATGGCGCTTTCGATCTTCCTGCAGGTGTTTGCCGGCAAGAAGATTGACATGACGCCGAGAAGAATTGCGGTGGTCGATGAGTCCGGTCGGTTGTTCGACGCCATCAAACGGTCATCGGATGCCCGCAACGCGGGGCTCAAGAAGGTCGAGGATCAGCCGGATGCGGTGAAAGCCATGGCGCCGAAGCAACCGGAGTTTGATCCGATCGCTTACGAAAGCGACGGCAAGTCGCGCGAAGAGTTGGAGCTGGAATTGTCCGGAAAGGTGCGCCGCAAGGAACTGTTTGCGTTTGTGATCATTGAGATGAACGTCTTCGACGTGGGCGGCAAGGAAGAGCGTGGCGTCGCCTATTTCACCCAGACGCCGACTTTTATGTCCCTGCCACGTTGGTTGGAGCAGACGATCAATAATCAGCTTCGTAGCGTGCGCCTGAAGGAGGCAGGAATCGACGGTGCGCTGATCGGCAAACTGAGTCAGCGAGCCAAGTTTGATCGACGCGGCCTGGCCAAGAAGACAAAGTCCGGCAAGATTCAGAAGGCCAAGAAAGAGAATCCGTTGAAGACCATGGCGGTGCCCTTGGTGACGATGCTGGTGATGTTTGTCACGGTCATGACCACTGCTCCAATGTTGATGAACACGGTGTTGGAGGAGAAGATGAACAAGGTTTCGGAGGTGCTGATTTCGTCGGTGACTCCCTTCCAGCTCATGTTCGGCAAACTGTTGGGTTGCGTGTTGGTTTCACTGACGCTTTCAAGTCTCTACATTCTGTCCATCGTGGCGAGTCTGCATCAGCTCGATTACCTGCATCTGGTGCCAATGGACATGGTCGGCTGGTTCTTCCTGTTCCAGGTCATGGCGGCATTCATCTTCGGATCGATGTTCCTGGCCATTGGTTCGGCCTGCAACGAGATCCGGGACGCGCAGAGCCTGATGACGCCCGTGATGTTGCTGGCGATGGCGCCGATGTTTGTGTGGGTGGCGATCATGCAGGCGCCCAATTCGCCGTTCAGCCAGGTGATGTCGCTGATTCCGCCTTTCACGCCGGTGTTGATGATGATCCGGTTGGCGAGTCCGGCCGGTCCGGCCATGTGGGAACTGCTGCTGGCGATGGTGTTGACCGGCGGTTTCATGCTCTTCTGTATCTGGGCGGCCTCGAAGATATTCCGGGTGGGGATTCTCGCGCAGGGGCAATCCCCGTCGATGCTCAAGCTGATGAGTTGGATTTGGTCGAAATAGGCGAAAAACCAGGCTTAAGGCTTTCCCTGACGGGGATTTAGGGTTGGCGAGAAAGAGTGGCTCACCTATTCTGGGACTGACGACCAACTTCCATGAACGCGAACGGCATTCTCCGACAACACTGGCTGCACGTCGCGGTCCACTTCTTCATCGATACTGTTGTGTTCATTGCAGCGTTCACCCTGTGCACGCTCCTCTGGGAGGAACCAAGCCAGGCTGAGGACAAGCTCATCACCTATGTGCCCGGAATTCTGCTCAGTTCACTCGCGTTCCCCTGCATGGTCTACATTTTCGGACTCTACTCGCCCCTGAGTTACAAGCAGAAGGTGATGTCGCGGGCCGTGATTCTCGGCATCTGCCTGGCAGGTACTGCGTTTATCATGATGGGGTTGTATTACATCAACTGGTCCATCAAGACCGGCCGCGGAGTCACTCTCTGGAGCTATCTGCTCACCTACTCGGCAGTACTGCTCCACCATGGATTCCTAGTCCGCGCGCTGCGCAAGCATCGGGAACGGGTTGCGTTCATCATGACCTGTACTTTCGATGAACTCGAGGCGCGCTTCTTCCAGTCACTGGGAACTGAGAACATGGAGTTGTTGGGGCTGATCCATTACGACGAATACAAGCCGATCGGAGAGATGCGGGTGCTGGGCAAGGTCAGTGACCTGCAGGAGATCGTGCAGCGCGAGAACATCCATCGCGTGCTCTGCACCAGCAAGAGCATCAGTGATCCGGCGATGTGCAAGGCTTTCTGCGAACTACGCTATTCCGGAGTGCAGGTGATGCCGCTGGTCAGTCTGTTTGAGGAAGTCCATCAACTCGTGCCATTGGAGCTCATCACGCCGGAGTGGCTGCTCACGGCCAGTGGTCAGCCGCACATGCTCTACATCAAGAAGATCAAGCGTGCATTTGATATCGTGGTTTCGGCGACGTTGTTGATGTTGGCCGGTCCGCTGCTGCTGCTCGCGATGCTGGGCGTCAAGCTGACCTCTCCCGGACCGATCTTTTACCGACAGGTGCGCGCCGGCCGATTCGGCCAGCCGTTCAATGTGATCAAGCTGCGTTCCATGCGGGTCGATGCCGAGAAACACGGTGCCGTCTGGTCGGTGCAGGGCAAGGATCCACGGACAACGCCGATCGGCGCGACGTTGCGCAAGTATCGTATCGATGAGCTGCCGCAGCTGATCAACATTCTCAAGGGCGAGATGTCCTTCGTCGGTCCCCGACCGGAGCGGCCGGTGTTTGTTGAGGAACTCGCCGATCAGATTCCGTTCTATCAGGAACGTCTGATGGTCCAGCCGGGTCTCACCGGCTGGGCGCAGGTCAACTATCCGTATGGCTCGTCCGTGGAGGACGCCAAGTGGAAGCTGGAATACGACCTGTATTACATGAAGCACATGAGTTTGTTCCTCGATCTGTTTGTCATCTTGGACACGATCCGCATCGTGGTCCGGGGCGGCATGGCCGCGGACAAGAAGGACAAGTTGCCGCGCTACGAGGCGATCTGGTTCTTCCGCGTGTTCAACAGCAAGGAACAATCCTAGTCCGCAGTTCACATTCCACAGCCAAGCCAGATTCATGTCAGACGAGCCGCGCTCCATCGAATCACTCCGCCACCAGTACGAGGTCGAGAAGGACCTTCACAAGCGTCTCATGGAGTCGACGCGCGAGAACCGCCCCGAACTCTTCGGCAAACTCTACGACGAACTCTTTGAGCGGGTGAAAGATCATCCGCGCCTCACCCGACGGGAGACCGAGGAAGACAGCCGCAAGGCAGTGGAAGCCCGCATGAAGTTGCTGCGCCCCTATCTCAAGGACGTGAAGACGTTCATGGAGATCGCACCGGGCGATTGTCGTCTCGCCTACGAGGTCTGCAAGCACGTCGACAAGGTGATCGCGCTCGACATCTCCGACCAGAGCGGCGAGTCCAAGGATGTACCGGAGAATTTTCATCTGGAGGTCTACGACGGCTACAAACTGGGATTGCCCGAAGAATCGGTGGATCTGGCCTTCAGCTACCAGTTCCTCGAGCACATTCATCCCGAAGATCACGAGTATCATTTCGAAACCGTGTGTCGGGTGCTGAAACCCGGTGGGCTCTACGTGTTCGACACGCCTCATCTTTTTTCCGGTCCGCATGATGCCTCCCGCGGATTTGTTTACATCCATGAAGGAATGCATCTGAAGGAATGGACTTACCGGGAGATGTCCGCGCTGGTGAAGAAATGTGGCTTCAAACAGTGGTACACCTATCGCTTCGGGGTGCCCCGCGAGAGCGGCTTATTCAATGCGATGACCCTGCTGGTCGAGGACTGCTTCAAGATCCTGCCACTGGCACTGCGCCAGAAGATCAGCCAACGGATCTTCACCGGCGTCACGATGCTTGTCCGTAAATAGTCTGTCGCTACCGGGGCCGTCATGAAGCTACTTTGCAGCATCGGACTGGTCGCGCTGATCGCCTTGTTTTTCATTCCGGTCAACTTCACCGTGGATGTGGAGTTCTGGCGCACGCTCACGGACGTAATGCATTTGCCCCTGTTCGCCGTGATCGCGGGACTGCTCTATCCGTTTTTCAAGAAGCGGGGTGAAGACATGCGCCTGCGCAATTGTCGCAACGCCTTTGCCGCCGCCGCGACCGTCGCCATCGTCATTGAATTGGTGCAACCGTTGATGGGGCGTTCGCAAAGCATGCTCGACCAGATGTACGGCATTGTCGGCGCCGCCTTCGGAGCGGCGTTCATCTACCTCTGGCCCAAGCGTCTGGAGGGGTACAACGTGCTCGTTCTGCTGGCCGGAGCGATTGCGGTCGGCGCCGCCATTGCCGGTCCGCCGATGCGCAAGTATCGCACCATCGAGCATCGCTTGGAGGAGTTCCCCATGCTCGGTAGTTTTGAGGATGCGGAAGACCTGAGCCTGTGGCGGCCAAACTCGTATTCATTCACCGGCGAGGGGCGCTACCGGTCATCGACGAACTACGCGACCCAGGGCGAGTTCTCACAGGAGGTTGTGGCGGCGGTTGGCGGTTGGCCCGGGGTGAGCTTCGATGCCGGGGAACAGGATTGGAGCATGTATGAGGCCCTGGCATTCGATGTCTACAACACCGGTTCCGAATTCCTGCTCTTTGCCCGCATCGATGGGAGCGGCGTTTCCGGGATGGAGGGCGGACGCTATGATCACGAGTTCTTCATGCAGAAGGGACAGAACCATCTGCGGATTCCCATCGAGCAAATTCGCGCCGGAACCAAGGGCAGGGAATTGGACTTGAAAGCCATCCATCGGGTGGTGTTGTTTATCGACTCCGCGAGTGCGCCGCGCACGTTCTACCTGGACAATGTGCGCCTCACCAACGAGCCGGCCGAATGAAGGTAGCCTACATCACGCATCAGTCGCCCGATGACATCCGGACCTGGTCCGGGTTGAACCACTACATCCGCGATTCCGTGGCGCGGCATGGCGCCGAGATGGTCAACGTCGGTCCGCTCTTTCACTGGTTACGCTGGGATTACCGCCTCAAGCGCAAGTGGTTCGCGCTCACCGGCCAGAAGATGTTGGAGGATCGCGAGCCTTCCGTCATCGAGATGTGGGCGGACGACATCGCCAAGAAGCTCGAGCAGATCAAGCCGGACGTCATTCTTACGACTCACACGTACTACCTCACGATGGTGAAGACGAACATTCCCATCGTGGTGTATTGCGACGCTAATTTCGCCAGTCTGCTCGACTACTATCCCTATTACGTGGGTCTGCCGCAAAAGACGATCGACCGCAGCCATGCTTGGGAAAAGGCGGACCTGCATCGTGCCAAACGCGTCCTGTATGCCTGCGATCACGCCAAGCAATTCGCCATCAATACTTACGGTGTGGATCCGGCCAAGATTGATGTGATTCCGTTCGGAGCGAACATCGACTGCGACCGCACGGAGGCGGATATCGAAGACTATATCTCGCGGCGACCAAAAGATCGCTGCAAGCTGCTGTTCATTGGCAAGGTATGGGCACGCAAAGGTGGCGACATCGCCGTCGCTGTCGCCGAGGGGCTGAACAACGCGGGTTTGCCCACGACACTTACGTTGATGGGATCTGAACCGCCTAAGGGCCGCAAGCTCCCTGATTGTGTCACCAAGCTCGGCTTCATCAACAAGGACGAACCCGCCGGGCTGAAGAAGTTCAACGACACCATCGGCGAATCGCATTTCATGATCGTGCCGTCGCGCGCGGAAGCATTCGGCATTGTCTTCTGCGAAGCCGCCTCCTACGGCGTGCCGAGCATGGCGACCGCCACCGGTGGTATCACCGCCGCCATCAACAGCGGCGTCAGTGGCGAGACCTTTCCGCTTGAAGCCGGACCACAGGCCTACATCGACTACGTCCTCGACAAGTTCAAGAACTACGCGGACTACGAGAAACTTGGCCGCACCGCCTTCATCGATTTCCAGACCCGCACCAACTGGGACGTCTCTGGCAAACGCATCTACGATCACCTGGTCGCAGTGGTGGAGGAGAGCAAAGGTCGGTGAGGAACCGATTTGGGCCGGACTGCCAATCAGGCGATCGGACGACGTTGTGAGGCTGTATCGGAAGATGCGAGATCTTCCGAATTGTGGCGCCAGCGGATTCGGAATTTTTGCAAATTCCGCTACGTCTTACCGATGGGGCTCGACGGACGGTCAGGAGTTGATTTGCCTGGATTCGTCGGGGAGAGTCGCGGGATGGTGATTCGGAATTCGATCCTTCTGCTGTTTGCATTGTTAACGATCGTTTCGGCGGCGGAGAACGCGGCTACCAAGCGTCTGCATGCCTTGTTCGAGAAGGAGTGGAGTGCGGACATGCGGGCGGATCCGGTTTGGGCGTCCATTCTTGGGGATCGGCGCTGGAACGATGAGTGGGGTGACAATGGGTTGAAGGCGCAGTTTCGCGCCGAATTTCGGTATCGGGAGGCGATCAAGGAGTTGGGTCGCATCGATCGCGACGCGCTTTCGAAAGCGGATCAACTCAACTTTGACCTGTTCAAGTATCAATCAGAGCAACGCGTCGCGCGTTTGCAGATGATGCTCTATCTGACACCGATGAATCATCGGTGGGGGATTCAGACGGCCAATCAGCAGGCGGATGCTTTGCGGTTTGAAACGGAGAAGGACTACTCGGATTGGATCGGGCGCATGAGGCGGTTCCCGCAATACGTGGATCAGACAATCGAGTTGATGCGGGAAGGAATGCGCCGGCAGATTCTTCAGCCACGTGCGGTGATGCAGCGCGTGCCCAAACAATTGGACCAGCAGATCGTGAAGGAGCCCGAGCAGAGTCCGTTCTACAAACCGTTCCGTTCCCTTCATCGAAACATCAAATCGTCGACGCAGCTCCGTCTGGAGGCCGAAGCCTGGACGGCGGTGAAGGAACATGTCGTGCCTGCGTTTGAAAAGCTGAAGACTTTCTTGACCAAAGAATACAACCCGGCTTGCTACAAGTCGGTCGGCGCCTGGCAATGGCCGCATGGGAAGCGGGCTTACGAGTTCCTCGCGAAGGACTTCACGACCACGCAGATGACGCCCAACGAGATTCACAGGCTGGGTCTGTCCGAGGTGAAACGCATCCGGGAAGAAATGGAGGCGATCAAGGACAAGGTGGAGTTCAAGGGGGATCTTAAGGCGTTCTTCGAACACCTCCGGTCAGATCCGAAATTCTTTTTCAAGACCGGTGATGAACTGTTGCAGGCCTATCGCGCGCGAAGCCGAGTGATCGATCCGATGATGGTGAAGCTGTTCAAGACGCTGCCGCGCATGCCTTACGGGATCGAGAAGATTCCGGATCTGGTCGCGCCGGACACGACGACGGCCTATTACCGCTGGCCGGCGCCGGATGGTTCTCGGGCAGGAACGTATTTCGTGAATCTCTACAATCCGGAGACGCGGCCCAAGTGGGAGATGATGGCTTTGTCTCTGCATGAAGCGGTGCCTGGGCATCATCTGCAGATCGCTTTGGCGCAGGAGTTGGAATCGTTGCCGAAATTCCGTCGGCATTCTCCCGTCACTGCTTACGTGGAAGGTTGGGGACTGTACGCCGAATCGTTGGGCGACGAGGTGGGACTGTATTATGACCCATATGATAAGTTTGGTCAGTTGACTTATGAGATGTGGCGGGCCATCCGGCTGGTAGTGGACACGGGGATTCACTACAAGCAATGGAGTCGCGACAAGGCGATCGACTTTTTCATGGAAAACGCGCCGAAGACCCGGCAAGACGTGGTCAACGAGGTGGATCGTTACATCGCCTGGCCGGGGCAGGCGTTGGCCTACAAGATCGGCCAGATGAAGATACAACAACTTCGCAAACGGGCGACCACTGCGCTGGGGGATGCTTTTGACGTCCGATTGTTCCATGATGAGGTGTTGCTTTCCGGTGCGGTGCCGCTGGAGATTTTGGAGAAGCGGATAGATGCCTGGATTGCCCGGCAGCGCTGAGTGTTGTCGGGGGGCTTTTGCATCCGTCTGCAACTGAAGCGGTTGTAGAGAATTCAGGCTCACAAACATTGAATTATTCGTATCCGGGGTGACGTCCGATTGCACTTCGAGTTGATGCGGATCTGGAACTCCTTGTTTTTCTCCATAGTCGCCCTGTTTCTGGCGGGGTGTAATTCCACGTACTATCGCGAAAAGGCGGACAAGCAGGTTTACGAGATTCTTTCGCAAAAGGAGATGGGGCTGTTCGGCAAGACCAACGAATTCAACATCGACACCAAGTATTCTGCTCGGAATCCGGACGACATCCCAGCGATGGAACTGATCGCCGGTCGCAAACTGGATGGAACCAACATCACGCTGAATCTGGATCAGGCGTTGGACATGGCTTTTGCGAAGAACCGGAATTACCAGACACGCAAGGAGCAGCTGTATCTCACCGCCCTCACACTGACCATTCGACGATGGGATTTTGCCAAGCGTCCGTTCGGCGCTTTGCGGGGCGGGATTGAGCGTGAGCGGGACAAGGACTTCAAAGGCAGCGTCGGCCGCAATCGAGTTGGGTTCAATCAGGCGCTCAAGTCAGGCGGCACGATTGGGCTGACATTGGCCAACGACATGGTCCGCTATTTTACCGGCGACCCACGGCGTTCGGTTGCGACCGTTGTGTCGGCGAATCTCTCCCAGCCGCTTCTGCGTGGATCGTCCGCTGCAATCGTCGCCGAAAATCTGACGCAGGCGGAACGGGATGTTGTCTACGCGCTGCGGGATTTCGATCTCTTTCAACAGGAGTTTTCCGCTGGAATCGTCGGGGACTATTTCCGTCTTCTGCAGCGCCAAGACGTGGTCCGCAACTCCTACAACAACTACAAGCGCCTGGTGGATACGGTGACTCATGCGGAGGCCAACTTCGTTGCTGAGCGAATCGCGCAGTTCCAGGTGGATCAGGCGATTCAACGCCGCTTGAGCGGTCGGAGTTCCTACATTCGCGCGGTACAGCAGTACCAGGCGCTTTTGGATGAGTTTAAGAAGAAGCTCGAGATCCCGTTGGGAGTGCATTTGAACCTGGATGATTCGAATCTGGATGACCTGAAGAAAATTGGTTTGCAGTTGATCCGCGTCACCGATCGAGCGGGGTATGAAATGGCGGTGACCAACAAGATGGATATCCTGAACGAGATCGACCGCTTCGAAGACAGCAAACGGAAGATCAAGGTGGCGGCGGATGCGTTGCGGGCGAATCTGACCTTCCTTACGGATGTGTCGTTGCAGAATGAAACCACCGACTACGCCGATTTCGATCCCGGCAACTTCAGGACTTCCACCGGATTGGAACTGGATCTGCCCTTTGATCGCCGCTCTCAGCGCAACACCTTCCGTACTCGATTGATCGAATTCGAGCGGGAGATCCGATCGCTCACCATCACCTTGGACAACGCTCGCGATGCTGTCCGAGAGGACCTGCGGGATCTGGAGCAGCTGCGACAAAACTATGAGATTCAGAAAGAGGCGTTAGTCTTGGCTAACCAACGCGTCGAAGTGACACCACAACTGATCGAGTCGCGCCGGGCGCAGATCCGTGACTTGTTGGAGGCTCAAGATGCGCAATTGGCGGCTCAGAACGCGGTTTCTGCCGCTTTGGTGGATTATTTGGCCGCAAAATTGAAATTTTTGATCGATATTGGCGTCTTGAATACTGCCGGCGACCGATGGTGGCTGGCCAAGAATCCTCTGCTGAATGAGGAAAACACCGGTCCAGTTCCCGGCGCGGCAGCCGATACTGGTGATATTTTGACACCCGAACAAGTGTTTGGCGGCCAATCGGCCCAAAACTGAAATGAGTTCCGTAATGAAAGTGATCAAACGAAAACCGATAATTGCGCTCTTCCTGATCCTGCTGGTCGGCGGTGGCGTTGCGTTCAGCTTCAAGTCCAAGAAGATTGAAGTCATCGCCAACAACTACCACACGGTGAGGCGGGCGGATTTTCTGGTTTCGATCGTGGAGGGCGGCACCTTGTCCGCCACCTCTGAGATCACCGTGAGGAATGAGACCGGTTACACGTTGCAGATTGTTGACATCGTTCCCGAGGGCACGGTTGTGAAGGAGGGTGACCTGTTGGTGAAACTCGATTCGACCAGCATTGAGGAGAAGATCGCTTCCCAAGAATTGTCGGTCGAATCCGCCCGCCAGAATCTCGTGGATGCAAAAGACGCGTTGAAGATCGGGACGCTGACCTGGGAAGCTGAGATCGAAGAGGATGATCTGAAATTGGAATTTGCCAAGTCGGACCTGGAGAAATACAAGCTGGGCGACTGGCCCATCCTGGAGAAAGCGTTGGAGGCCAAGATCACGATTGCTGAAGCGGAGTTGGAGCGGGCGAAGGATCGTCTGACGAAGACCAAGGCACTGAGGGAGAAGGGTTACGCGACCGAGGTGGAACTCGAAGCCGATCGACTTAGCGTCAAGAAGCAGGAGCTGAACATCGAGCAATACCAGCAGGAGCTGGAGATCTCCCGCAAGTATGACTACCCGAAAAAGGTGCGCCTGCTCGAGGCCAACGTGAAGGATGCCGAACTGGACCTGCTGCGAACCAAGCAAAAGGCGAAGACCGGAATCGCTTCCTATGAATCTTCGGTGGAGTCGCGTCAACGTTCGCTGGAGTCGTACGAAGAACGGTTGCAGAACTACAAGGATCAGCTTGAGAAGTGCACGGTCTACGCGCCGCGGGATGGGCTGGTGGTTTATCAGCAACCGAGCAGTTATCGTTATCCCGGTATCGAGGTCGGTTCTTCGATTGCCTCGAAGTATCGCATTCTCAAGTTGCCCGATGTCTCGCAGATGATGTTGGACATCAAGGTGCACGAATCGCATGTGCGCCAGGTGCGTCCGGGTTTGCCTTGTTACATCACGATCGATTCGATGCCGGACACCCGCTTCACCGGATTTATCCGCAAGGTGGCGCCGTTGCCGGACACCACCAGCCGGTACTACAATCCGAACCTCAAGGTCTACAACACCGAGGTGTGGATCAACGAGAAGCTCTCCGATCTGAAGCCAGGTGTTTCCGGTCGCGCGGAGATCGTGGTCACCAATCTTTCCGAGACCCTGACCGTTCCGATCCAGGCGGTGACGACCTCCGGCGGCAAGCAGGTCTGCTTCGTTCGTGGCACGGGCGGTGACAATGCGGTCGAAGTCGAAGTTGGAATGTTCAATGACACCATGATTGAGATCAAATCCGGCCTGCAGCCGGGCGACGAGGTGATGCTTTCGCCGTTGACGCTCGGTGACCAGTTGGACATGGAGGGCGGTTTCGTTGCCAACAGCGATCTCGATGGACCGGGTGCCGCCAAGGCGCCAACTCCGGAAGAACTCAAGGCCGCCCAGAAGGTTGGCCAAGGCGACGACAATGCCGAGGCTCGGGACAAGAAGAACAAGGAGAAGAAGACCAAGGAAGCCCGGCAGAAACCGGAGAAGAACAACAAAAAGCCTTCCAACAAGCCTGCCCGCATTAAAAAGGAAAAGAACACTTGATGAGCAATCGCGAGATCATCCGGATCGAGAATCTCGTCAAAACGTACCACATGGGGGATGTGGACGTGCATGCCTTGAACGGTGTGAATCTGGCGATCGAAGAGGGTTCCTACGTCGCCATCATGGGTGCGTCCGGTTCGGGAAAGTCCACCCTGTTGAACATGCTGGGTTGTCTCGATCGCGCCACCTCCGGCCGATATTACCTTGGCGGCAAGGATGTCTCCACCATGGATGACGACCAACTGAGTGCCTACCGGGGGCAGAAGCTCGGTTTCGTCTTTCAGTCCTACAATCTCATCCAGCAGCTCACGGTCATTGAGAACATCTTCGTACCCTTGTTCTACCAGGGGCTTGACTTGGCGGACAAGTACGACCACTGCCGCCAGTTGGCGGAACTGGTCGGTTTGGGCGATCGTCTCGACCACCGTCCCAAGCAGTTGTCCGGCGGTCAGCAACAACGCGTCGCCATCGCCCGGTCACTGGTGAACGATCCGTTGCTGGTGCTGGCGGACGAGCCGACGGGCAACCTCGATTCGAAAACCGGTGTGGAGATTCTCGACCTGTTCGATCGTTTGCATTCCCAAGGCAAGACGATGGTGCTGGTGACGCATGGTGACGAGGTCGCGGAACGGGCGCAACGCGAGATCGTGATGAAGGACGGTGTTGTTCATCGCGAGGAAACCAAGCGCGCGCCGGTGAAGGTGGCCAAGGAGTTCGAGATCGGTTGACCGCTGGCCGATGCGACTGAAGACCCTCATTCGAATTGTCCAGCTGGGCATCAAGAGCCTGCTGCTGCACAAGATGCGTTCCGGCCTGACGATGTTGGGCATCATCTTCGGTGTCTGCTCGGTGATCGCCATGTTGGCGATCGGTGAAGGCGCCTCCTACGAGGCGCAGGAGGCCATCAAGAAACTCGGCAGCAGCAACATCATTTTGCGCAGCGTCAACCCGCCGCAGGAGAAATCCGCCGGTGCCGCCAAGCGGGACTACATCAACGACTACGGTCTCACTTATGTTGATGCGAACGCGATCCGGGAAACGATTCCCGGAGTGAAGTGGGTGTTGCCCTTGCGGATCATTCGGGAAGAGGTGCGCTTCAACACGATGATGTTTCCCGTGCAGGTCATCGGCACGCATCCGCTGTATCCGGAGATTTCCGCGATGGATATTGTGAAGGGACGTTTTCTGTCCTACATGGACGAACGCAACCGCAACAACGTCTGTGTGTTGACGACCAGTTTGGCGGAGAATCTGTTCCCTTATGAAAACCCCTTGGAGCAGGCGGTCAAGATGGGGCGCGACAGCTACAAGGTCGTGGGGCTGGTGCGTGAGACCGGCCTGGAAAAGCAACGCCCGCAGGCCGGTGATTCGGAAGGCGATACCATCGACGCAAATGTCTACGTGCCCTTGGCCACCGCTAAGGCGCGCTTTGGTGAGACCATCGTCAGCCGGTCCGCCGGAAGTTACCAGGCGGAGAAGGTTGAGTTGCACCAGATCACCGTGCAGTTCGATTCCACGGACGCGGTCGAAGTCGCTGTGCCGCAGATCAAAGACCTGCTGAAGAATAACCACAGCAAGGCGGATTACGAAATTGTCGTGCCGATCGAATTGCTACGGCAGGCCGAACAGACCAAGCGCATCTTCAACATCGTGCTCGGATCCATCGCAGCAATTTCACTGATCGTGGGGGGCATCGGCATCATGAACATCATGCTTGCGACGGTCACTGAACGCACCCGCGAGATCGGCATCCGCCGTGCGTTGGGCGCCAAGAAGCAGGACATCGTCACCCAGTTCCTCGTGGAGACCGTGGTGTTGTCCGTCGGTGGTGGATTGATCGGCGTCGTGGCCGGTGTGGTCATTCCCGTGATGGTCTCTCACTTCGCCGACATGAAGACCATCATCACCCCGCTGTCCGTCATCATCGCCTTTGGCATTTCTGGTGCCGTTGGCGTGGTTTTCGGCATCTATCCCGCGTCGCAAGCCGCCGATCTTGATCCGATTGAAGCATTGCGGCACGAGTAACGTTCCGCTGTGGGAGACTCTTGAGAACCAGACGGGTCTGCAGCCGCGTGAGCGTCTTGGACTGCGGTGCTCCTGCTACGCTGTCTAGTGCTCAAAAAGGATTCCGAGTTCCCGGTCCTCACTTCACCAACAATGGAATCTCAAAGGAAAGCGGCAGGGGACTGCCGCAGTCCAAGACTGCTGGCGCATATGTTGAACGAGCTCTGGTGATCT
This sequence comes from Verrucomicrobiales bacterium, assembly GCA_038154405.1. Lineage (GTDB taxonomy): Bacteria > Verrucomicrobiota > Verrucomicrobiia > Limisphaerales > JAYPXF01. Next base: position 47,007 of record JAYPXF010000004.1, on the reverse strand, counting down.
GATAGCTCGGTTCAAGTCGGCCTGACTATGATGAAAGCCCTTCAACTTCCTTACGGAGGGTGGCGGCTGCCTGGTTGAGGTGGCCGGAGGAGGATTGGAGGACTTCGGCGGCCTGGCGGGTGGTGGCGGCGGAGTCGGAGACTCCGCGGATGTTTTCGGAGATTTCGTTGGTGCTGCCGGTGGCATCGGTGATGTTGCGGGAGATCTCCGAAGTCGCCAGAGCCTGCTCGTCAAGCGACTTGGAGATACTCTCTACGTTCTTGTCGAACTGCTGGATCGACGTGCCTATTCCCGCAATGGATTTGGCCACACTCTCAGTGACCGCCTGAATGTTTTCGACCTGCGCGTTGATCTCGTCTGTGGACTTGGCGGTGTCGCGGGCGAGTTCCTTGACTTTGGTGGCGACGATGGCAAAGCCCCGGCCGTGCTCGCCGGCGCGCGCGGCTTCGATGGTGGCGTTGAGCGCCAGGAGATTGGTCTGGGCGGCGATCTTCTGAATAAGATCGACGACGGACTGGATCTTGCATCCGGCTTCGGCGAGCCGATGGACGGTAGAGTCCGCGGATTGGGCGTCATCGACAGCCTTGCGCGTGAGGTTTTCAGATTCGCGTGTTTGACGGGCGATTTCGGATGTCGTCGCGTTGAGCTCTTCGCAGGCGGCGGAAACTCCGGCCATGTTGCTGGCGGTTTCTTGGGCGAGGCGGGAGACGTTGTCGCTCATGCTGTGAGTCTTCTCGGCATCGGCATTGATTGTGTTGGCGATGGAATCGACCTGACCGGCGGAGTCGGCGACCGATTCAGCAGAGCGACTGACGTTGGCCGCGACGCGTTCGCGTTCGGCTTCAAAGGCTTGGTTCTGCTCGACGCTCTGGCGCATCTTGTCGGCGGCCCGGTTGATGACCACGGCGCTCTTGCGTTAGGCACCGGGCATGCCGCGGAGGAGGATGGGACGATGGAATTCGCCGGCGGCGCAGGTGGACATGGCGGCGGCAGATTCGCGGACGTAGGCGTCGGCAATGTCGAGCAGGTGATTGATGGCGAGGCAGCAGTGACCGAGTTCGGTGTCCGGATCAATGTCCAAGATGCGTGCTTCCAGATCACCGTTGGCGGCGCGTTGGCAAATCCGGGTGATCTCCTGAAGCACAGTGTATGCGGATTCCCCGGAAAGGTCGGGAACCGGGCGGGATGGTGAAAGTGAAAGTTCAGCGGAGCGCATGGGAAAGCCGGGTTTCTTCAGAGAGTTGGAAGACGAAGCGGGAGTAACCGGTCTGCTGTTCGGAAAGCAGGGTGACGAGCTGATCGAACGCTGCCTGCGTGCCGTCCTTCGGATTGGCCGCTTTCAGCTCAATGGAACGAAGTGTCTGGTAGGGTGGGGTGACCTGTTCGATGGCGTCGCGACCGGGCACGCGGCGGTTGGAGTGGTACCCGAAATGTTTGCCATTCTCGTCGTAGCTGGGGGTGACATGGGCGAACACCCAGTAGTGATCGCCCTTTCTGGTCATGTTCTTCACGTAGGCGAAGATCTCGCGTCCATCAATCACGGTGTCCCACAACAGCTTAAAGACGGCCGCAGGCATGTCCGGATGGCGGATGAGGTTGTGGGGTTGGCCAATCAGTTCGGCTTCGGTGTAGCCGGCGACCCGCTGGAATACGTCGTTGGCATAGGTGATCCGGCCTTTGGGATCGGTCTTGCTGACGATGATCTCGTGATCCTCGAAAAACACCTCACGCTGAGTGGGACTGGGTTGCGGAATGGTCATGCTGCGTTTCGATTGCGGCACCGTGGCATTCCGATGCCCAATCTGAAATCGGCCCGGTTGGGCAATTCGTTTATCGCAATTGCTGACCGTTTTTTGTTTTCGGTTGCCTGATTTCTTAAGATTGGCTGAGACGATCAGGGAAGTCGTTCGTCTCGGGCGGCTTCGAGGAGTCGATACCAATCTTCGCGGGAATGATCGACATTGAGGGCGTCGATGGCAGCACGGATGCGATCGGGCTGCGCTCTGCCGACGATCGGGACGATTTTGGCCGGATGACGAAGGAGCCAGGCAAGGCTGAGATTGGCTCGGGAAGTATCTTTTCTTCCCGCTATTTCGTCGATCACGCCCAATGCGGCGTCGGTATTGTAGGACTCCTGCGAGGCGAGGACCCGGCGGGAGCCGTCGGCGAGTTTGCCGCCTGCCAAAGGACTCCAAGCCAAGGGCGTGCGCTTGTCCACCTGGCAATCGTCCAAGGTGCTGTCCTCAAAGGGCGCGCGACACATGAGGCTCAGTTCGATCTGGATGGATTCGATCGGCATCGGGCAGACACTGCGAATCGCGGCGATACGTTGAGGCGAGAAGTTGCTGAGCCCGAAATGGCGTACCTTTCCGGACTCTTTCAGTTCCGTGAATGCCTCGGCTATCTCATCGAACGAGCCTAGCCAATCGCTGCGGTGAAGTTGATAGAGATCGATCGTTTCTACTTGGAGACGACGGAGCGAGGCTTCGCAGGAACGGAGGATATGGTCGCGGGAATTGTTGTAGCGATAGGGAGTGCCTGGCGGATCGTCGGGACGACAGACTCCGCACTTGGTGGCGATGAGGGTGTTGTTGCGGAATTCTGCGACTTCATTCGCCACGCGACCGTGCGTTTCTTCCGCGCGACCTTGCCCGTAGATGTCGGCGTGATCGAAGAGCTTGTATCCGGCTTCGAATGCTGCGAGCAGGGCAGCGCGTCCCTCATTACGCGCGAATTCCTCGGTCGGCGCGATCCGCCAACATCCATAGGCGAGTCGTGAGATGTCGAGATCGGTGGAGCCGAGCTTGATGGTGTTCATTTCCGGCTCACTGCTCGAGATCCTTCGTGCGCTTGCGTTCTGGATGTCGGGGCAGCGCCTGGTTGGTTGGCGCCAGCGAGATTGTCTTTGCGTCGGACCACGGGATTTCGCTGCGGTCGATGAAAAGGCCGCGACGAATGAACTCAATCTCGTGGTTGAAGGCGAGGATGGTGATCACGCCCGGTTGATAAGAGAGATCGTGGTGGCGGATCTTGCCAAAGGGCAGTTCGATCTTCGGATTGGTGAACAGGATGTTGGTGGCGCCGTTGGTGAGGGAGACGGATTCACCGGGGAAGAGGAGGGTGACGTTGGTGATGCCGTAGTTGGGTTGGTTCACCACGATGCGCGGCGTGTCGTTGGTGGTGGTGTCGAAGGTGATGGACCACGGACCTTTGCCGGTGCGCAGGCGGGCGTCGCAGGAATAGAGAAAGATGTAGGCGAAGAGACAGACGGCAAAAACGCCGATCGCGTGAAGGAACAGGTTATCGTCCTTCTTGTGAAGTTCGTCGCGTAGCTCTTGTTTGTTCACTGGTGAGTGTGGGGGATTAGTCAGTGATCTCTGATCCGTAATCAGGAGCCGGCGCGGGGATGCAGGTCCTGCTGATTACTGTCTGCTGATCACGGAAATCACTCGCCGAGTTTTCCAAGGGCGCGCTTGAGGCGGTCGGTGGTGTCCTTGTTGGCGACGAGTTTGGCGCGCATGCCGGCGTAGGCTTCGGAAGCGCCCTTCTGACCTTCGGTGATCTGCCAGGGATTCATCTGACTGGCGACCTTGTCGCGGGCTTCCTGCGCGCGCTTGTGTCCGAGGGCGGCGGCGAGGTTGTACCATTTGTAAGCGGTGACATAATCCTGTGCGGCCCCGCGGCCGAGTTCGTAGCAGTTTCCAAGGCGATACTGGGAATCGAGATCTGCTTCGTCGGAGGCGGACTCATACCACCTGACGGCTTCGGCGTAATCCTGCGGCACGACTTCACCGGATTCGTAGAATTGTCCAAGGCGCGCCTGCGAACCGACGATGCCCTGTTCGGCGGCACGGTGATACCACTTGACCGCTTCAGTCTGGTCCTGATCCACGCCGAGACCCTGATCGAAGTATTGTCCGAGACGTGCCTGTGCTTCGGCGACGCCCTGTTCGCCGGCGAGGCGGAAATACCTGGCGGCTTCGGCCTGATCCTGGGTGACGCCGGAGCCGAGGTCGAGGCAATGACCAAGGCGTGCCTGCGCTTCGGCATGACCCTGATCGGCGGACTTGCGATACCAACCGGCGGCGACCGGGTGGGATTGCATCACGCCGCGACCGAGTTCCGTGCAGAAGCCGAGGCGGAACTGTCCGTTCTGCTCGTTCTGATCGGCGGCCTGGCGATACCAACCTGTTGCCTGTTGGAGATCCTGTTCCACGCCCTTGCCCTGTTCGTAGCACCAGCCAACCATGAACTGCGCCTTGGGATGGCCGTTGTCGGCGACGGCGCGGAAGAGTTCGACGGCCTGTCCGTCGTCCTGCGTGACGCCGGAACCGTCGAGGTAGAGCTTGCCGAGTAGATACTTGGATTCGAGGTGACCTTCGTCGGCGGCGGAACGGAAATTGTTTGCGGCCTTGGCGTAATCCTGATCGACGCCGTTGCCTTCCTGGTAGCAGAGGCCGAGGCGGTATTGCGCGCTGACGTTGCCTTGGGCGGCGGACTGGGCGAACCAATTGGAAGCGATGCCGTGATCCTGCACGACTCCCTGCCCCTTGGCGTAAAGCGTGCCGAGGGAATATTGCGAGGCGGCATTGCCTTTGTCGGCGGCGCGTTGATACCAGCGGGCGGCGGCGGCGTAATCTTGGGGAACGCCTTCGCCGTACTCATACTTGGTGGCGAGGGTGTGCTGCGCGAGGTTGTGATCCTGATCGGCGGCTTTGTGATACCAGACGATCGATTCGGCGAAGTTCTGCGGGACGCCTTCGCCCTTGTGGCAGAGCTCGGCGAGATGGAATTGGGCGTCGGCAAATCCGCCTTCGGCGGCCTGTTGTACGAGCATGCCGCCGGTGATGAGATCCTGCTCTACCTCGTTGCCGGCAAGGTGCTTTTTGCCGAGTTCGAAAAGCGCTTCCGGACTCGCGTCTTCAGTAACGTGTTCGAGCGTTTCGGATTCTTCGAAAGGCGCAACGTCGGTTGCGGAGAGGGGGAGCGGTGGAACGGGGGCGGCTTCTTCCGGGCGCGAATCCACGGTCGGCGCTGCGGGCGGAGTCGGAACGGCCTCTTCCAATGGCAGTTCGGGTTCCGGCGCGGCCTGCTGAACGGGTTCCGCTTCCGGCTCGGATTCTTCCGGTGCCGGTGGTGCGGTGACGACGATCGGTTCTTCTGCGACAGGAGCAGGGGCGGGTTCTGGTGCCGGTTCGGGTTCTGGGGCGACGGCGGGTTCCGGTTCCGGTGCCATTGCGACCGGTTCTGGCTCGGGTTCGGAAGCTGCGGGTTCCGGTTCCGCAGGTGGCGCAGCGGTTCCCATTTCCTCCAAGAGCTCTTCCAAGGCGGCACTTGCTTCGTGGTCGCCCTGTTCAGCTGCACGCCGATACCAGGCAACGGATTCTTCCAGGTTGCGGGCGACGCCTTCACCGATTTCGTAACAGTAACCGAGATTGAACTGGGCTTCGGCGTTCCCCTGCACGGCGGCCTTGCGATACCACTCGACCGCCAGCATGTAATCCTGCGCGACGCCTTCACCACGATGGTAATGGGCGCCGAGTGCGAATTGTGCGCTGGAAAGTCCTTGGTTGGCAGATTGGCGGATCCAGTGAACCGCCTTTTCAAAATCGGGCGCACCCATGGCGCCGTTCACAAAGGCGATGCCAAGATTGAACTGGGCTTCCGCATCGCCGCCTTCGGCGTCCGCAACGAGTTTGGCGTTCGGGTCGGCCGGTTCGGGTGCGGCGGGCATCGGATCGCCGGTGGATCCCGAAGGGGGATAGGTTTCGACCGGGGCAGCTGCTGCAGGTGCAGTCTCCTGGAAAGCCGGATCCAGATCAGGTGCGAGGGAGGGACCGGGATCGATGGCGGGAGCGGGTGCTGAGGCAGGTTCAGGTTCGGGGGTGGGGGCCGGCGTCGGAGCAGCCGCTGGCGCAGGAGTCGGTTCGGGCTCGGGAGGTGCGGCTGCCGGCGCGGGTTCCGGTTCCTCCTCCGGGACGGGATCGGTGATCACCTGGTTCTTGGCGAGTTCTTCCAAGGCAGCCTTGGCATCGGCGTCACCCTGATCGGCGGCCTTGCGGTACCATTTGACCGCATAGGGCATGTTCTTTTCGACGCCTTCACCGATCTCATAACAGTATGCGAGATTGAACTGTGCCAGCGCGTGACTCTTTTCCGCTGCGGCTTGGTAGAGATCGACCGCCTTCTTGTAGTCGGCAGCGACGCCTTTGCCCTGTTGATAAAGAGCACCCAGGAGGAACTGCGCGTCGGCCTGCTCGCTGGCAACGGCTTTCTCGAGATAATCCGCCGCGATGGAATAGTCCAAAGGCACCCCTTCTCCCCGCGTGTGCAGATAGCCGAGTTGGTATTGAGCTTGGGGATCGCCTTGTTGAGCTTGTTGGTAGAGGGTCTTGATCTGGGCTTTGGCCATCGCAGGGGTATTGATATTTTTGTCACCGTGCCAATGCAATCCAAAACTCCTTGTAAACAAGGGGCTTGGAGCCCTTAAAACCACGGATTTTGGAGCGAAAAGGCGACTCAAACGGTGGTGATGAAGGCGGTGGTTTCTTGCCTTGAGACGGGCCTAAATCCTAGGATCAATCGGCCGGTGGACGGCCACTTCCCTATGGCGGAAAAGTCCAGTTTCCTAGACAAGGTGCTCGGCCGGATTGACCGGCTGGGGAAGAAGGAATTGCAGGCGGTGATCGAGCGCCTCGCGCGCGAGCGGGAATTCCTCGAAACTCTCTTTAACACGGTCGAGGACGGGGTGCTCGTGATCGATGCCGCCGGCAAGGTGCTTTACCTGAACCGTGCCGTGACCATGCTGCTGGGGCTCAAACCCGATGTGGCGGAAGGCGCGGCGGTGACGGATCTGCTGCCTTCACTGGAATGGGACGAACTGTTGGGAGAGGAATCCGAGGCGGGCCGTGTGGCGACCCGGGAATTCGAGGTCGACTGGCCACGACCGCGTTTCCTGCGACTCTATTCCACTCCGCTGGTCGGGGAAGCCGGGGCCGAAGGCGGTGTGGCCCTGATCATTCACGATGTCACCGAAGCCCGGAAAAAGACCTTTGAGGCGATCGAAAGTGAGCGGCTTCAGGCGTTGACACTGCTCGCGGCAAGTGTTGCGCATGAGATCGGCAATCCGCTGAACGCCCTGCATATTCACCTGCAGTTGCTGGAGCGCGAACTGAACAAGCTCGACAATCCGGACCCGGATGTCCCGGCGAGCGTGGAGAAGATGCGCGGATTTCTGGGTGTGGCGAAAGGCGAGATCGACCGGTTGGATTACATCGTTTCACAGTTCCTGCAGGCCATCCGCCCGACCGAGCCCAAGCTTCAGCCGGTTTCGCTGAACGATGTCGCCCAAGACACCTTGAAGCTGTTGTTGCCGGAATTGGAGAATCGCGGCCTCAACTTGGAGGCGAAACTGAGTGCGACTCTGCCGGCCGTTCCGATGGATCCGGCGCAGATCAAGCAGGTCTTCGTGAATCTGATCAAGAACGCCATGCAGGTGATGACGACGGGCGGTTGCCTGACTTTGGCCACGGGAGAAGGCACGGATGGGGTGTGGGTGACGGTCGGTGACACCGGCGCCGGGATCAGCCAGGAAAAGATCAACCGGATCTTCGAACCTTTCTTCACCACCAAAACCAAAGGCAGTGGTCTGGGGTTGATGATAGTGCAGCGGATCGTGCGCGAGCATGGCGGACAGATCGGCGTCCAGAGCGAACCCGGCAAGGGCACGCGGGTTAAGGTCTGGCTGCCGCTGCATGAGCGGCGACCGAAATTGCTCGCCGCCGCCGCGCCGGAAAACTAAACATCCGATCGGTTTTCAAAGCAAAACTCATGGATCAGCCGCAGTTGTTGATAGTTGATGACGAGAAGCCCACACGGGACGGGCTGCGCGCAGCATTGGAGGATCGTTATGACGTCTACGTGGCGGAGGACGCGGAGACGGCGGTCCGACTGTTGGAGCAGGAGAACTTTCAGGTGTTGCTGACGGATCTGCGCATGCCCGGTCTGGACGGCATGGAACTCATCAATCGGGCCAAGGCCTCCAATCGCCCCCCCGTGTGCATCCTGATGACCGCCTACGGTTCGGAAGATGTCGCGGTCGAAGCGATGAAGAAGGGAGCCGACGACTACATCGCCAAGGGGCGGATGCAATTGGATGAACTGGAGATCCGGATTGCGCGGGCACGCAAAGGTCAGCACCTCGAGGAGGAGAACGTCGAACTGAAGCGCGAGCTCAGCACCAAGTTTGGCATGGAGAACCTGGTTGGCGAATCACCGGCAATGAAGGAGGTCTTTGAGACGATCCAGCAGGTGGCGCCGACGGAGGCGACTGTGCTGCTGCTCGGCGAGACCGGGACAGGCAAGGAGATGGTGGCCAAGGCGATCCATCAGCTGAGCCGGCGGGCAAAGAAGCCGATGGTGACGGTTCATTGCGCGGCATTGGCTCCAACGCTTCTGGAAAGCGAATTGTTCGGACACGAGAAAGGTGCCTTCACCGGGGCCAGTGAACGCCGCATCGGCCGCTTCGAACAGGCCAACGGCGGCACGTTGTTTCTGGATGAGATCGGCGAGATTGACGCCTCGGTGCAGATCAAGCTCCTGCGTATGCTGGGCGAACGCAGCTTTGAACGGCTCGGTTCGAGCAAGACGATCAAGTCGGACGTCCGCCTGATTTCCGCGACGAACAAGAATCTGGAGAACCGGGTCAAGGAGGGTGAATTCCGGGAAGATCTTTATTACCGCTTGATGGTGGTGCCAATCACGTTGCCGCCGCTGCGGGATCGCGACGGAGATGTGCCGCTGCTCGCGCAAGCGTTTCTGAAGGAGTTTGCCAAGGTGAACGGCAAATCGATTGATGGGCTGTCGGCCGAGGCGCTGGAAGTGATGCTGCATTATCACTGGCCGGGGAACGTGCGCGAACTGCGCGCGGCCATGGAACACGCGGTGGTGTTCTGCCGTAGTGAAACCGTGACCTTGCGCGATCTGCCCGCCAACGTGCGAACGGGCGTGAGTGCGCTTTCACCCGTGACGGCCGCGCCGGCGCTGTCTGCGGACATAACGGTCAAGGACGCGGAGAAGGAACTTATCATCAAGGCGTTGAAGGAGTGTGGCGGCAATCGCACTTCGGCGGCCAATAAACTGGGCATCAGCCGGCGGACCCTTCATCGCAAGCTGCACACCTACCATTTGGAGGGGTTTTAAGGCGCCCGCGATTTGTTGTCCGCGCCAGTCGTTTCCGTCGAGCCATGCGTACGTTTCAGGAATGGATCCACACCTTTGAAGAAGGCGCCGGCTCGCGCTGGATTCTCTGGGCGGTGTTCATCCTCGGGCTCGTGGCTTTGGCGACCGTCTACAACTTTCGCGGCTTCAGGCATTTCGAACATCCCGAAGCGATGGATCAGGCGCAGGTCGCGCGGCAGTTGGCGGAAGGCAAGGGGTTCACCACGAAGTTTGTGCGACCGGCCGCGTTGTTCATGGTGGAGCGCAAGACCGGGAAGCTCCTGCTCGACGAGCCGCATCCCGATGTGGCGAACGCCCCATTGTATCCGTGGCTTCTGTCGTTGTGGATGCGAGTCGGAGGATTTGACTATGACATCGATCAGGACGAGGAATTCGAATCCTACCAACCGGAGCGACGCATCGCGTGGTTCAATCAGTTCTGGTTCATCGTCGCCATTCTGCTGACCTGGTGGCTGGCGCGTTCGTTGTTCGACGACTTCGTCGCCTGGATCACGGCCGGTTTGTTGGCGGGGACGGATCTGCTGTGGCGTTTCAGTGTATCGGGCTTGTCCACCTGCTTGTTGATGTGTCTTTGCGTGGCCTTGGCGCTGGTAATGGTCGATGCGGAACGGCGGGCGCGGGAGAGTGAGGAAACCTCCATGATGTGGTTGCTCGTGATGGCGGCCATCGCCGGTGTGCTGGTGGGGGCGTCGGGTTTGACACGATATTCGATGGCCTGGTTGATCATTCCCGTCATCGGTTTCTTCAGCGCCTGTTTTCATGCGCGCGGCGCGGTGTTGGGTTTTGTCGCGTTGGCCGGATTTCTGATCACGATGACGCCCTGGCTGGCGCGCAACTACGCGCTGACCGAGTCGGTGGTCGGAGCGGCCGGCATGCGTGTGCATCAGCTCACGGTCCGCTTCCCCGGCGACACGGTGGAGCGGTTGATGAATCCGGAGGATCCGGGTTCGCGTCGCGATGTCCGCCAGGTGGGCCTGGGGGAATACTGGGCGAAACTTGACGAACATCTGCCCGCCGCTTTGCAGAAGGATCTGCCGGGTTTTGGTGGCAATTGGGTGGTGGCATTTTTCCTGGTCGGGTTGCTGGTGCCGTTCCGCAATCCCTCCATCGCGCGGCTTCGTTGGTGGGTCACGGGATCGCTTTTCCTGTTGCTGATGGTCCAAACACTGGGGCGGACGTACTGGGGGCAACTGGTGCCGGAGGTGAATTCGGACAACCTGCTGGTCGCCCTGGCGCCGCTGGTGTTCATGCTTGGTGCGGGGATGTTTGCCGTGGTGATAGACCAGTCCGAGATGTCCCCATTGTTCACGCAACGAATCCTTGCGCCCGGGTTTGTATTGGTCATGAGTCTGCCGCTCGCAGTCAAACTCACCAACGGGGAAGCCAACCGCTTCGCCTACCCGCCGTATTACCCACCCGTCATCCAAGAACGCGGCGACTGGATGGATGAAGGCGAGCTCACGGTGAGCGATGTGCCGTGGGCGATGTCCTGGTACGGCGACCGGCAAAGCGTCTGGATGCCGGCCAGCTTCGGTCCCGGCTTCATCGAGCTTTATCGTCGCAAGCCGGTCAATGCCGTCTATCTCACCTCCCTGACTCTGGATCAGAAGCTGGTGACCGGGCAATTGCAGGGGAACGACCCGGCGGTCGGACGCTTTGTGGCGGAAGCCGTCGTTAATGAGGAGATTCCGCCCGGATTTCCCCTGGAACACGCTTTTGCCGAGGGTTTTCCATATCAACTCTTCCTCGCTGACCGGCCACGCTGGAAGACGGTCCGCACGGCACCTCCCGCCGCCGCGAAAAACGAAGAAAAAAGCCCGGAAAAAAAGCCATAATTGCTTGTGTGGCAGACACGTGAAAACCCAACTATCGAATTGACAGTCCGAGGTGATCCGCATAGAAAACGACGGCCTAAATCAAAAGAATTTGGCGGAATTTTTCTTATGAAACGCGTTTTTACCTCGGCTGGCATCGTTGGAGTTGGAGTGCTCGGTCTTTGCACGGGCATGGCTCAGGAGGAGAAGCCTTGGAGCCTGAAGGCCAAGCTTCGAACCTTTTATGATGACAACTACGGCACGCTGAACAGCAACAACCCCTCAAAAGACGACAGTTTCGGCATCGATGTCAATCCGGTCGGTACTTATAACGCTCAACAGGGGCCCACACGTTATCAGGTGGAGTACGATTATCGTCTGCGATTCTTCGAAGGACGCTCCAACAACAAGACGGACAATCAGCATCTCATCAACCTGCAGCTCCAAAACCAGTTTGCCGATGACTGGAACATCCAGCTGGTCAACCGCTTTTCCTATGCCCAGGAGCCTGGTGTGAACGGGCCCGGCGGCCTGGTCATCGCGCCTGTGAGAACGCAGGGCAGTTACGTGCGCAACAACGTGAGCGCCATCATTTCTCACGACGTGAGTGAGACGGAGAAGGCTCGTTTGACCTATGAGAATTCCGTGGCGGATTTTCAGCAAGATGGCGTGGGTCTACGGTCTGCGTTGTTGGACATGGTGGGGCATAAGTTGAAGTTTGCGGTGGATACCGTTTTCACCGATGCGACTACGGGGACCTTTGGCTACACGTTCGGGAACGACTCCATGACGAGTGACGATCCTTTGGCAAACGTGGCATCGGGAGCAACTCGCACCATTCTTGCGGAAGAACGTGATCGCCGCTACCACCACATCTACGTCGGAGCCAGTCATTCGTTCACGGAAGATTTCCGCGTGCGGGCAAATGTGGGTGTGGAATTGAGCGAATATCCCAATGCGCATACGAGTTCGCGCCAGAGCCAGGTCAATCCGTGGGTCGAATCCAAGGCGGAATATCAGTTCACCGAGGACAGTTCGGCCACCTTGGGCGTGAAGCATGAGCGTGCCGGGACCGACGTCGCCTTCAATGCGACGAACCCGGGTCTGACCACGACCGACTCCCAGGTCACCACGGTGTTTGGTTCCTTTGATCGTCGGGTGGCAGGGCCGTTGTTCGGCAGCCTTGTTTTTCAGATTCAGAACACCGCGTTTGCGGGTGGCACGGCCGACGGGCTGAACGATCAGCTCTACACGGGCGGACTCACGTTCCGGTATGAAATCCTGCCGGGATCGTTGGATGCTGAGACCGGCTATTCACTGGATCGACTGGATTCCGATTTGGGCGGGCGCAGTTTCACCCGTCATCGCACCTTCCTGGGTGTGAACTATCAATTTTAAGCGGAGATTTGGCAGTTACCTGACCATCGAATGGAGGCTGGGTTTGCTCCCGGCCTCCATATTTTTTCGGCGCACACGTTTTAGACGAACATGCAACCAACGACCAATCAGCAGGCTGAGGACAATCAGCTGCACTTCTTGGATTACTGGCGGATCATCCGACTGCGCAAAGGCATCATCTTCCTGAACTTCATCGTCGTAGCGCTAGCGGCGACGTTTCTGACCTACCTGATGCCCAAGCAGTACAAGAGCACGGTGCGGATGGAGGTGAGAAAAGATGCGGGTGATGTTCCCGAGATCGGACAGGCGACGGTGCGCAACGATTATGATCCGTATTTCATACTGACGCAGTTCGAGCGATTGCTGTCCGCCGAGGTGTTGTATCCGGTCATCGAAGAAATGGATCTCGTGAAGGTATGGAGTGCCCGGGCGGGGGGCGCGCCATTGACGCGGCAGCAGGCCAAGATGTTGCTCGAAAAATCGATCAAGCCCAATCAGGTGCGCAATACCAGCATAATTGAGTTGGAGGTTTACAGCCGGGAAAAGAAAGAGGCTGCTGAAATCGCCAACAACATTGCCAAGATCTACACGTCAAACCGGGATCGACAGCGGCAGCTGATGGTGGCTACCGGTATTGAAAAGCTGGAGGAGAAACTTGCGGAGCAGAATCAGGTGGTCACCAACGTGGCTGCCGAAGTGGCGCAGGTCCGCAAGGAAACCGGAATTGACGTGGTCATGGAGAGTCCCGGCCAGGTGGCGATGACCTTGGATACCGAGCGTCTGCGGGCCTTGGAGTTTCAGAACATCGAGTTCAGCGCTCAATACGCTCAGAAGAAGACCCAGCTGGACGAGCTGCGGAAGCTGGACGCCGTTCAATTGCAGAATGCGATTCTCACCGTGAAACCGTCGGAGGTGAATCTTTCGCGTCTCTTGGAACAAAAGACCACGGCCGAACAGGAATTGGTGGCCAAGAGCAAGGAT
>JAYPXF010000004.1:32807-33564 GCA_038154405.1 Verrucomicrobiales bacterium | reverse complement strand
ATCTTGGTCCAAGCCATCCCGACATTCTGCGGATGAAGGACGTTATTCTGCGGATTGAGGGTCAGATTCAGGAACGTGTTACCGGGATCATGCGGGGACTTGAGTCCGAACTGTTGGCGCTGAAGGCGAGCAACGACGAACGTCTGGGCAAACTGGATGATGCCAAGGATCAGAATCGAATTGCCGCCGAAAAGGGACAGCGTTACCTGGACGCCAAGAAGAAACTGGAACGACAGGAACGAATTCGGGACACGATTGAAATGAAGATCGAGCAGGAGCGGGTCAACGCGGCGATCCCGCGCATCGGTGCGGTGCAGATCACCGACTTTGCCGAACCCGCCATCAAGGCTTCCTGGCCCAAGCCGGCTTTGAACATCGCCGCCGGTGTCATCTTCGGCCTCGCCATCGGTATCGGCATGGCGTTCTTCATCGAGTATCTCGACACCAGCGTGAAGACGATCGACGACGTCGAACGCGCCTTGGATGCACCGGTGCTGGCGGTGATCCCGCAAAACGTCGGCGTGTTGATGGACGAAGGCATGGACTCGCCGCACGCGGAACCTTACCGGGTGTTGCGGACCAACATCCTCTTCACCACGAAGGATCCGGACATCCGAACGATCACGGTTGTCAGCGGTGGCGCTGGCGAAGGGAAGTCGACCACTGTCATCAACCTGGCGACCATCTTTGCGCAGAACGGCAATCGCGTCTTGCTGGTCGATTCCGATCTGCGGCGTCCGAGTCTGCACAAGCGTCT
>JAYPXF010000004.1:31225-32771 GCA_038154405.1 Verrucomicrobiales bacterium | reverse complement strand
CACCGGGCCTGACCGATGTGTTGCTCGGGCAGAAGAAGCTGGAAGACGTGACCCAGACGACGGCGGAAAGACGATTGGAGTTCCTGGCCAGCGGCAAGCTGCCGAGCAGTGCGATGGGGATTCTGAATTCGCAACAGATGCGCGACTTCATCAAGGAAGCCCGCGAAAAATACGACTACGTGCTCTTCGACAGTCCACCGTTGATGGGGGTCAGCGACGCGACCGTGCTGGCCAGCGAAGTGGATGTCTCCCTGTTGGTCGTCCAGTATCGCAAGTATCCGCAGTCGCTGGCGGTGCGCTCACGGCAGATGGTGGACAAGGTCGGTGGCCGGCTGTTGGGCGTGGTGCTCAACAACATCAACGTGTCCAACGATGCTTCTTACTACTATTACAGCGGCGGCCATTATCATTCTGAAAACACCGCGGAAGATTTCACTCCGACCCCGATCGGCAAGATGCAGCGGCATCCGGAAGGCGACGAAGGCGGTTCCGCGGCCGATGTGGACCTGAAATCCAAGTATTGAAATGAGATTGGCGCTGCGCTAGCTAGTTCCTAAACGTCATGTTTGTCTTCAACATACAGAAATTGAGGAAAGTGGCCTGTATCATGGCCTTGATGCCGCTCTTGGTGGTTACAGGATGTGTCACTGACGACACTCGTGGCACTCACATTGATGACCGGACCAGAGACACCCCTCCACCCGATTACGATCGTTTTCGGGCCGGTCAGTCGATCTCCGTGTTACTGAGTGACTATCCCTCCGGCCCGGCGAAGTACGATCAGAAAGTGGCCGAGAACGGTGAGATCGTTCTGCATCTCAATCAGAAATTCACCGCCGTGGGCAAGACACCGACGCAGTTGCAGACCGAAATCCGTGATCGTTACGTGCCCCAGTATTATCCGCGCATGACCGTGCTGGTCACTCAGGAAGGTCAGTTCATATTTGTGCAGGGCTACGTGGAACGCGACGGCCGCTATCCGTATTCATCGGACATGACGGTGATGAAGGCGATTTCAACGGCCGGTGGATTCAATCCCTTCGCGCGCAAGACGAAGGTGGAGGTGACCCGGCTGAACGGCCAGACCGTCATTGTCGACTGCGAGAAGGCCAAGAAGAATGCCCGCTTCGATCTGCCGATCTATCCGGGCGACCGTATCAACGTCCCTCGCCGTCATTACTGATGGTGCAATTGGAAATTCTGGGTCGCGGCGGGTCTTCCTCAAGGCATTCCATCGAATCTTTTCCCTGCCTGATCGGTCGGGCCGCCGATTGTGGTGTGCGGCTTGATGAAGCGGGGGTATGGGACCGGCACGCCTCGTTGGCGCAGGAAGAAGATCTGGGTTTCTGCCTGACCGCCGCCGGCGATGGCAGTCTCACCATCAATGGCGAACCGGCCCGGGCGGGGAGACTGAAGAATGGTGATACCTTCGAACTCGGAGCGGTCGCAATCCGGTTCTGGATGTCTCCCACCCGACCGAAGAGTCATCGGAGCGGTGACATCATCTTCTGGTCGATCATCGGTCTGGTCGTGGTGACCATGATCG
>JAYPXF010000004.1:0-31215 GCA_038154405.1 Verrucomicrobiales bacterium | reverse complement strand
CGCGCTGACCTCGTAGCGGTGGCTTTCAGCCGCCGATGAACTGGGGTCTCTTGCTGTCATCAAGCTCGTCATATCCTGCCTTCCTCGATGTCGTAAACGTCGAACCAGACACGCACGATTTTGCCGGCGGGAATGTTTTCCGGGATATAGCCTTAAAGAAACTCCTGCAGTTCGATCGGCATGGTGCTGATGCGTTTGTCCCGCATGTCGTTGTTCCATTGGATGATCTCGCGGGCCGGTCTTTCCTTCGCGTTCTTGGAGATCCACTCGGCGACTTGTTCGTCGTTTGGTTCCATGGCTATGAACGACCGGAAATCCTCCGCCGTGATTTCTGCGAAACCCAGGAAGTTGTTGTCCAGTGGGCAATCAAAGTGGTAGTCGCCGTTGGTGCCGGCGACGACGGCGCGGCATTTGTCCAGCATGCGGGCGGCGATCGGCAAGTGTGGCGGTTGAATCATGGGTGGAGTGGATCGTTACATTAACGTTCCGATCTGAAAGGATTGCGTTAATCAAGACCGGCGTACAACTTCTCACACGATCCGGCCGGGGAGGCCTTTTTCTGTGTCCGGATTGAATGCGAAAACGTCCGATAACGCAGTGGATAGTGTCCGCCTGAAAATTGAACCGAGCGGTGAGCCCCCTCTCTTTCTGGAGCTGGGCGTGGGCGATTTTCTGATCGGGCGCGGGGATGACTGCGAGGTGTTGATCGATCACCGCGACATCTCCCGCAAGCATGCGTTGCTCAGAGTGCGCAGGGAGGGCGTGTTTGTGGAGGACCTCGGCAGCGTGAACGGCACCTACGTGGACGCCCATTTGGCGGACACCGCAACCCAGTTTGTCGAGGGGCAGACGGTGACGCTCGGGGCGGACGCGATCCGGATCGAAATCGCCGACGACCTGCAGGAGACGGTTGGTGTCGGGAACTTCCGCAACCGAAACGACCAGACTGATCTTGATCTGGCGCGTTCGAATTATCTGTTCCGCAAGGAGATCGCCTCGGGCGGCATGGGCACGGTGTTGGAGGCGGAAGACCTGAACACCGGTCGTCAGGTGGCGATCAAGAAGATGTTGCAGGGATCCGCCGCGACTGCTGAGGGTCAGTTCCGTTTTCAACAGGAGGCGCGCATCATGGGATTCCTCGAACACGCGAACATCGTGCCGATGCACGAGCTGGGCGTGAATGAGAAGGGGATTCCCTATTACACGATGAAGCGCGTGAAAGGCGACACGCTGCAGCAGGTGTTGAGCGGGATCAAGGCCGGTGACGTGGAGATGATCCGGAAGTATCCGTTCGAGCGTCTGCTGCGGATTTTCCAGAAGGTCTGCGACGGGATTGCCTTCGCCCACTCGAAGGGGGTGGTGCATCGTGATCTGAAGCCCGAGAACGTGTTGGTGGGCCGGTACGGCGAAGTGATGGTGATGGACTGGGGCTTGGCCAAGGTGCTCGATCGCTCGCCGCTGAAGAACACCATTGTCGGTCGCATGCCGGACGTTCTCGATGTGGGAGAGGTGACGGAAGTCAGTTCCTCCGAGGTCACCAAGTCGGGCCGTTTTCGCACCCGCGACGGTGAGGTGTTGGGAACGCCGAACTTCATGCCGCCCGAACAGGCGGAGGGACGCATCCGGGAGGTGGATGAACGATCCGACATTTTCTCATTGGGCGGCATCCTCTACTCCATCCTCACGTTGCGCCCGCCGGTGACGGGTGACACCGTGGAGGAGGTGTTGGAGAACATGCGCTCGGGATATATTCCGCCGCCGGTCATCTACAACCGCGTTGAGGCCGCCCGGTTGCCGGGAATGGGCGGGCGCGACAAGGACGTGATCGTGCTGCGCCATTGTCCCGGCGGGCAGGTGCCGGAGCCGTTGTCCCACGTGGCGATGCAGGCGATGGCGCTGGATCCGCGGAAACGGTATGCGAACGTCCGTGAACTTCAGCTGGAGGTGGAGGCCTGGCAGACCGGACATGTGACGAGGGCCGAGGAGGCGGGCTTCAAGCGACAGCTCATGCTGCTGATCAGCCGGCATCGCAGTGCGGCGGCGGCAGTGTTTCTGGTGATGATCTTCGGCCTGTTCTTCCTCGGGCAGAGCATCCGAGCGGAAATGCGACTTCGCGATTCGCTGGATCAGCTTCGGGTCAAGGCACCGTTCTTCGAAACGGAGATCCGCAATCTCATCACTGCGGGAGATTTCGAATCCGCGCACGATCGTTTCGACACGTTGTTGAAGTTTCTGCCGGACGAGCCCAAGTATCACCTGGGCAAGGCCAACATGCTGCAATCCATGCTGCGGTTCGACGAGGCATCCGCCGCCTATCGTGAAGCCGAGGATCGCGGGATTGCCGCCGAAGTAGTGGCGGCTTCACTCGCTGCGTGCGCTGAGCTGCGGAACATGGTGGATGAGGAGGGACTGACCGCCGAAGGCTATCAACATCTCATTGACCACCTGAATTCGCAGAAGCGGTTTTCCGAAGCCCAACGCCTGGCCGCATCTGCAGACATGGATCTGGGGCTTTCCAAGGAGGCCTTGCAAGGTTTTCGCGCGCTCCTGCTGGAGCAGAACGCCCCGGAAGAGGTGATTGACGGCGATCGCGTCTCGCTGGATCGCATGGGGCGACTGACGTTGGATCTGCGGCGGCTTGAAATTGATGATCTCGGCTGGGCCGCCGGAGTTCCGTTCGAAGTTGTGGACCTGTCCGGCACCCAGATCGCCGACTTGCGGCCGTTGCGCAACATGCCCGTGGTGTCATTGCGAATCAGGCATCTGCCGGTCGTGGATCTCTCTCCGCTTGAAGGAATGGAACTCGACTACCTGGATATGGAGGGAACGAGCGTGGCGGATCTCTCCGTGCTTGGCGGCATGCCGCTCACCAATCTGAACATCTCCGGCAGCAGGGTCACTGTTCTCGAACCCGTCGGCGAACTGGCTGAACTCCGCGTTCTCGTCATGCAAAGCCTCGAGCTGGATTCTCTCGATGGACTCTCGGGTGCCGGCCGACTGTCAGAACTGTACGCGAAGGGTTGCGGCAAGTTGACGGACATCGCGGGCATCGCCGGGTTGAGCAGCCTGCCGAAACTGGATATTTCCGGCACTCGAGTGAAGAATCTCACTCCGTTGGCAAACGTGCGCCTGCGGCATGTGGAGATGTCGGGAATCCCGGCGCCAGCGGAGAGCTTCGAGGTGTTGCGTGGCAAGTCGTTGGCGCGGGGCAATTTCAATGACACCAGCCTGGGAGATCTTTCGATCTTTGCAGGCATGGCGGTGGTGGACCTGTACCTGGCGCGCGTGGCCGTGGAGGATTTCTCGCCCTTACAGGAGCTGCCATTGAGACGACTCTCGTTGACCGGGACGGCGATTCAGGATCTTTCGCCACTGGCTGCCAAGGAGCTGGAATTCCTGGATCTCAGTTTCACCCGGGTCGGTTCACTGGCGCCGTTGCGGTCATTGGGGACCCGGGTGCAGACTCTGTTCCTGCATGGCTGCAATGGGATGGACGATTGGAAGGAACTGGCGAAGATTCGGGGTTTGAGTGGTGTCTCATATCCCGCCGGGATGGTGCCGCTCCGGATCCTAGCAGCGTGTCCGCGCATGCGCCGACACGCCCCGGTCGGCGCCGGCCGGCTCGATGCCCTGCGCGTGCAGGCATGGAATGAAGCGGACAAACTCCAGAAATTCTGGAATGCCTACGGGCGTGAAGTGGGAGGTCGGCAATGAGGAGTTACATCCCGGTCGAAGAACGGATCAACCATGCGGAGTTCACCCCTCGCGCTCTGATCGACATGGGAGGGATGGGCGCCATCATCGACGTGGAGGAATCGCAGACCGGACGCCCCGTGGCGCTGAAGGTGATGCATCCGGACGTCATGGCCGTGGAGGAGGCGCGCGAGCGGTTCTATCTCGAGGCCAAGGTGATGGCGCGGCTGGAGCATCCGAACATCGTGCCGCTCCACGTTCTCAAACTCGATCAGGAAGGGCGCCCGTTCTACACGATGAAGAAGGTTGTTGGGCAGACCCTGCAGCAGATCATCTCCCGGCTTCGGCGCGGAGATGATGAGACGATCAGTGAGTTCCCGCTCGATCGTCTCATCACCGTCTTCTACAAGGTTTGTGACGCCATCGCCTTTGCCCATTCGAAGGGTGTGGTGCATCGCGATCTCAAGCCGGCCAACATTATGGTCGGCGAGTTTGGTGAAGTGCTGGTGATGGACTGGGGGCTGGCAAAAGTGCTGGGTGAGAAGGAAAAGGAGGTGTCACGGCTGGGGTTGGAGCTGGAAAAAACGGAATTACAGGACGATCTTGAAGCGGGGGCGATGACCATTTCCGCCGCCGCGGGAGCGTTGACGCGGGAAGGCGCGGTGATGGGCACTCCGCAATACATGGCGCCGGAGCAGGCGACCGGACGGATCGCGGACATTGACGAACGATCGGACGTGTTTGCGCTGGGTGGCATCCTGTACGCGATCCTCACCCTGCACCCGCCGTTTCATGGCAAGGACGTGAAGGCGATCCTGTCCAAGGTGGTTCGAGGTGAGGTGAAACCGATAAGGACTTTTGACAATCCCGATTCGGTCATGCGGGCGTTTCCGATGACGCGATCGGATTTCGAACTGGTTCATTGTCCGTCCGGGAACATCCCTTCGGGTCTCACCGCGGTGGCGATGAGGGCGATGTCCCCACCGTCGGACAAACGCTACCAAACCGTGTCGGCGTTGCAGGCGGATATCGAGCTGTGGCGCACGGGGTATCCAACATCCGCCGAGAAGGCGACCCTTGCCCGGCAGCTGGGACTCTTGGTCTGTCGCAATGTGATCCCCTCGCTGTGCGTTCTGACCGTGATCGTCCTGGCCATCTGGTTCGGCATCAAGGTGGATCGCAGTCGACAGACCATGGATGCCGCTTTGGCTGAAGTGAGGCAGAACGTGCCGATGTATGAGGCGGAGGCAAAGGCGTTGGTCGGACAACAGAAGTTTCAGAAAGCCATCGATACCTATGATCAGTGTCTGATTCTCATCGACGAGGCGATGCTTCGCAAGCGGGCGGAGTATCACGCCCAGCAGGGCAACCTCTATCAGGCCTTGAACCGGTATCCGGAGTCCATCGCTGCGTATGACGCATCGTTGGAACTTCGTTCCAGTCAGGAGGATGTGAGTGAGAGCCGCGAACTGTCCGTCGAACTCAACGGGATTCCCGCTTCGGATGCCACGAAGTTGCGACCGACGTTGTCCAGGTTGCGGAATCTGTTGGAGCGGCAGTCGCGCATTGCCGAGTTGAACGCATTGCTGCTGCGCCAGCGGGAACTGGAGGGCATGGCCGAGGCGGAACTTGGTGACGTGCTGCAAAATATGCTCGCACAAGGGGCACCGGATTCCGTCAAGAATAGGCTGACGCGCAGAGGTGCCCGCTTGTCGTTGAACCTGTCGGGAATGGAACTCACCGACTTGTCTTTTATTCGGGGAACGGGGATCAAGGAACTCGATCTCAGCCGGACCCGTTTCTCGGGAAATCTCGATCTCCAGGATCTCAAGTTGTTCAAGTTGAATCTCGATTGGGTGGAGATCGAAGACCTGTCGGCTTTGAAGGGGCAGAGATTGGCCGAATTGCACGTGGCCAACACCGGCATCAAGAGCATCGCCCAGTTGTCAGTCAACAACCTCAAGGTGTTGGATATCAGCAATACCGCGGTGGATAATCTGGCTCCGCTGGAGAATGCGAATCTGGTGGAGCTGAACGTGAGTCGCTGTGACCGGTTGCAGTCACTGGCTCCGGCATTCAGGAAATCCACGCTGAGACGGTTGTATGCATCGCAGACAGAAGCGCTTCAGTTTGATCAGTTGAGGGCGGGCGGCTTGAAGCTTGAAGTTCTCGACGGATCCGCAAATTCGCAGGTGTCCCGGATTGACGATTTGCGTGACATGCCGTTGAAGGAACTGATTCTCAGTGCCACCAGGGTTGAAAATATTGCCGGGTTGACGGGGCTTCCGCTCGTGAAACTGCATCTTTCCGGCTGCCCGGTGGCTGACCTTTCACCGCTCGCGAGTCTGGGAAAACTTGAGGAACTGAGGCTTCGTAGTATGGCGATCCAGGATCTGTCTCCTCTGGCAAAACTTCCCCTCAAGGAGCTGGATATCACCGGCAGCGTGTATGTGACGGACCTGGATCCGTTGGCTGACTGCCTGCAGCTGGAGCGACTGGCTTTCTCTCCGCCGGTGAAAAAGATCAAAATCAATCTCAGCCGCATCCGGAATCTTCCTCATCTGGAGAAGATCACCAAGGACTTCGATTCAGTAGGCTCCGATTGGTCGCGACTTGGGCCGCGGACCAAGAGGGAGTTTTGGGCGTGGTATGATTCCTCGACCTGGGGGAAGGTGTTCAATGCCAAATGAAAGTTCCTGTTTTTCGTGTGCAATCGTGGCAGTTCGTGGTTTGAATCTGCGCGCCGATGTCTGACCGACCGAACATTCTGTGGTACTGCACTGATCAACAACGCTTCGATACGATCCGCGCGTTGGGCAATGAACACGTTCACACACCCACGATCGATCAATTGGTGGCAGACGGAGTTGCTTTCACCCACGCCTATTGTCAGAGCCCTATCTGCACGCCCAGTCGGTCGAGTTTCATGACGGGAATGTATCCCAGTCGGGTGCACAACACGCGGAATGGGAATGACACTTTTCCTTCAGAGGCGCCGCCGTTGATTTCCAAGTTGTTGGCCGACGCGGGTTACGACTGCGGGATGATCGGCAAGTTTCACCTGCAGAGTTCCGGCAAGCGCACGGAGCCGCGCTTGAATGACGGTTATCGCTACTGGAAGTTCAGCCATGCGCCACGCGATGACTGGCCCGAAGGTCACGACTATGCCGAATGGGTGAGCGGGCAGGGCGGTGATCTGGATGCCATGCGTGAATCCGAGAAACGCGTGGATCCCAAGTTTCACCAGACGACTTGGGCGACCGAACGTTCGCTTGAATTCATTCAGGAGGAGCGCAGCGGACCGTGGATGCTGACGGTCAACATCTATGATCCGCATCCGCCGTTCATTCCACCCAAGTCGTATGCCGACAGGTTCAATCCGGACGACATGCCGGGTCCATACTTTCGCGAGAGCGATCTGGCACAGCAGGAGAAGCTGAAGGAGATCGATTTTCAGAACGAGATCAAGACGCCGGAAGGGCATGACGCGAAGACCAAGCAGGCGCGTTACTACGCCATGATCGCGCAGATCGATGATCAGTTTGCGCGAATCTTGAAACTGTTGGATGACACCGGACAACGCGAGAACACCATGATCATCTTCACCAGTGACCATGGCGAGACGCTCGGTGACCACGGTCTGGTGTTCAAAGGTTGTCGCTTTTACGAAGGTTTGGTGCGGGTGCCGCTGATTTTCTCGTGGCCGGGAAAGATCAAGGCTGGATTGAAGAGCGATGGGCTGGTCGAACTGCTGGACATGAGCGCCACGATTCTCGACGTCGCCGACGTGGAGATTCCGGATTACTTCCAGGGGCAGTCGTTGATGCCGGTGATGACGGGCGAGCAGTCCCCGGATTACATCCGCGATTCGGTGCGCTGCGAGTACTTTGATTCCTTGGATCAGTATTTCACCGGTGGCTATGGAGCCTTCGGCACGATGTATCGTCGTGGTCAATACAAGCTGTCGATCTACCATGGCAAGAAGCTCGGAGAACTCTACGATCTGGAGAAGGATCCGTGGGAATTCGAAAACCTTTGGGATCATCCCGACTACCAGGCACTGAAGCACGAATTGATCTACGAGAGCTTCGACGACCACGTCCTCAAGACCACCGACGTGGGTTCCAAACGCATTGCCCCAATGTGATCCCGATACGCTCGCGTTCACAGTGAGGGCTCGTGGCGGTATGGAACACTCTTGGTGTAGCGAAGCAGTCCGTCGGTTCCACTCTCAGTGCTGGTCAACGTGATCCATTATCCGGCATCGACGGAGCATTGACCTCCAAATCCAGACTGGCATTCCGGTCGCTTTCTCTGACACTCCCCAGACCATGAGAGCAGAAGCAAAGTTGGAAGAATTGGGAATCAAGCTCCCTCCCGCTCCTCCGAAGGGTGGTGTCTACAAACCGATCGTTTTCACGGGTGATCTCGCTTACGTGTCCGGGCACGGTCCGTATCAAGATGACGAGAGCTACATCACCGGCAAGGTCGGCAGGGATTTGGATACCGAGGGAGCCAAGGCCGCGGCACGTCAGACCGGTCTGGCGTTGCTTGCCACCATCAAGGCTCAGCTTGGTTCGCTCGACAAGGTGAAGCGCGTGATCAAGTTGCTGGGTATGGTGAACGGCACGCCGGAGTTTGGTGAACATCCCCAGGTGATCAACGGTTGCAGTGAACTGTTTCGCGACGTGTTCGGCGAAGATGGCGTCGGCGCTCGCAGCGCGGTCGGCATGGGATCGCTTCCGGGCAACATCCCGGTGGAGATTGAGATACTGATTGAGGTCGAGAAGTGATGCGCATCTTCGCTGCATTGATTCTCGCGATCGGGTTTTCCATGCACGCCGCCGACAAGATAGGTCGCGCCCCGGAGCTTCCCGAATCGATGCCATGGGACCTGGTTCAGTTGGCCGAAGTGCCGGAGTTTCGCTGGGTGGACGAGAAAAGTCCGATCCGTTCGTTGATCTATCAGGGGCAACTCTACTTCAATGAACCCACCGAAGTGTTTGCCTACTATGCCTCCCCGGAGACGATTGGGGGCAATTCAGCCGAAGCCGGCGAGTATCCGGCGGTCGTTCTGATTCATGGCGGTGGCGGAACGGCATTTGCCGAATGGGTCTGGCTGTGGGCGAGTCGGGGATACGCCGCGATTGCGATGGACCTTTCCGGTCATCGTCCACCGAAACCGATCTATGACGACGCGTCGGGGGAGTTGCTCGAGGACCTGGCGTTCAGCAAGGAGCGTAAGGAGCTCCAGAAGCGTCTCGACTTCGGCGGGCCCGACCAAGGGCATGAGCAGAAGTTTGATTCTGCCGGAGGCGACGTTCAGGACGACTGGCCGTTTCACGCGGTGGGCAATGTGATTCGCGCCCACTCTTTGATCCGCAGCTTTCGGGAGGTCGATTTCCGTCGCACGGCGGTGACTGGCATCAGTTGGGGCGGCTATACGACCTGCTTGGTTGCGTCAATTGACACCCGGTTTGCCGCCGCTGTTCCGGTGTATGGTTGCGGCTTCCTGCATGTAGGCGAATCCGTGCAGAAGCCCGCGATTGAGAACGCGGAAAATCCGGAGGAATGGGTGAAACTCTATGATCCATCCAGCTACCTGTCCGCGTGCCGCGTGCCGATCCTCTTCGTGAACGGCAACATGGACAAACACTACCCCTTGGACAGTTACGCGAAGTCCTATCGCCTGGTGCCGGGCGAAAAATCAATCCGCATCGAAGTCGGTATGCGCCACAGCCATCGCCACGGCTGGGCTCCCGATGAAATCGGTTGGTTCATCGACAGTCATTGCCGGCAAGGCGAGGCACTGGCGCGAATCGGTGCGCCTGAAATTGGGAAGAAGAACATTGTCGTCCCGGTTGAGCCGACCGTTCCGATCAAGGAGGCATTTCTTCATTGCACGAAGAGCGATGGTCCGCTCGTGAAACGCAAATGGGAGAAACTGAAGGCGGAAGTGAAAGCGGATTCGATCGTCGCTCCGGCGCTGCCGGAAGGCACCAGGATCTGGTTGGTTTCTGCGACCGATGAACGGGGTGCGATGGTGTCCAGCGAGGTGAGGTTTGCCGGTGAGTCAGTGGAGCAGGGGAAGTAGCAATTCCTGCAGGTGTTGTTCCAGAGCGAAGGGCGCAGTTCCTGACACCACCCGAACGCCGCCGATCAAAAATGATGTATTCGAGTCACCGTTCAAAGCGTAGATCGACACCTTGGTGATCGGATCCGAATCGCCGAGCACTCCTTCCGAGTGGATCTGATCGAAGCCATTCTGATTCCGTGTCTGTTGGAAATCGGGTTTGGGTGATGATCCGAACAAGTTGCGGATCGTTGACTGCAAGAATGCCCTGCGTTCCAACCGGTCCTTGCCGATGAATTGGATGGGGGCGCGGAAAAGGAATTCCGTTCCATCTCGCGAAGCCAGCAGTTCCGGTTTCGTCGTGCGAACTTCACGATGAAGTTTGGGCAGCAGGTGAATGTCGCGAGCAATGCGGAAGAAAGTGTTCTCCCATTCGGTTTCCGATACGCGAGATTCGATTTGTTGAAAACCGGCGATCCGGCGGTCGTGACTACCCTGCGGATCCGATGACGAAGGCGAGGCGCAGCCGACGAGCAATCCCAGCCCGGCCGATAGGAGGGACGAGCTTGCGAGTCCGGTGTGCGGGTTCATTTCTTCAACCAAGTCGAAAAGAACTTGTCCATGTCCTCGACCATCAGGTCGAACCACGGCAACTGGTTCCAGCAGCCGTGCTTACCGTCTTTGTAGATCTTGAGACCGGTGGGGACGCCGAGTTTCTTCAGCAAGTCTCGGGAAGGTTGATTGCGTTCCGGCTTGTCGTGTTCGCCGACCATGAAGAGCAGGGGGGGATCATCCATCGAGATGTGCGCATGAGCGTCGGCCCGACGATACAGATGGGGATCTTGTTTCACGGTCTTGCCGAGCCAGATGTTGGAGTTGGAAGGTTTCTTCAGGTTGGTGGCAACGGAGCGTTCCGCGACGGAACCGGTGAGCATTTCCATCGGTCCGGCCATGACGATGGCAGCGGTCAGTTTTGCGCTGGCCTCGCTCTTGTCGAATCTGCCTTTCAATCCGGTGTCATTCCAACCGGTTGCCATGAGACCGACGAGATGGCCGCCGGCGGAACCGCCGACAGCGCCGATGCGATCGGGATCGACCTGGTAATCCTTGGCGTTGTCGCGAAGAAAACGAATCGAGGCGAAACAATCCTGGGCGCCGGCCGGGAACTTTGACTCGTGACCGAGCCGATACTGAATGGCGGAAGTGACGTAGCCGAGGGATGCGAGTTTCACGGCAAGTG
This sequence comes from Verrucomicrobiales bacterium, assembly GCA_038154405.1. Taxonomy (GTDB): domain Bacteria; phylum Verrucomicrobiota; class Verrucomicrobiia; order Limisphaerales; family JAYPXF01. The sequence goes on along the minus strand of JAYPXF010000004.1, from coordinate 20,209 downwards.
CCCGGAACTTGGTCTTGTCTCCATTCAGCCAGCCTCCGCCGTGTACGACCATTATCGCAGGTAAAGATTCCTGCTGACTCTTCGGCACGAAGATGTCCGTCAGCAACTTGCGATCTCCGTCTTGAGCATAGACGACGTCGAGATGAGCGGTGACGTTTTCCGGAATTTCAGTCTGCGGGCGCTGAAATTTGGCGTCCGGACGATTGTGAACCTTGCCCGGGTGTGGCGATACACCGTAAGCGTTCATGCGCTGGCGATACAGTCCACCGAAGCCCGTGATGTACAGGGACCTCAAGTCAGAGTCTCCGAACGCACAATTGATCGGACGTTCAGGCGTGCGGATCTTGTCGAGCAACTTGCCGCTGGGATTCCAAATCCAGACGTCCGTGGCTCCGGCGCAGTAGGCGTTGCCGGCACGATCGATGCACATGCCGTCCGCGCCAAGCTCCTCGCCATCGTCCATGGTGGCGAACTTGCGGCCATTGGCGGTTTTTCCGGGGCCGACGATGTCGTAGGCCCAGATCTCTTTGGGGCGATACGCGGCGACGTAGAGCGTCTTGCCGTCAGGTGACAACGTGATGCCGTTTGCGCTGGTGATCCCTTCCACCGCCACCCATTGCTTTTTATCGGGAGCTATGTAGATGACTTGATTGGGCCCGGTCAGCGTGTAGTAGACACCGCCTTGATTATCCACCACGAGATCATTGGGACGACGGGGCGGTTTGGCTTTCGGGTCCTGACCGGCGATTGGGACCAGTTGCTTTCCTTGGAGAAGCGAGATCCGGGAATTGCCATTGTCTGATACGTGGAGCTTGCCGTGGTTGAAGAAGGAAGCGCTCAACCTTCCCGAGTCGGGCAAAAGCACACTCAGCTTCTTGCCTTTCGGCTGAAAGGTGTAGAGCTTCCGGCCCTTCACGTCCGGAATGTAGAGCAGTGAGCCCGACCAGGCCGGGCCGTCAGCGAGCTGAAAATCACCGGGAATCTTCTCCAAGGGTGCCGAGCGATCCACGACGCCGGCGGAAACACTCGTAATTGCGGTGGCAGTCGAAACGGCAATCAGCATCTTGTGCATGGGCCTCGTTTACCGGCATTTCGTCTGTGGATACACAAAAAACAGTCCTGCATTTTTTTTATCCGAGTGCTTTACACGGCCCTTCACTTTGGGCATTGTCCGCGGCTCTTCGTCCTCGCAATTGGGGGCGTGGATCGCGCCTGAAAGCGCTGTCCGAAAAAAGTTAAAAGTTTTTTTAGGTTTTAGTTGCGGGTGGAACGCTCTTTGCGTAATCTCCCGCTCCCTTTCCCAGGAATCCGGGGAAAAGGCTATTATTGCACTGTTTTTTTAACGATGCCGACGATTAACCAGCTCGTCCGTAAAGGGCGCAAGAAGATCACGAAGAAGTCGAAGTCTCCGGCTTTGCAGAAGTGCCCGTTTCGACGTGGCGTCTGTGTGCAGGTCATGACCCGTACGCCGAAGAAGCCGAACTCCGCCATGCGTAAGGTTGCCAAGGTGCGCCTCACCAATGGCTATGAAGTGATCGCCTACATCCCTGACGAGGGCCACAACCTGCAGGAGCACTCAATTGTGCTGGTGCGTGGTGGCCGGGTGTCTGACCTGCCGGGTGTTCGTTATCACATCGTTCGTGGTGCACTGGACTGCAACGGCGTCGAGAAGCGCCGAGTGAGCCGCTCCAAGTACGGCGTCAAGCGCCCGAAGGAAGCCAAGAAGTAATTTTTAGAATTTAGAGAGTTTATATGTCACGTCGTCGCAGAGCTGTTCAACGTCCGGTGCATCCGGATGCGAAGTATGAAAGCGCTTTGGTCACCCGCCTGGTTCACACTGTGATGCAGGATGGGAAGAAGAGCGTCGCCCAAGGGGTGGTCTACGGAGCATTCGACATCATTTCGGGCAAACAGAAGGATACCAGTCCGCTGGAGATCCTGCAGCGTGCGGTCGACAATGCGAAGCCGAGGTTGGAAGTGAAGCCCCGCCGTGTCGGTGGCGCCACCTACCAGGTTCCCATGGAAGTGACCTCCGATCGGAGCGCTTCCTTGGCAGTCCGCTGGTTGGTCAAGTTCGCAGCAGCAAAAAAGGGGCAACCACTTAAGAACGCCCTCGCCAACGAAATAATGGATGCCTACCAGGGTCAGGGGTCTTCGATTCGCCGTCGCGACGAAGTCCACAAGATGGCCCAGTCGAACAAGGCGTTCGCCCATTTTCGCTGGTAAGACAATATTTACTATAGCGCGCCCCGGTCGCTGAGAACTATCGGGGATTTTTTATCGCCTGACGCGAGTCGGACGATGAAAGCAGAGTCGTCGTGCGGGAAGTCCCAAGATCGGCAAGCTGCTGAAAACAGATCAATTTAGTGAACTACGTCGCTGACATAGTGGACGAAAAGTCGTCAGAAAAGAATTCGCCGAATCGGCCTTACCGGCTCGAACGGACGCGCAATATTGGTATTGCCGCCCATATCGACGCCGGCAAGACGACGACGACGGAACGCATTCTTTTCTACACCGGCTTGGTCCACAAGATCGGCGAGGTCCATGACGGCAACACGGTCACGGACTGGATGGCCCAGGAGCGCGAGCGGGGCATCACGATCACTTCCGCCGCCACCACCTGTTACTGGGAACAAAAGGCGGACGACACCTTCAAGCTCTTCGGGGGCGAAAAGTTCCGGGTCAATATAATTGATACTCCGGGACACGTTGATTTCACGGCCGAGGTTGAGCGTTCCATGCGGGTGCTCGACGGTGCGGTCGCCGTCTTCTGCGGCGTGGCCGGTGTGCAGCCCCAGTCCGAAACGGTTTGGCGGCAGGCGACCAAATACAATGTTCCGCGCATCGCCTTCGTGAACAAGATGGACCGGGTCGGCGCTGACTTTGATGCCGCGCTGAACGACATGCGGTCCAAACTCGGAGCGTATGCCTATCCGGTCGGCCTTCCGATTGGCTCCGAGGACTCCCTTGAAGGGATGATCGACGTGGTCAATCAGAAGGCCGTCTACTACACGGACGACGCCGGGCTTAACTTTGAGATTCGCGATCTGACCGATGAGCAGGAAGACATCGCGGGTCGCGCCTTGGCGGAGCTGGTTGATGCGGTTTCCAACAAGGACGACGAAATCGCCGACCTCGTCTTGGAAGACAAGCCGGTGGACGCGGTGGCCCTGAAGCACGCGATTCGTCGACTGACCTGCGCGAATGAATTTGTTCCGGTTCTGGGCGGTTCCGCCTTCAAGAACAAGAACGTCCAACTGCTGATCGATGCGGTGGTTGATTATCTTCCCTCCCCGCTCGATATCCCGGCTGCGACCGGTCACATCGAGGGCAAGGACGATGTCGAGGTTGTCACTGACGACAACGGGAAGTTTACCGCCTTGGCTTTCAAGCTGTGGAACGATCCGGTGATCAAGAAGATGGTCTTCTTCCGGGTCTATCGTGGTCAGCTTTCCAAGGGCGACACGATTTACAATCCGCGCACCAAGAAGAAGGAGCGCGCTTCCCGTCTCCTGATGATTCAGGCCGACAAACGTGAGGATGTTGACACGGTTTACGCGGGTGACATCGCCGCTTTTGTCGGTCCGAAGTTCATCTCCACGGGTGACACCTTGAATGAGCTCGGTGATCAGATGACCTTGGAGCCGCCGACTTTCCCGGAACCGGTCATCAAGATGGCCATCGAGCCGCGCAGCTCCGCTGATCGCGAAAAACTCGGCACCGGGTTGGCTTCGCTCGCGGAAGAAGATCCTACTTTCCAGGTCACCACGGATGAAGAGACCGGGCAGACCATCATCGCCGGGATGGGCGAGCTTCACCTGGAGATCATTCACGATCGCCTGAAGCGTGAGTTCAAGTGCGAGTCCCGCGCCGGCAAGCCGCAGATTGCTTATCGCGAAACGATCACCGCTTCGGCTGAAGCGGAAGGGAAGTTGATCCGTCAGACCGGTGGCAAAGGCCAGTATGGTCACGCGGTCATCAAAATTCAGGCGAATGAACGGGGCGCTGGTATTGAGGTTGAAGACAAGACTTCCAACGGGGTGATTCCGAAGGAGTTCATTCAGCCGACCTTGAACGGCATTCGTGAGGCGATCCGCACGGGCGTGATTGCGAATTACGAGCTGATCGACCTGAGGGTGGAACTGATCGACGGATCATTCCATGACGTCGACTCCAGCGAACAGGCTTTCAAGATGGCGGGCATCTTTGCACTGCGTGAAGCGGTGAAGAAGGCTGCGCCGATTCTCCTCGAGCCGGTGATGAAGGTGGAAGTCAGCACGCCTGATGAGTATCAGGGCGATGTGCTGGGCGACATCAATCGTCGTCGCGGCCAGGTGACGGGGGTTGAGTCCCGTGCGGGCATGGCGATTTTGAACTGTCACGTTCCGCTTTCGGAAATGTTCGGTTACTCGACCGCGGTGCGTTCGCTCTCGAAGGGACGCGCTTCGTTCTCGATGGAGCCCCTGAGTTTTGAAGAAGTACCGCCGCAGATCGCGGACGGGATCATTGATGCAGCCGGACGTCCGGCAGGAATCTAACTAGTTTATATCATGGCACAGCAACGCATAAGAATTCGACTGAAGGCCTACGACCATCGCGTCATCGATACGTCGGCCGCAGACATTGTCGAAACCGTGAAACGCAGTGGCGCCCGCGTCGCCGGGCCCATCCCGCTGCCGACCCGCCGCGAACGCTACACGGTCACGCGCTCCCCGCACGTGGACAAGAAGTCGCAGGAAACTTTCGAACAGCGCACGCACAAGCGTCTGCTGGACATCATTGAACCGACGGCCAAGACGGTTGATGAGCTGAAGAAGCTCAACCTCCCCGCCGGTGTGGACATTCAAATCAAGATCTAGTTGAAATGATTGGCTTGCTTGGAAAGAAAATTGGACAGACCCGCGTCTACGACGAGAGCGGACAGGTGATCTCCGTCACCGTCGTGCTCGCCGGCCCGAACCGGGTGCTGCAGAAGAAGACCGAGGAGACCGATGGCTACAATGCGATCCAGCTGGGCTTTGATGACCAGAAGGAAAGCCGCATCAACAAGCCGATGACCGGTCACTTCCTGAAGCAGGGCAAGAGCACCCCGGTGAAGCGCATCAAGGAATTCCGCGACTTCACGCTCGACCTGAATCCGGGTGACACCGTCGGACCGAACATCTTCGCCGCCGGTGATCACATCGACGCGATCGGCCTGACCAAGGGACGTGGCTTCCAGGGTGTGGTCAAGCGTTACAACTACGCCGGCGGTCCGGGATCGCACGGTCAGAAAGGATTCCGTCGCCGCCCTGGTTCCATTGCCGCGGGTTCGACCCCGGGTTGGGTCGACAAGGGCAAGAAAATGCCGGGTCACATGGGTCAGCGCCAACGTACGGTGCAGAACCTCAAGATCGTGCAGATCCGGGAAGACGACAATTTGATCCTCGTAAAGGGCGCGATCCCTGGTGCGAACGGCGACTACGTCGTCATCCGCGAATCGAAGAAGAAGCCCAAGAAGGCATAACCATGAACGTAGCTGTCAAAGATTTGAAAGGCGCCGCTGCAGGCGAAGTTGAAGTCGGCTTCGACGTGATCGAAGACGAGAAAGGCGAACAGGCCGTTCACGACGTGGTGGTCGCGCACATGGCCGCTTCACGAGCCGGCACAGCCTGCGCCAAGACGCGCAGCGAAGTCGCCGGCACCAAGAAGAAGCCGTGGCGTCAGAAGGGCACCGGCCGCGCTCGTGCGGGTTCGGTCGTCTCCCCGATCTGGGCCGGTGGTGGTGTGGTCCACGGACCGCGTCCGCGTGATTTCTCGAAAAAGGTCAACAAGGCCACCAAGAAACTCGCCCTGCGCAAGGCGCTCAGCGAGCGATTGAAAGCTGAAGACGTAATCGTCATAGATGATCTGAAGGTCGGCTCGCACAAGACGAAGGATTTCGTCGGCGCGTTGGAAGCGCTCGACATCAACGACAAGACCGTGTTGGTCGTGGCTGACGCCGAGAAAAACCTCGCCTTGGCTGTTCGCAACATTCCTTACGTTGCCTTGACCAATGGCGCTGAACTGAGCACTTACGATACCTTGAAATACGACAAGATTCTTGTCGCCAAGGACCAACTCGAAACCGTCAGCAAGCGGCTGGCAAAGAACTGATTTTCATGAACGCATTCGACGTAATCAAGACCGTCCGGATCACGGAAAAGGCGACGCTCCTGCAGGACAAGGAGAAGCCCCAGCGTGGCACGACCGCCGAGAAGGGTAGCACCCGTCCGATGGAGCCGTTGAATCAATACACGTTGCAGGCTGATCGCCGGGCTTCCAAGACCGAGATCAAGTCCGCCGTGGAAGAGCTTTTCAAAGTGAAGGTCGTTGCGGTGAACACCATGAATGTTCGTGGCAAGTCCCGCCGTAAACGCACCAAGCATGTGGGTCGCGACGCCTCCTGGAAGAAGGCCATCGTGACGTTGAAGAAGGGTGACAAAATCAACCTGATGTAAGCAGATGCCAGTCAAATCTTTCAAACCATTCACACCGTCTCGCCGTTTCTTCACGGTCTCCGATTACTCGGACATCACGAAGAAGAAGCCTGAGAAGAAGCTGACCTACACCCGCAAGAAGACGGGTGGTCGTAACAACACCGGTCGCATCACGGCCTGGGGTATTGGCGGCGGCCACAAGCAGAAGGTCCGCACGATCGATTTCCGTCGCAAGCAGGATGGGGATATGACCGTGGAGGCCATCGAATACGATCCGATCCGTTCGGCCCGAATCGCGCTGGTCAAGAACTCGGACGGCAAGAAGTTCTACTACATCGCCCACAACGGCATCTCCGTCGGTGACGTGTTGCAGAACGGCCCCGGCTCCAAGCCGACTCCGGGCAACTGCCTCCCGATCAGTGAAATTCCCGCCGGCATGCAGATTCACAACATCGAGCTGCATCCGGGCAAGGGTGGTCAGATCGTTCGCGCTGCCGGCTCATCTGCCATCCTGATGGCATGCGACGGCGGCTACGGTCAGGTGAAGCTGCCTTCCGGTGAAATTCGCAAGATCAATGAAAAATGTCGCGCGACGATCGGTCAGGTTTCCAACCCGGATCACGAGAAGATCATCCTCGGCAAGGCCGGTCGCAATCGCAATCTCGGCAAGCGCCCGCAGGTTCGCGGTGTGGCGATGAACCCGGTGGATCACCCGATGGGTGGTGGCGGTGGCCGCACCTCTGGTGGCGGTCATCCGGTGACGCCTTGGGGTGTCATCACCAAGGGTTACAAGACCCGCAAGCGCAAGAAGTACTCGAACCGTTTCATCGTGCAGCGTCGCGATGGCCGTCTGTTCAAACGCAAATAAGGAATTTGAATTATGGCACGTTCTCTTAAAAAAGGTCCCTACGTTGACCACAAGCTGCTGAAGAAGGTTGAAGCGGCCAAGGAATCCGGCTCGCGCGCCCCGATTAAGACCTGGTCACGCCGCTCAACGGTCATTCCCGAATTTGTTGGACTGAACTTCAACATCCACGACGGACGCAAGTTCGTTCAGGTGTTCATCACGGAAAACATGGTCGGCCACAAGCTCGGTGAATTTGCGCTCACCCGCACGTTCAAGGGTCACGGCGGCACCAATCCCAAGAAGTAACCATGGAAGTTATAGCCATTTACAAAGATTTCCGCATGTCGCCGCAGAAGGTACGCGAAGTGGTGCGGCAGATCCAGGGCCTCCCGGCGGTTGAAGCTGCTGCCAAGCTGATGTTCGTCCCCCGAAAGTCGGCCAAAGCCGTTGCCAAGACGCTCAACAGCGCCATCGCCAACGCGGAGAACAACCACGACCTGAAGCGCGAGGACCTGATCGTTCAGGAAGCCACCGCCGGCAAGGGACACGTGATGAAGCGTTTCCGTCCGCGGGCCCGTGGCTCGGCCAGCCCGATCATCAAGCGCAGCACAAACATCCGCATCGTGCTGAGCAGCGAAGCGAAGGCCGCTCCGGCCGCCGCCGCAACTGAAGACAGCGAATAAGAATTTTTAGTCATGGGACAGAAGACACATCCTATCGGTTTCCGCCTCGCCGTTCGTCGCGACTGGAACTCCAAGTGGTTCGCTCCGAAGCATGAGTTTGGCAAGTTGCTCGCGGAAGACCATCAGATCCGTTCGATCCTGAAGAAGAAACTCGAGTCGGCCGCCGTGCCGAAGATCACGATCGAACGCGCCGCCAATCGGTGCCGGATCACGATCTACACCGCCCGGCCGGGTGTGGTGATCGGTCGCAAGGGTCAGGAGATTGACAATATCAAGGAACATCTCGCGAAGATCACCGGCAAGGAGATCTACGTCGACATCCTTGAGGTCAAGAGCCCCGAAGCCAATGCACAGCTTGTGGCCGAAAATGTGGCGTTGCAGATGGAACGTCGCGTTGCTTTCCGGCGCGCCATGAAGAAGGCGCTTCAGACCTCCATGGGCCTGAAGGAAGTGAAGGGCATTCGCATCCGTTGTGCCGGCCGTCTCGGTGGCTCGGAGCTCGGACGCATCGAACAATACCGAGATGGCAGTGTGCCGCTGCACACACTGCGTGAGAATGTTCAGTATGGTTTTGCCGAAGCTTCCACCGTTTATGGAATCATCGGTGTGAAATGTTGGATGTGCGTTGAAGAGGACGAGAAGAAGCAGTCCGTGACGCGCGTCGGTTAAGTTTGCGATTTAGAAAGAAAGATTTGCCGCTATGCCAATGATGCCAGCCAGAGTGAAGCACCGCAAAATGATGCGGGGCAACCGCAAGGGACTCGCCTCTCGCGATAACTCCATCGCGTTCGGGTCCTATGCCCTCCAATCGACCGAGCGATGCTGGCTCGATACCAAGACGATCGAAGCCTGCCGTATTGCCATCACGCGTCACATGAAGCGCAAAGGCAAACTTTGGATTCGCGTCTTTCCGCACAAGAGCTTTTCCAAGAAGCCGTTGGAAGTTCGTCAGGGTGGCGGCAAAGGCGGTGTTGAATCTTGGGTGGCGGTCGTTCGTCCGGCCACGGTGCTGTTTGAACTGGATGGTGTGCCGGAGTCCGTGGCTCGCGATGCCATGCGTCTGGCGGCCAACAAACTCCCCATCCGCACGCGCTTCATCAAGCGCTGAGAAATTTGAAGAGAGATACGCGTTATGAAGATGTCTGAACTGAAAGATATGACGATCGTGGAACTCTCGGCCAAGGGCCGGGATCTGCGGCAGGAACTGTTCAACCTGAGGCTGCAGCAGGTGAGCGCCCAGCTCGAGAAGACCTCGCGCCTGCGTTTGCTGCGCAAGGACATCGCCCGCGTCGAAACCCAGATCAGCGTCCTGAAGAACCAGGAAGCCAAAGCTGCCTAATTTAGAATTCCGATATGTCCGAAGAAGCAACCAAGAGAAAGCGTGAAGTCGTTGGAGAAGTGGTCTCCACGAAGATGGACAAGACGATTGTGGTGAAGGTGAAACGTCGTTTCCCCCATCCGCAGTTCCGCAAGACCGTCACCTCGTTCAAGAAGTATTACGCCCACGACGACACCAATGACGCCGGCATCGGCGACACGGTGCGCATCGCCGAGAGCCGCCCGCTCTCCAAGATGAAGCGCTGGGCCTTGGTGAAGGTTGAAGAACGTAACCCGGACGCCGATCTCGTTTAACCCGTAAGGAATAAGATTATGTTGCAACTGCGATCACTACTGGATGTGGCTGACAACACCGGCGCTCGCCGGGTGTCAATGATCCACGCGCTCGGTCAGACCAAGCGTTACGGTTACATTGGCGACGTCGTCAAGGTGCACGTCAAGGAAGCCGCCCCCGACGGCAATATCAAGAAGGGCGATGTGTGCGATGCCGTGGTGGTGCGCACCAAGAAGGCCATTCGTCGCCCCGACGGCTCTGTCCTTCGCTTCGACAACAACGCTTGCGTGATTGTCGACAAGGACCGCAACCCCCGCGGAACGCGTATCTTCGGCCCGGTGGCCCGTGAACTGCGCGAAAAGCGCTATATGAAAATTGTATCCCTCGCTCCCGAGGTGCTGTGAAAAAGAAATGAGCAAGAGTCACGTAAAATCAGGTGATGAAGTGGTGGTCCTCGCCGGCGCCGACAAAGGCAAGCGCGGCAAGGTCATCGAGGTCCAGCGAGGCATTGGCCGGGTGATTGTGGAAGGCGTTCGGGTGCAGAAGAAGCACCAGAAGAAGAGCCAGCTGCATCCTCAGGGCGCGATCATCGACCGCGAAGGTCCGATCGACATCTCCAACGTGATGCTCGCCGAGAAATTTGATGCCCGCGCCGCAAAACGCGGTGGCGGCGAAGAGGCCGCTCCGGCCGAAAACGCTGAAGGTTAAAGATGGAAGCTCGACTTTACAAAAAATACACCGACGAGGTTGTTCCGGCGTTGAAGGAAAAGTACGCCTACAAGAACGTACATCGCATCCCGCGGATCGAGAAGATCGTCGTCAACATGGGCGTCAGCTGCCAGCTGGAGAAGTCCGCGCTCGATGACGCCGCCAAGGATCTGCAGACCATCACCGGTCGCAAGCCGGTCACGGCGAAGGCGAAGAAGAGCGTTGCCAACTTTAAGCTCCGTCAGGGTTACCCGATCGGTTGCTATGTCACGCTCCGCCGCGACGTGATGTATGAGTTCTTCGATCGGTTGGTCGCTGCTGCGCTGCCTCGCATTCGCGACTTCCGCGGTATTTCCGGCAAATCGTTCGACGGCCGCGGCAACTACTCGATGGGTGTCACCGATCAGAGCATCTTTCCGGAAATCGACCTCGACAAGGTCAGCCGCCAGCAGGGCATGGACATCACCATCGTGACCAGCGCCCCGACCAATGAGGAAGCCTATGACCTGTTGAAGCTCATGGGCATGCCCTTCGCCACCAACACCAAGGGGCAGAAGGAAGAGAAGAAAGAAGAAGCTGCAGCCGCCTAAAGGAATTTTGTTATGGCAAGAAAAGCCCTGGTAGAAAGAAACAAGAAGAAGCAGAAGGTCGTCGCCCGTTACGCCCAGAAGCGTGCCGAGTTGAAGGCCGAACACGACTACGAAGGTCTGTCCAAGTTGCCCCGCAACGCCAGCCCGAGCCGCGTCGTGAACCGCTGCGCCATCACCGGTCGTCGTCACGCCTACTTCCGCAAGTTCGGTGTGTCGCGCCTCACTTTCCGTGAACTGGCACTCTCCGGAATGATTCCGGGTGTGACTAAAGCCTCCTGGTAAGCCTTATGATGTCCGATTCCATAGCAGACATGTTGACGCGGATCCGCAACGGGATCAGCGCCGAGTTGCCTGACGTCTCCATGCCGCACACCAAAACTAAGGAGAACATCGCCAAGATCCTCAAGCAGGAGGGTTACATCGATGGCTTCAAGTCCTCCGGTGAAAAGCAAACGAAGACTTTGACCATTGAACTGAAATACAACGGACGCCGCCCGGTCATTGAAGGCCTGAAGCGCGTGAGCCGGCCCGGACTGCGCCGCTACGTCGGCTCCGGTGAGGTCCCCCGCGTGCGGAACGGACTGGGCACGGCCATCGTGTCCACCTCCCACGGCGTCATTACCGGCCGCGAGGCTCGTCGCCAGAATGTGGGTGGCGAACTGCTCGCCTACGTCTGGTAAGAAACAAACTTTAAGCAGCAAGCACTATGTCACGTATTGGAAAATTGCCCGTCGCCATCCCGGATAAGGTGAAGGTGGAACTGAAGGACGGCGCCGTCTATGTCGAAGGCCCCCAAGGCAAGCTCGATTGGGCTTACCCGAGCACGATCACCGTTGCCATCGAGGACAACAATGTGATCGTCACTCGTCCGGACGATACCAAGGATTCCCGGGCCAAGCACGGCTTGGTTCGCGCCTTGATCAACAACATGGTGACCGGTTGCGAAAAGGGATTTGAGAAGAAGCTCGAGATCAACGGCGTTGGTTTCAAGGCCGCCGTGAAGGGCAACGTGGTCGACCTCGCCCTCGGTTATTCTCACCCGATCAATTACGAACTGCCTCCCAACACCAAGGCCGTGGTGGAAGATCAGACCAAGATCACGATCAGCGGACCGGACAAGCAGGCCGTCGGCCTCGCCGCCTCCGAAATCCGCGGGTTTTTCCCGGCCGAGCCTTACAAGGGCAAGGGTGTCAAATACGCCGGCGAACAGATCATCCGTAAGGAAGGCAAGAAGGTTCAGTAACATTAAACTGGTGCACGGTTGGAAATCGTGGCCGCAGAAAAATGAGACCCGAACAGAAAAGAAAATTGTTGCAGCGCCGCCGCTGGCGCATCCGCAAGAACATCAACGGCACGGCCGAACGCCCGCGCATGAGTGTGCGTTTCACGGGCAAGAACATCTACGTGCAGTTTGTGGACGACGACAAGGGCGTGACGCTCGCCGCCGTATCCTCCATGCACAAGGACGCTCCCGACCAGGCATCATTGCGGGCCAACGTGGCCAGTGCGGAGAAGCTGGGCAAGGAAGCCGCTGAACGTGCCAAGAAAGTGGGTATCGGCAGAGTGGTGTTTGACCGCAGCGGCGCCCAGTTCCACGGCAAGGTAAAAGCGCTGGCTGATGCGGCGCGTGAAGCCGGCCTCGAATTTTAATCACTGAGAATCGGAGAAACGAAAAGTGGCTGAAGAAGAAAACAAGACTACCGAGTCAGCTCCGGCTGAGGCAGCACCGGCCCCCGCGGCCGAGGCCCCCAAAGCCGAAGCGCCGGCAGCAGAAGCTGCTCCCGCAGCATCCAACGGAAATCAGGGCCAAGGCCAAGGCTACGGCGGTGGACGCTTCGGTCAAGGTGGCCGTGGCGGTGGTCGTGGTCCCGGTGGCAATCGTGGTGGCAATCGCCAGCGCCGCGAGCGTGAACCTTTGCTGGACGAGCATGGCGACGAACTCACCGAAAAGGTCCTTTTCATCAACCGGTCTTCCAAGGTCGTGAAGGGTGGTCGTCGCTTCAGCTTCAGTGCACTCGTCGTGACTGGAAACAAGAAGGGCAAGGTTGGAATCGGCTTGGGCAAGGCCAACGAAGTTGCTGACTGCATTCGCAAGGCCGGTGAAAACAGCCGGGCCTCGATGAAGAAGGTGAGTATTGCCGGCAACACGATTCCACATGAGTGCTACTCGGTTTATGACGGTGCTCGCGTGATTCTTCGCCCTGCTTCCAAGGGAACGGGGATCATCGCCGGCAAGACCGTTCGCGCGATCCTTGAGGCTGCCGGTTTGCATGATGTCTTGACCAAATCATTGGGTTCAAGCAATGCGGCCAATCTCGCCAAGGCGACTTTGAAGGCGCTGCGTGAAGCTCGCACCCGTGACGATATCCGTGAATTGCGCGGTCAGGACCCGATCGGCAGCGTTGCCGCTCCGGCCGAAGAGAAGAAAGAAGAAGAAGCTGCAACCGCAGCGTAACCAAAACAGTTTAAGCAGAGATGCGACTACATACTCTCAAACCTCGCGAAGGTGCCAAGCACCGCAAGAAGCGCCTCGGCTCCGGTGAGGCTAGCGGCACGGGCAAGACGTCCGGTCGTGGTCACAAGGGTCAACGCTCCCGTTCGGGCAAGGGCATCCGCCCCGGCTTCGAGGGCGGCCAGATGCCGATCTATCGTCGCCTGCCCAAGCGCGGCTTCAGCAATGCGCAGCACACCACCGTTTTTCATCCGATCAACCTCGATACACTCAACAGCTTCGAAGACGGTGCCACCGTCGATGTGGACGTGATCAAGGCGGCCGGTCTTGCCAATGGCAAGGCCAACGGCGGCATCAAGATCCTTGCCCGTGGCAAGCTGGAGAAGAAGCTCACCGTCAAGGCCAATGCTTTCAGCAAGGCTGCGAAGGAAGCCATCGAGGCTGCCGGGGGAAGTTGTGAAGTGGTGGGTGGCAGGCCCGCTGCCGAGGAGGCCAAGGCCGAAGAGAATCAGGACTAAGTTTCGTTACTGATCCCCAGCCATGCTCAAGGGCATTTTCACAACCTTTGCCAACTGCTTCAAGATCCCGGAACTGAAGTCCCGGATCTTCTTCACGCTCATGATCCTCGTGGTCTGTCGCGTGGTTTCGATGATCCCGATTCCGGGGTTGGATGGTGCAGCTTTGGCGGACTACTTCGACAAGATGGCCAAGCAGGCCGAAGGACCCGGATTGTTGGGGATGTACAGCCTGTTCACCGGTGGTGCGATGGAGCGCTGCGGCATTGGTTCATTGGGCATCATGCCCTACATCTCCGCCACGATCATCATTCAGCTGATGAGCGCAGTGATTCCCACTCTTTCCAAGCTGGCCCGCGAAGAGGGTGGCCGGGTGAAGATCATCCAGTATGGACGCTACCTCACCGTTCTGCTTTGTCTGGGGCAGGGCATGGTCATGTCGATTGCCTGGGAGAATCCAACCAAGATTTTCCAAGGCTTTGAAGGGCAACTGGTGATTTCGGAGAACGTCTGGTGGTATCGGATACAGACCACCTTCATTCTCACCACCGGCACATGTCTCCTGATGTGGTTGGGTGAGCAGATCACGGATCGTGGTATCGGCAATGGTATTTCCTTGGTTATCACCATCGGTATTCTTGCTCAGGCCCCGCAAGCCTGCGTATCTCTCTATGAGATGTTCTTCCCGCCGGAAGGGGTTGAGGCGAGCTTCAAGTTCTTCCACGGCATCTTTCTGTTCATCTTCCTGTTCGCGGTAACCGCTGCGACGGTGGCGATCACGCAGGCACAGCGAAAGATCCCGGTGCAATATGCCCAGCGGCAGGTTGGTCGCAAGATGGTGCAGGGCAGCAGTTCATTCATGCCGTTGCGTGTAAACTACGCCGGCGTCATGCCGATCATCTTCGCCCAGGCACTGCTGATGTTCCCGGAGAAGATCCTCAGCATGTTGGGCAAATCGCTCGACCTGAAGATGCTCTCCGACGCGGCCGTGTTGTTCCGTGACGGTAGCTTCGTCTACATCGGCACCTACTCGCTGATGATCATCTTCTTCACCTACTTCTGGACGGCGACGCAGTTCAATGAGCTGCAGATCTCGGACGATCTGAAGAAGCATGGTGGTTACATTCCCGGCGTGCGTCCGGGGCAGGCGACCTGTGATTTCCTACACCACACGATGAGCCGGATTACTCTGGCTGGTGCGGTGTTCCTGACCTTGATTGCCATCATTCCGATGATGTTGGCGAATCAGTTCAAGATCAATTACCTGGTCGCACAGTTCTTTGGGGGCACGAGTCTCCTGATTTCGGTGGGTGTGGTCCTCGACACGATGCGTCAGATGGAATCGCACCTGCTGATGCGTCACTACGACGGGTTCCTGCAGGGCAAGAAAGGCCGCAAGGGACCGCGCGTGCGTGGCCGCTTTTAGTTGTTTGAAATTTTGGCGCGATTGGGCGCCGACGAACGGTGGTTTATCCACCGGACGGATTGTTCCTTGAATGGGTGAGCGAGCCGACCGGCAATGCCGGAAGGTGTCGCATATCAGAACGATCCGGGAATCCGCGAAAATGATTAAAATCAAGAACGACAAAGAAATTGCGTCGATGCGGATTGCCGGAGCGGTGGCCAACACCGTGTTGAAAGAGGCTGCGGCCTTCATACAACCGGGGGTGACCACCCGCGAAATCGACGAGTATGCCGGTGAACGGATCAAGGTCTACCAGGCCAAGAGTGCGTTCCTCGGTTACAAAGATTATCCGTGCAACATCTGCATCTCGGTGAACGAGGAAGTGGTGCACGGTTTGGCCGGACCGCGGCGGATTCAATTTGGGGACATCATCAGTCTCGATGTTGGCATCCGCTACGAGGGCTTCATCGGTGACAATGCCCTGACGGTGGCGGTTGGCGGATGCGATCCGCTGGCGCAGAACCTGATGGATGTGACCGAGAAGAGTCTTTACGAGGGTATTGCCCAGGCTCGGGCCGGGAATCGGGTCGTCGATATTTCGCGTGCGATCCAGAAATATGTTGAGAGCAACAGCTTCAGCATCGTGCGCGAGTTTGTCGGTCACGGCGTCGGGAAGTCGGTTCATGAAGATCCGCAGATTCCCAACTACGTCGAGAAACGCGGTTCCTCACCCAAGTTGAAGCCCGGCATGACCATTGCGATTGAGCCGATGGTGAATGCCGGTACGCCGCAGGTGAAGGTTTTGAGCGACGGTTGGTCGGTGGTGACCCAGGACGGGCTGCCATCCGCTCACTTTGAGCACACCGTGCTTGTCACCAAGGGTGACCCGGAGATCCTGACATGTTCGGAGAAGATTCCATCTTCGCTGAAGGTTGCGTGATCGGGGTTCGCTCCGATCGGGCATTCGATGCGGAACTGCCCAATGGTCATCGGCTGGTCGCGTTCGTGACGCGGCGAGACGCGGACCGCAAATTAACAATTGAAACAGGATCGCGAATTAACATAAGGTTGTCGCCTTTCGACTTGTCCAAAGGACAGGTCGTTTTTGACAGCCCGGATTTGAACGAAAAATGAAAGTTAGAGCGTCAGTCAAAAGATTGTGTGAACACTGCAGGGTGATTCGCCGCCAGGGTGTGGTGCGTATCGTCTGCAAGAACCCGCGTCACAAACAACGTCAAGGCTAGTCATGGCACGCATACTTGGTATCGACATTCCCAGCGAGAAGCGAATCGACATCGCTCTGCGCTACATTTACGGCATCGGCCCGAAGCTTTCCGCCGAGATCTTGGAGAAGACCGAGATCGATGGCGCCGTTCGTGCGAAAGATCTGAACGAGGATCAGCTCGCCAAGATCGTTCACGTGATCCAGGAAGATGGATACGTGGTCGAGGGCGACCTGCGTCGTGAGATCACCATGAACCTGAAGCGCCTCAAGAGCATCCGCGCCTATCGCGGCATTCGCCATGAGCGTGGACTTCCGGTCCGCGGCCAGCGCACCTCCACCAACGCCCGCACCCGCAAGGGACCGAAGAAAACCGTGGGCGCCAAGCGCAGTAAGTAATCGAACAACTTTTTTGACCAATGGCTGAAGAAAACGAAAAGAAGGAAGCCGAAGCTCCGAATACGGAAGCTGCGGCCCCCGCAACGGAAAAAAAGGCTCCTGCCAAAGCCGAAGAGAAGGCCGCCGCGAAAGGTGAAAAGAAAGCGGACGCGAAGGACGCCAAGAAGGATGACGGAGCTGCCTCCGCTCCCACCGCCGCCCAGTTGCTCGGTGAAGATGATGCCGGCCCTGCCAAGATCATCAAGGCGAAGGGTTCCAAGAACATTGCCAGCGGGATTGCCAATATCGTTGCCACTTTCAACAACACCCTCGTTTCCATCACGGACATGCGCGGCAACACCATCAGCTGGTCGAGCGCGGGTCGTGTAGGCTTCCGCGGTTCCCGCAAGAGCACTGCGTTTGCGGCTCAGCAGGTCGCGCAGGACGCCGCCCGCCAGGCCATGTCGCATGGCTTGAAGGAAGTGGAAGTTCGCGTGAAGGGACCCGGTTCCGGTCGTGAATCCGCCATTCGCGCATTGCAGGCCATTGGCTTGGAAATCAACTCCATCAAGGATATCACGCCGGTGCCGCACAACGGTTGCCGTCCGCGCAAGAAGCGTCGTGTCTGAAACACTTTAACTCGAAGAGAAAATGTCTCGTTATACAGGTCCACGTGTTCGTCTGAGTCGCCGTTTTGGAACGCCCCTTTTCGGGCCGTCCAAATACCTTGAGCGTCGTCCCTATGGTCCGGGTCAGCATGGCCCGAAAGGTGGCCGCCGCAAGCTGACCGACTACGCCTTGGCGTTGGCGGAGAAGCAGAAGGTCCGTTTCTTTTACGGTTTGCAGGAAAAGCAGTTCCGCCGGGCGTACGCCACCGCCGCTTCCAAGCGCGGGGTTACCGGTGAAATCATGTTGCAGATCCTTGAGAGCCGGTTGGACAGTGTGGTCTTCAGCCTCGGTCTGGCCACCACTCGTGCAGCCGCCCGCCAGATGGTCAGCCACGGACATATTCTCGTGAACGGCACGAAAGTTTCCGCCTCCTCCTTCCATGTCAGGGTGAACGACGTCGTGGAAGTCAAGGATTCCAGCGGCTCACGTCAGCTCGCCACCCGCAACCTCGAACTTTCGGGCAACCGCGCGGTGCCGGAATGGTTGCAGCTGCAGAAGGACAGTTTCAAGGGATCGCTGCTGCGTCTCCCCACGCTGGATGAACTCCAACCGGTCGGAAATATCCAGACCATCGTCGAATTTTATTCCCGTTAAAAAGTGTGTGCTCCTGGGTGGGAGTGCACAGCAATTATATGGGCCTATCGGAGAACGGGAATTCAGCCGGGTTTGGCCAGGTTAAAATTGCATACAGAAAGATAGAAAATGCCAATACGTCTAGGTCGGTTCGAAATGCCGCGGCAGTTGAAGAAGGAAGAAGAAACTGCCACGGATACATATGCCAAATTCTTCGCGGAGCCGTTTGAAACCGGCTACGGTCACACCATCGGCAACTCCCTGCGCCGTGTGCTCCTCAGCTCACTCGAAGGCGCCAGCATCACTTCCGTCAAGATTGACGGTGCGATGCACGAGTTCGCCACCGTTCCCGGGGTCGTCGAAGACGTCACCGAAATCGTGATCAATCTGAAGAAGGTTCTTTTCAAGTGTGACACGCACGAGTCGCAGCATCTCATCCTGAATGTGAACAAGGATGGCGAAGTGGTGGCCGGCGACATCGAACTCAACCAGCACGTTGAAGTCGTCAATCCCAAGCAGGTCATCTGCACGTTGGACAAGAAGAAGAAGTTCAGCATGGAGATGGAAGTGAAGGTTGGCCGTGGCTTTTGCCCCGGTGACGGCAACAAGGTTCCGGATCAGCCCATCGGCGTGATCCCGATCGATTCCATTTTCTCCCCGGTCAAGCGCGTCCGCTACGGTGTGGAAGACGCCCGTGTCGGTCAGCGCACCGACTACGACCGCCTCGTCCTGGAAATGTGGACCGACGGTCGCATGACTCCGGACGACGCCCTGACTCAGGCGTCCGCCATTCTGCGTCACCACCTCGACGTGTTCTGTGACTACGACGAGAATGCGATCCAGTTCGAAGAGGTTGTCGACAAGCAGGACGAAGAGAAGCTCAAGCTCAAGAAGCTCCTGAACATGAGCGTAAACGAGATCGAGCTCAGCGTTCGCGCAGCGAACTGCCTGAACAACGCCAATATCACCACGGTCGGCCAGCTGGCCATGAAGACCGAGAGCGACATGCTCAAATACCGCAACTTCGGCAAGAAGTCGCTCAACGAGATCAAGGACAAGCTCGTGCAGCTCGGCCTCGGACTCGGCATGTCCATCGACCAGTCGCTTTTGGATCCGCCCAAGGAAGAGAAAGTCTTCGGCGCCTGATCCCGCGAGAAACATCAAGCAGAGAAAGACAGACCCATGCGTCACTTGAGATCTACGGCCAAGTTGGGCCGCAAAGGACAGCACCGCAATGCGATGCTGGCGAACCTCGTTTGTAGCCTGATCAAGAAGCGTAAGGTGACCACCACGCTCGCCAAGGCCAAGGCCGCCCGTTCCATCGCCGAGAAGATGGTGACGCTCGGCAAGAAGAATACGCAGCACGCCCGCCGTCTGGCCGCTTCCCGCCTGAAGACCAGTGCCCGTACTTTCTTCCGCGGCACGCCGTCCAAAAAGGGCAAGGAAGTCCGCGAGAATTGGCGGAACCAAGAAGATGTCGTGCACATCCTCTTCGACCAGATCGCGCCCGGCTACACCGATCGCAACGGTGGTTACACCCGCATCATCAAGCTCGGTCAGCGTCGCGGTGATGCCGCTCAGCTCGCCGTCCTCGAATGGGTGGAAGGCGCCAGCGGCGAGACTCCGGCCGAAGAGAAGGAAGACTGAATCGGTCTCCAATCAGTTTCGAAAGCCGAAAGCCCGCTCATCTGAGCGGGCTTTTTCTTTTGCCAGTCCTATTTTGAACAACTTTGATGCTAATTTGCTCGCAGTTTGCGTACTTGCTCGCACAATTTCCCGAGCTCCAGCATGGACGTCCGGTTTCAGTGTTCTCATGAAGACTGCGGAATGGTCTTCCCGGTGGAAGAATCGTTCTCGCATCGGAAGATTCCATGCCCGAATTGCGGCCACGAGTGTCTTCAGGTGGAGGAACCGGAATCCACGGATACCACCTTCAGCCATATCCATGAGACGCTCGATGAAACCCGGGTAACAGCCAAGCGCTACAAATCGCTGCGGCAGGTCGGCAAGGGCGGGATGGGCAACGTCATCCAATGCTCCGACAAGACCATCGGGCGCACGGTCGCGATGAAGGTGATGCGGCAGGAGAATTCG
>JAYPXF010000003.1:56387-82825 GCA_038154405.1 Verrucomicrobiales bacterium | reverse complement strand
CAGACGAATCCGCAGTTGCCTCCAAGGTTTCACTTGACCGCCTCGAGGGCGGTGCAGTCGATCCGGATCGCAACGGCGCACGACCACAAGCAGCGCCCCTTCGAAATCTGGATCGTCAACACCAGAGACGGCCGGAGCAACGAGATTGATCCGGGCGATCTTTGGATACGCAATCGGGACGACATCATCGATCGTCTGCGAAAGCTGGGTGTTGAGATAGGCAAGTAGTCCCCATCACTACCCATCATATCGTGCGGTCCACCGGCAAATCGGCATTGATCTCTTCGACTGGCACCGATCTTATCGTTTGGAAACGCCGTACCGTCTTTTCAACGCCTCGAGTCGTCGCTTCAAACGATGTACCTGTTCTTTCACGGCGGAGTCGCCGTAGCGGTTGTTGAGTTCCTGCGGATCTTCCTTGAGATCGTAGAACTCCCAGGCCTGGTGGTCGTAGAAGGAGATGAGCTTGTAGCGGTTGTCGCGGACACCTTCGTGACGTGGCATGTTGTACGGGCCTCGTTTCCTGGGTGTGCCGCCGTCGTAGTATTGGTAGAGGATTTCCTTGCGCCATGATTTTGGGATATCGGCGCCCAGGATCTCAGATCACACGACGTGTACGGTGGGTAACGGAATCACTGGCAGGCTTCGCATTCGCCGCCGTTGCGCATGGCTTCGAGCGAGCAGGCTTTGATTTCCTGCTCGGTGGCTTTGGCTGATTCCTTTTTGCGGTCGCGGTGGGCGTTGTCGATACCACTCTTGTTGAGGGTGCGGAGGTAGTAAGTGGTCTTGAGGCCGCGTTGCCAGGCCTCGCGGTACATGAAGCTGGCTTTTCTGGCGTCGTTGTCGGCGAGCCAGAGGTTGGTGCTCTGGGCCTGATCTATCCATTTCTGGCGGACGGCGGCGCTTTGCAGAATCCAAGTGGGTTCGATCTCGAAGGCGGTCTTGTAGACGTGGCGCAGGTGTTCGGGGATGCGGACGATGGGTTGCACGGAGCCATCGAAGTACTTGAGGTCGTTGCGCATTTCCTCATCCCAAAGGCCGAGCTTCATCAGATCTTCAATGAGGTGACTGTTGGTGTGGATGAACTCGCCGGAGAGGTTGGACTTGGTGTGGATGTTCTTGTAACTGGGCTCGATGCAGGGACAGCAGCCCATGATGTTCGATATGGTGGCGGTGGGGGCGATGGCCAGGCAGTTGGAGTTGCGCATGCCGTGTTGGGCAATCTGTTCGCGGAGTTGACTCCAGTCCTGACGGGCGTCGCGATTGACGTCGATGGTTTGGCCGCGTTCCTTTTCGAGCAGGTCGAGGGTATCCAACGGGAGGAGGCCGCGATCCCATTTTGAGCCCTTGAAGGTCTGATACGGACTGCGTTCGGCGGCGAGTTCAGAGGAGGCGGTGTAGGCGTGATAGGCGATGGCTTCGACGACCTCGTCATTGAAGGCGACGGCTTCGGGCGTGTCGAAGGGGATGCCCATGCGATAGAGGGCGTCCTGCAGGCCCATGACGCCGAGGCCGACGGGGCGGTGACGGGTGTTGGCGTTGCGGGCGGCTTCGACGGGGTAGAAGTTGATGTCGATAACGTTGTCGAGCATCCGCATGAGGGTGCGGACCGTGCCGCGGAGTTTGTCGTGGTCGAGTTGGTTGGTGTCAGTGAGGTGTTGGTCGAGATTGACGGAGGCGAGGTTGCACACGGCCACTTCGTCCATGCTGGTGTTGAGCGTGATCTCGGTGCAGAGGTTGGAATTGTGAATGACGCCGGTGTGGTCCTGCGGGGAGCGAAGGTTGGCGGGGTCCTTCCAGGTGAGCCACGGGTGTCCGGTCTCGAACAGGGCTTCGATCATCTTTTTCCAAAGGGCCAGGATGCGGACCTGGCGGCCATGCAGTTGGCCGGCGGCAAATTGTCCTTCGTATTCGAGGTAGCGTTGTTCGAAGGCCTGGCCGGAAAGTTCGGGAAGATCGGGAACGTCGTTGGTGCGGAAGAGGGTCCAGGTGGCGTCTTTGGGGAGTTCACCGGATGCAATCTGTTGGAGGCGTTTCATGAACAGGTCCGGGATCCAATGGGCGGTGTTCATGTTGTGGGTGCGACGGCGGTCGTCGCCGGTTTCCTTGCGGAGATCGAGGAAGTCCTCGATGTCGGCGTGCCAGAGTTCGACGTAGCTGCAGAGCGCGCCGGGACGTTTGCCACCCTGGTTGACGGCAAGGGCGATGTCGTTTGCGACTTTCAGGAACGGAACAATGCCGGATGATTCGCCGTTGGTGCCGTGAATGTGCGCACCCGTACCACGGACGGCGGACCAACTGCAGCCGAGGCCACCGGCCCATTTGCTGAGCAGGGAGAAGCGGGTCCAGGTCTCGGTGATGTCCTCGATCGAGTCACCGCAGTAGAGGAGGTAGCAACTGGAAAGCTGCGGACGGCAGGTGCCGGAGTTAAAGAGTGTGGGTGTCGAGGAGCAGGCGCGTTTGCTTTTGTAGAGACTGTAGAACTCGGCGACGTGTTCTTCACGTTTGTCGGTCTCGAGAATGGCCAGGCCCATGGCGACGCGGAGCCAGAAGATTTGTGGTGCTTCAAGACGGCGCTTGCCGCCGTCGGGTTGGCGTTCGTGGATGAGGTAGCGGTCGTAGAGCGTCTGGATGCCCACGAAGTCGAATTGCAAGTCGGCGAAAGGATCAATGATCTCGGCTAGCCGATTCAGATCGAACTTGGCAAGACGTTCATCGAGGCGGCGGATTTTGATGCCGTGCGGGATGTAGTCGAGGAAGGCATTTCGGTGCGCGGTCTTGAGGGCGTCAATGCCGTCGGTTACGCGCCAGGGCAAGGTCTCTTCATAAATGTAGGTGAGCAGGATGCGCGCGGCGAAGAAGCGGGAATCGGCGTCGATATCGAGCATGCTGCGGGCGTTGAGGATGATGGTGTCTCGGCGTTCGACCGGGGTGAGTTCTACCGAGGCGCTTTGCAGGAGACGATCGATGAGCTCCGCGGTGTCGAGGGTGAGTTCGAGGCCGATCGTGGCGAATTCCACGCGGGCGCGGATGTCAATCATCTGTTCGTCGCCAACAAGTTCCAGCTGGCCGCTCTCGTTGGTTTTGTGAGCTTCTTCCTCGGCGTGGGCTTCGCGAAGTGCAGCTCGTTTGGCGCGGTATTTGGCGTAGGCGAGGGCAACGCGAGCATGGCCGATTTCAATGAGGGTCTCCTCGACGAGGTCCTGCAGGTGTTCGATATGCAGGAAGACTGGGCGTTCACGCTTGAGGCGGAATTCGATCTCGGCGCTGACCTGGGCGCCGACGGGTTCGCTGATCCCCAAAGTCGCGCAGGCGGCATCCACGGCATGGACGATCTTATGCCCGAGCCAGGGGACGATACGGGGTTTGGAATCCGGCGTGGCCGGATTCTCACGACGGATGACCTGGGGGAAGTCATCTTGTTGCGCGTTGGTGGTGTCAGTGTTCGGAAGGGAAAGAGTGTTTGTGGACATGGGAATCAATGGGTTTGAAGTCTAAATGGCAGGGACGCGCTGCCGCGCGTCTTCGGACGACCGGCAGGTCGTCCCTACCGGGAGCAATCAAATCAGGTCTTCTTCGTTGGAGTTCTTCACACTGCCGCCGGTCTGGTATTCGGTGACGCGGGTTTCAAAGAAGTTTTTTTCCTTCTTGAGAAAGATGACCTCGTCGAGCCAGGCGAAGGGGTTTTCATTTACCGCAGACAGCGTGGGTAGGTTGAGACCGGCGAGACGGCGGTCAGCGTTGAAGTCCACGTAGTCGAGGAAGTCTTGCTGCGTCATGCCGACGGCGTCCTCGGGCAGGCAGTCGCGGACGAAATCCTTCTCGAGCTTCACGCCTTCGCTCATGAACTCGACGAGTTCAGCCTGGAATTCAGAGGTCCAGATATCGGAGTTCTCCTTGATGAGTTCGGTGAGGATGTACCGTCCCAAGGCGATGTGATTGGATTCATCACGGAGCGTGTACTGAAACATCTGGCCGATACCCGTCATCTTGTTCTGTCGATGAAGGGAGAGGATCATGGCGAAGAGGGCGTAGAACTGCGTTCCTTCCATGACCTGCGTGATGCCGAACAGCGCTTTTGCGAACTGCTGCTTGCCGGCGGTCTCCTGTAGATCAATACCGCGCTTCAACTCCGGCATGTGACGGGTGATGTAGTCGTTCTTGGCCCGGACGGACGGGATGTCATTGAAACGGGCGGTCACTTCGTCCACGTCGATTTTGAGGCTGCCGATGATATGCAGGAGCGAGTCCATGTGGATGGATTCCTCAGCGACATGACGAAGCACGGCGTGCTTGAGTTCGGCCGCAGTGAGGTTGTCCTCGATGACATGCAAGACGCTGTCGCCCACGATGCCTTCGGCAGCCGAGAAGTAGCCGACGCCCATCTCGATGATCCAACGTTCCTTGGCGGTAAGCGCACCCGAGTTCCATTGGGTGCAATCCCGGGTCATGTCGATGACATCCGGTTCCCAATGGTTGGCCTTCATCTGTTTGTAGATGCGATAGGCCTCGGGATACTTGAGCGGCAGCACGTTCAATTCGGCAGTCTTGATGCCGTTGATGACCCGTTTGCCCGCCATGCGTTCGCGGGCGAGACGTTTGTTGAGTTTGAAGGTCTTGTCGCGAAACGAGTAAACGACATGGTCGTTCTCTTCCACACCGGTGAAGTTGTCGAGTACGTCGACGCTGTCGAGCATGATACAGCCTTTCCGAGGCGATGCCGGTCGCCGAATAGCATTCAATTGGGAGGGAGAATGTCCGGCGAACCCGGCCAAAGAACTGCCCTCATCCGGTTGTTGGCGCAACCGCAGCCGCCGGAAACGTCCGACGGACTTGACGAGTTGGAACAAGCAGGTCTTCTGGCTCCGAGGTCATCCTACTCGCCCGGCCTTACCATCCGATTCGGACAGTGGCGAATGTGGGCTTTCGTCGCTCGTTACAGCGGCGCTACCGCTCGGGATTCACACCCGATTCCCTATTCTCCCCCGATCGTAACCAAGGGCACTTGTTCGCTCTTTCAACTCGGGCACACAATATGTTGTGCATCAGCTGAATAAAGGACACCGTATATTGATTGAAACAATGGGTCAAGAAAGAGAAAGCCTGTGGCCGTTCATCTCCGCGGGCAGATCAAATCCAGTCCAGTTTTATCTCCACCGATTACCTGAACTGCTCGGCAAGGCCGCCTCGGCTTTCCGTTAGACCATTTGCCAAAAGTGTTTGCGGCTGCTTCACATCAAGAGTGCCAATCCATGACCTTACGGCCCAACGGGTAACCATTGAGTCGACCCACGGAAACAGTCAGACATTAGGCCCGCCAAAAAGTGGGTGGCACTAGAGAAAGGTGCAACGAACGAAGCGGTCAGCACGGCCATGGGCGCCCCCTTGGGCCTGCGATTGGAACTAGCCGAAATCCCTTTTGGCAATCGGTCTGACCATGAACCGCCCCAGGCATGGGCAAAGAAGTCCGGCTACTTGAGCACTCGGGCGACCATTTCCCTAAGTTCCGCGACACTGAACGGCTTGGGCAGCAGATGATCGATGTGGAAAGCAGTGTGGAAGTGTTGGGTGTTTTTCTCGTTGATGTGGGCGGAGGTCAGCAGGAACGCACCTTTGAAACCCCGTTCGCGCAGCTCAATGATCAACTGTCGACCGTCCATCTTCGGCATCCGCCAGTCCGTGATTACCAAATCCAAGCGCCCGCCTTGCGCCTCATACAATTGAAGCGCTGACTGGCCGTCCGCCGCAGTCAGGACCGTGCACCCGCAATCGTGCAGGACATTTGCCGCATACTCCCGCGTGACTTCCTCATCTTCCACTAAGAGGATTCGTTTTCCGGATATGTCAGCCTTCTCATCCATGGAGCATCGAGTGACGGATTCTGCGGAAAGAATCACAACATGGGAATACTGTTGTCTCCTACTTCTGAAGTGGCAACCGACAAGTTTCCGAACCGCTGGAAGATCGAAGGGCTCGCCTCTCCATCCTCGTTAGGAACGTAACCAGTGATTTCGAAAAGGCTGTGAGCGCCGGTGTGAAAGCGGTTACTCGGCCAACTCAGAAGTCTTGGGGTCAGACGGTATCCCACGTTCGCGACCTCAACGGCGACCTGGTCGAGATTTGCTCCCCGGTTGCCACCTGATTACACGGAACAGATTCTTGTGTCAGGATCCGCCGCCCACGACAGTGGACAGGGAATCGATGAGAAGCCTGAACAAGAATCTGAGTCTGTTCCTCTGCGTCTTCACAAACGCGGTTGCCGGCGAAACCCTCTACATTGGATCTGGCCTGCGCAACGGCGACGGTGGGATCTACAGCTGCAGCTTTGCGGACGGCAAGCTGACGAAGCCTCGGCGCTCGGTTTCCTTGCCCAGCGATGCGGTATTGGAGCAAAGCCCGGATGGCGGTTTTCTCTACGCCAGCATCCGCAGCGCGGCAACCGGTGAGACCGGTGAACTGATCACGTTCCAAATCGAAGAAGACGGCGCGCTCACTGAAATTCGGCGGCGGGATTCCGGGGTGGAGCATTTCTGTTCGATGACTGTCTCGAAGAACGGTCGTTTACTCATCGGCGCATCCTTCAACGATGGAGTTGTGTCCAGCTTCCAGCTGAAATCCGGCCGGACCGAGCGCGCCGTTTCCCGAATCGAACTGCCGCGTTTTACCAAGGGAAGAAAGAAACTTGCCCGCGCCCACGATGTCGAATTCAGCAAGGACATGAGACACGCTTTCGTCCCGGACACCTTCAACAACCGAGTCTACGTTTTCGCTGTCGATCCCAAGTCGGCTGCCTTGAGACAATCCCACTTCGTCACCTCCGATTCCTTCCAAGGCCCACGCCATCTCATTCTCAACGAGTCAGGCGATCAACTGTACGTCCTGAACCAAACCGGCTCCTCCGTCGTCGTCTTCCGCCATGACGGCAAAGGCGGCCTCCAGGAACTCCAAGTCATCTCCACCCTGCCAGCCGGCTACAGCGGCCGGCAGAACCATTCCGCCGAAGTCCTGCTGCACCCGAGCGGCAAGACCCTCTACGTCTCCAATCGCGTTCACGACAGCCTGGTCGCTTTTCGCGTTGGGGAGGACGGCCAACTCACCAAGATTCAAACCATCAGCTCGGGTGGCAAAAGCCCTTGGAGTTTTGTTCTCAGCAAGGACGGCAAACACCTCATCTGCTCTAATCGCAAGAGCAACAATCTCTT
This sequence comes from Verrucomicrobiales bacterium, assembly GCA_038154405.1. GTDB lineage: Bacteria > Verrucomicrobiota > Verrucomicrobiia > Limisphaerales > JAYPXF01. The sequence goes on along the minus strand of JAYPXF010000003.1, from coordinate 75,623 downwards.
GGTATTCTCGATCGATACATATTCGGGAAAACTGACCCTGCTACCCGGTGAAGTGACCGTGCCCGAACCGGTGTCATTGAGCTTTCGCTGAATCGCCACCGAACGGCTGGCCGGACTTGCTCACTGTTTCTGTTCCAAGCCACGGTAGTATTCTTCAAACCACGCATTCAACGCACCAAAACCGACAGCCGGATGATAGTCACTTTCGAGTGACGGCAGCTGGGCACGGAATTCCTTCAAGATAGACCTGTATCGGGGGTTCTTGAGCGGAACCAGATTGTTCCATTCGTTCGGATCTTGGCGATGATCGTAGAGTTCTCCGGAACCGTCCTGGTAACGGATGTAGCGATGTCGTTGCGAACGCAGACTGTGATTGCCTCGGGCGTAAGTGGTGATGATCGACTTGCGCCAGCGCACCTGCGGATCAGATGGTTTATTCAGGAGCGGAACGAGACTCTTGCCGGAGTTCGCTTGGCGCGCGGGAAGCCCGCAAAGCTCAAGCAGCGTCGGATACAGATCGATCAGACCGACCGGACGCGAACACACCTGCGACCGTTCCTTGCCGGGTTGAACAATGATCAGGGGAACACGCGTGGCTTCTTCCCACAAACCATGCTTGGAGACGCGAGACTTCTCGCCGAGGTGATAACCATGATCTGAAAACAGCACGATGATGGTGTTGCCAGCGTGCGGAGATTTCTCCAACGAGCGAATCACGCGACCGACTTGCGCATCAACAAATGTCGTGCAGGCCAGATACGCCTGGGTGCACTTACGCAGCTGTTCGTTGTCATTCGCGCGCAGCCAGGGAAGTTGCGGATAGCGTGGCAGTTCGTGCACGCGAACACCCATTTCGGGAACATCCCGCAGATCGTCATCCTTGATTTCCGGAATGATCACTTTGTCCAACGGATGCTGATCGAACCATTTCTGCGGCACGTAGAACGGAACGTGTGGACGATGAAATCCGACCGCCATGAAGAACGGGCGGCTTCGCTTTTCATTCAGTCGGTCAATCACCCAATCGGCCGTCTGATGATCAGGCATCTCGGTATCGCGATCCGGGAACGCCGCCCAGTCGGTCTGGGTCCCCGTGTAAGGTTGTGAGTAGTCGGGACGAAAGTTGAACCGGACATCGTTCGGCGGCTTGGGACCTTTGGGTTTCGGGCCTGCCCGGCCCTCGGGTCCCGCCATGTTGACCGCCTTTTTCAACGGGTAGCCATGAGTGATCTTTCCCGCGGCGATCGTTTCATAACCGTGTTGCGAAAAGTATTCGGTAAGTAGCTGACCACGAAAATTCTTCGCATCATCGATCATCTTGCCCTGCTTGCTCCGAGGCTGATCGTAAAGACCGGTTTCATGTGGATAGCGTCCGGACAGGAATGAAGCACGTGAAGGTCCACAGATGGGCGCCTGACAATGCGCGTTGTCAAAAAGCGTTCCCCGGGCCGCCAGCGCGTCGATATACGGCGTCTTTGCCTGCGGATGTCCACCCAGGCAACCGACCCAATCGTTCAGGTCGTCCACACAAATGAACAGCACGTTCGGTTGGACGGCCGACGCCTGGACTGTCAACCAGAACAACAGCAATTGAGCGAAACGCATCCCGGATTGGAAACTCAACCGAACGTTTCCGTCAATCGGTTGCTGCCATCGGCTTCAATCGGTCGGCCAGAAATCGTGTCGCCCTGGCCGGATCGATTTCGACAACCAGAACTCCCTACTCGCCATAGGGCTGATGGGCGATGAGAGTTCCCTCCGGATCGATCACGGCGGAAGTCGTTGTGGAACCGGCAAGTGCGCAATTCACAGTGGCGTAGAAGCAGGTGTTTTCCGCGGCCCGACACATCGCCGCTTTTTCGTGAAAGGTGTTGGAAGGATCGGCGAATTGCGCGGGTTTGTGATTCGGGTCCTCAATGATTTCGAAATGCGGATGGAAGATCACCTGCGCCCCTTGCCGAGCTGCCCAGCGAACGGTTTCCGGATATCGCCACCCTTCGTGGCAGATCACGATTCCGAAATTCACATCACCGCACTGAAAGAGCCGACGTTCATTGCCAGCCACGTAAATGGGTTCCTCGGAGGGATCGAGCTCTACCTTGTCCTGAAATCCCACGCACGCGCCATCGGCATTTGTCACCCTTGCCGAGATCATCGGTTTGCGGTCTTCGCGGATGTGTTCCGTCCCAAGTATCACCATGATCCCGAGCTCCCCGGCTTGCGCATCGATCTGGGCCCACGCCTGTTCCATCCACTCCGAATCCACCGGCGTGTTCGTTTCTTCCGCGCGATAGCCCGGGACGAAGCACTCCGGGAAACAGATGATGTCGGCAGCCTGTTCCTCGGCTGAAGCCATCGCCTGCAGGGCGAATTGGACAGACTCATCGCGGCAACGGGTGGGTCGAATGTTGGCAAGTCCTATGCGCACAGACGAAGTTTATCCGGTGGTGAGGGTAGAAGCGAGACACCGTCACCCGGAGGTCGGCGCGTCCCTCTTCCGATGGAGCAAGCAGAAAGCGCTCCAGATTGCCCCCGCCAGAAACGTGGAAAATCCGGCCAAACACAGGATCGATGAGATCTTCCGATGCAAGGCATATCGATTCAGCAGTTCCTGTGGAACATCCTGGTAAGGAATCCCGGCAAAGAGAACGTCGTAGACAATGCCGCCCACCAGGAGCAGCAGTCCGATGACGATCAATCGAATCGGCCGAAGCTTTCTCATGTCATCCTGTTGAGCACTGGGTTCCGCTCTCGCACAACGTCAAGATCAGGGGTTTGGGAATGCATGGCAAGGCCTGCCCATTTGATCGCGTCAGCCGTTCAGTAAATCTGTCGGAGCAAAGATTCTCGTCCGGGAGCTCGGGCCGGACTAATGTCTGCGCACGATGAATACGTGGGTAAGACTTTCCTTTGCGGTCGCGTTGTCGGCTGTCTGTTGTTCGCTGTCGGCCCAGGATCAGGGCACGCTGCCGCCGGGCACTCTGTTGCTGCCGGAATCCGCGCTGCCGGCTTATGAGAAGGACATCGATCACCGGCGCTTGGTGAAGGATCAATCGCGCGGCGTCGTGAGAATGGGACAGGAGATCTATCAGATGATCTGTCACAACTGTCATGGCGACCTGAACTTTGCGGGTTCGATACCGTTGTCATTGCGATTCAGCGAGGGGCAGTTCCAGCACGGTAATGATCCCTACAAGATGTATCAGACCATGACCCGCGGTTGGCGGTTGATGGCACCACAACCGCAGCTGACGCCCCGCGAAAAGTACGCGGTGATCCATTACATCCGCTCGTTCTATCTCCGGCCACACAATCGCTCCCAGCTGTTCAACATCACCGACGAATATCTGGATTCGCTTCCCAAAGGCAAAAGCCTCGGACCCGCCCCGGTCAAACGCGAACCATGGAAGGACATGGACTATGGACCGTACCTGATCGGCACCTACGAAATCGCCACGCCGGAAAAGCGAGCCAATCCCTGGCCCAAGGGCAAGCAGGCCGATTACGTCGCTCCGGATGCGAACATCGCCCAGAAGGCGATCGGGATCCGCTTGGATGAGGGCGAGGGCGGAGTCACGCGAGGCAGGCACTGGTCCGCTTTTGAACACGACACCTTGCGTGTGGCGGGCGTATGGAGCGGTGAGGGATTCATCGACTACAACGGCATCAATTTCAACGGGCGACATGTGGCCCGCCCACGGACGGTGGGAGAGCCGTTGTTCGAGACCGCCGACGTGCCGGGCTGGGCCAATCCCAGGACCGGACGATTTGACGATCTGCGATTCACCGGCGTGGACGGCCGGCGCTTCGGTCCGTTGCCCCGCAGTTGGGCACGCTTCAAGGGCATCTACCGCCACGGATCCAAGATCGTGATGTCCTACCACGTTGGCGGAACGGAGATCCTCGAACATCACGAGATGCGCGGAGGTGTTTTTGTCCGCCATCTGAATATCGGGAAATCGAAACACGATCTCACGGTGCGATTGGCCGACGCCGGCACGACGGTTGCGCCCAAAAGCGCGATCTCGATCACGACGCGCGAATCTGACGGGTTTGTCATCGCGAAGATTCCGGCAAAGCAGACGCCGTTGAAAGTCGCCTTCCTGATTGGCGTGAAACCCGGTGGCAAGATCGAGGCGGAGCCGTTGGATCTGGCGCAATTCACCACGGGTGGCCCGGCGCAGTATCCGGAGCCGGTCGCCACCGTGACCATCCGCGGCAAGCGGGACGGGCCGTTCCAGTGGGACAGCTACTCCATACCCGTACTCAATCCCTGGAGGGCGCGCATGCGGCTCGGCGGTATCGACTTCACTCCCGACGGCAAGGCGGCGATCGCCGTTTGTTGGGACGGCGATGTTTATCGCGTGACCGGTATCGCCGACGAGGAAGCCGTCGGAACGGAATGGCGCCGCATTGCCACCGGCATGTTTCAACCGCTCGGGGTGAAGCTGATCGGCGACGACATCTTCGTATCTTGTCGAGACCAGATCGTTCGGCTCGTCGACCTGAACGGTGACGGCGAAACGGACTTCTACGAGACTTTCAACAGCGACCACCAGGTCAGCGAACACTTCCACGAATTCGCCATGGGTCTGCAGGCGGATGAGGACGGCAATCTCTACTACGCCAAGAGCGCCCGCCATGCCCGCCCGCAGTTGGTCGCCCAACACGGCACGCTGCTAAAGGTCACCGCGGACGGTTCCCGGACCGAGATTCTCGCGAACGGTTTCCGCGCCGCCAACGGTGTCTGTCGCAACCCGGACGGCTCGTTCTATGTGACGGACCAGGAAGGCCATTGGAACCCGATGAACCGCATCAACCGCGTGGTGCCGGGCAAGAACTTCTACGGCAACATGTGGAGCTACGGCGCGCCGGATGACACCTCCGACTCCGCAATGGAGCCACCGCTCTGCTGGGTCGACAAGCAGTTTGATCGTTCCCCCGCCGAACTCCTCTGGATCGACAGCCAGAATTGGGGGCCGCTCAACGGCAAGCTCCTCAATCTCTCCTACGGATTTGGTCGTCTGGAAATCGTCCCGCACGAGAACCTCGATAGCGTGTGGCAGGGCGGACTTTGTCGCCTGCCGATTCCCGATTTCGCCACCGGCACCATGCGCGGTCGTTTTCATCCCGCCAACGGTCATCTCTACATCTGCGGCATGTCCGTGTGGGCCACCTCAACCCAGACACCCGGCGGGTTCTACCGCATCCGCGCCACCGGCAAACCGGCCCACCTGCCAATCGGACTACAGGCCTTGAAAAGCGGTCTGCGAATCACGTTCTCGGACCCGCTGGACGCCGGTTCGGTCAAGGCAGACAAGTTCACCGTCCGTAGTTGGGCGTTGAAACGATCGGCGCAATACGGTTCCAGGCACTACGACAAGAAGATTCACGCCGTGAAATCCGCATCCTTGTCGAAGGACGGCAAAACTCTCCTGCTAGCGATCAACGACATGTCCCCGGTCTGGCAGATGTCCGTTCGCTATGAGCTCATAGGTGCAAACGGAAAACCGGTGAAAGGCGAAATACAGAACACGATTCACGCTTTAGGCGACTGATTCGCATCGGTGAACTGAAACGCGAACAGGCGGGCGTTGCGCAGCGTGAACTCCACGCGAATCGTCTTGCCAGCCAAGCCGGAGACGTCGGTGCCGGACTTCCAATGGACAACGTGATCGATCGCGTCGGCATTGACCCAGTCGCAATTCTTCGCGGCAAATCCGCGTAGCGGCTTCCCTGCGGCGTCGAACAAGGCCACGCGGACCCCGCCACTGCCCTCGGCATGAAAGTTGAGATGCAGACGGTCGCCTTTGAATCGCAATGGCTTCGTCGTCAGTTTGCCACCTGGATGGTTTGCATGCATCGAGACGAATCCATCGACGCGCTGGGTGGCGCAATAGATGCCGCCGAGGTCTTTCTTCAGCCACTCCTCGCGATCCTGTTTGTCCCGATCCCATACCACCGGACGACCGTGGGTGTGCGGCCAGCCGATGAAGTATTGATGCAATTCGCGTCCGCGACGAATCATGCCTTGGCCCATGCTCACCAGACGCAGGTCGATTCCATCGTGGTGACCGGCGGGGACGTATGGTTTCCGATGACGACTCCAAGACACGCCATCCCGACTGGAGGCGAACTGAACGTCAAAGGTGCCGTCGTTGGCATTGAGTGCCCGATCTTTCCAGTCCGGCCCCGTAAAAGTCTGGTACGCGGCGGGGAACGAAAGGTAGGTGTTCGCCGCGTTCGGATAGCGCATGACGGTGTTGGTGTAGAGCTGAACGCCGGCAGGATCGCGATCATCTCGCGCCATCACGGTCGGCAATTCGTGACTGAGCGTCGCTACCCGATGTTTGCCCCACACGTGATGCGGTGGCACGGAGTAGTCGTGCGGCCAGGGTGAATCGAGGTCATCAACGGCGACGCGGCAGATGGAGCGGTAAGGCGACCAATTGCGGGTGTAGATCACATACTTGCGCAACTGTGGATCCCACAATCCACAATGCTGGCTGTCGGGCACAAACGGAAGAACGCGCTGGTCGGATTCCGTCCAACGGACGCCATCCGACGAGGAAGCGACGTAGACGCCGGCCGTCTTCGGATCCGGCCAATGTCGTGAATAGATCAGGCGATAGCGTTTCTCCTTTGGCGCATTCGGATCGAGAAAGACACTGGCCTCCACCGCATGCGGCAACAACAGGTTGTTGTTTCGACTTCCATGATACTCCTTCAACCCCAGATTCGGTCGCGTCCAATGAATGCCATCCTGGCTCGTTGCCAGCGCGAAGTGCTTCTTCTTCTCCGCGTCGTAGCTTCCGTGAAACAGCTTCGCCGTCCCGTTGTCGTCCACCACACTGCAATAGAAGATGAAGCCAAGCGCCTCCCACGGCTGGTCCGGTTTCAACACCCGCCGGATCCGATAAGGCCGATTGATCTCGCGCGAAACCCCGCTGGTGCGATCTGAATCAATCAGCGCATCATCCAGAAACAACTGCCGAGCCGAGCCAATGTTGGCGACGGATCCCGCCGCTGCGTGGCCGATCACCGGAATCGCTGATGCCGCGATTCCCGTCCGTAGAAACTGGCGACGGTCTGCGAAGAGCATGGGCTATTTCTTCGAGGCCAACTCCTTGAACTTCTTCAGCAATGCGCGTTGCTCATCGAGGACCTTGCGGAATTCCTCCGTGCCGCGTTCCAGCTTGGCCTTCTTCGCCGCCAGGGCCTTGATCTCGACGGCGAGGGCGCGGCGTTCTTTCAGGGCTTTCTGGGCCTTGACGTCGACCTTCTGGACCGCGTCGTCCCAATCGTCGGTGCGGAAGACGGAAGCGGGCAGGCCGACGCTGTTGACCAGGTTGGCGCCTTCAGGATTGGCCGCCCAGGCGTAGCGCACGGCGACCGGTTTGCGGACCTTCCTGCTGCTGACAGTGACGGTGTTCTTCCCGGTGACCTTGGCGTCGGCCCAGTGCCAGACCTTGTCCTTGCCGGCGATCTCGAAGCGTTTCAATTCGCTGCCGTCACGACCCTTCAAGCCTTTGCCCGATTGATCAAAGGTCACCTCGATCGTGTTGCCTTTGGCTTTGCTGGAGCGATAGAGTGGGCCGGAATAGGTGATCTTCTTGCCGTAATCTTTCGCCAGCGCCCACAGGGCGAGGCGTTCGCCGACGTCATGCTTATTCTTGGGGTGAATGTCCTTGGCCTCCCCCGTGTCGTTGATGATGGCCATGCCGGTCTTGGGGGTGGTGTCGAGCACCCGGCGCATGCGGTCCTGCAACAGCGGCCAGGGATCATTGTTGCCCGGCTCGGTGGTGGGATCGCGGAAGTTGGCCAGTTGGACGTAGTAGAAAGAAAAGTCGTCCTGCCAACGCGTGCGCCAGTCGTTGATCAGGAGCGGCAGCGTCTGGTCGTAGGGAACGGCCCCCACCTTGGCGTTGCCTTCGCCCTGATACCAGATTGCGCCCTGGATCGTGTAGCCGACGAAGGGGTTGATCATGGAGTTGAACAACACGCCGGGCTTGCCTTCCGTGTTCAACGGTCGCTTCGGCACAGCGGGTTTGCGAGGACGGCGCTTGCGTTCGGCGGCCGGCTTCTCATTCCATGCCTTCACGGCTGCCTGCCAACTCTCCAGACGCTTTTCATGGGCGACCATGGCTTTCTCAGGATCGTATGTCTTCTCCGCGGCGAGGGTGGCAGCTACCAGTTTCCGGGTGTCTGCAAGTGTGTTGAGGGCCTTGCGGCTGGTAAACGTTTCCACCGGCTTGCCACCCCAGGCGGACTTGATGATGCCGATCGGGATGCCGAGTTCCCGTTGCAGTTTGCGGGCAAAGAAGAACGCCGTGGCGGAGTAGCCGGGAACCGTGTCCGGATTGCACACCGTCCATGCGCCGGCGATGTCATCCTGTGGCTCAATCGCGGTGACGGTCGCCGCGTTGAAATAGCGGATGAGTGGGTGGTTTGATTTCCCGATGAGTTCCTCATAGGCGGGAACACGGTTCATCGTGAACACCATGTTCGACTGGCCGGAGGCAAACCACACTTCACCGATGAGCACATTCTTGATCTCGATGGTCTTGCCCGCAGAAGTGATCTTCAGGGTTGCGCCTTTGGCATCCGCTTTGCCGGTCTTGATTCTCACCCGCCAAAGGCCTTTGGCGTCCGCTTTGACCACGCTGGTTTCTCCCTTGAATGAGATGGTAACCTTGGCGTCCGAATCAGCCTTGCCCCAGATGGCCACCGCCGCCTGTCGTTGAAGCACCATGTGATCGGAGAAGAAATGCGGGACAGACAAATCCGCCATCGCGCTCGCCGGGGCGAGGACGCCCAGCATCAGGACAAGAGATAGAATACGAATCATGCGAGCGCCTTTGTCCGCGACGCCGCTGCAGATTTCAAGATCTGGGTGTGGATCGAAGGCTTCGCCTTCATCGCCGGCTGAAAACCTCCGCTACGAGGCTGACGCAGGATGAGCGCTCCCGGGTTTGCACAACCTCGTTCATTGAGTGAACTACCACTCTGTCTCTACTTCTAGCCCGCAATCCCTTACAGGCCCGGAGCATATTTTGTAACGATGAATGGCTTTCTAACGGGATATGCTTCGAAGTCTTTGGGCCCGATGAAGATCGTATACAGATACCACCGCATGGAGATCGCTGTAATCTTGCGACCCCGCGATCTGTAGAACCAAACGACCGGCTCGTCCGTAGGAAGGGATATTGTCAGCAAGCATTAAGCCGCTTCCTCTTTGGTAACCGACCGACTCTTCGCATCGGATTCACGGAGGGTATCAATGCCAGGAAGGTCGGCCAGTTCATCCGGCAGTTTGGCCGGTCTGCAGGAGGGCGTCTGTTCTCGAATCTTGTAGATCTGCTTGAGTATTGCCTCGTCCGGAACTGCATCGAATTTGGTGGTCTTCTGCGTTCGCGATTCAATGTCGTTGTGTTTTTGTATGGTATTGGTCGCCCAATTTCAAAGTTCCTCAATCTGGATGGTATTCGTCAGACCGCGGATGAGGCACTCTTTCAAGAAGAAAGCTCTCCCGCTGCGGTCATCGGATTCCGAGACAACGATGACATTGGTGCTGGCGCTACAAACTAACAAGCCGAGCAGCGGTGTGAAGAGGATTGGCAGGGTCTTCATGGCTGCCAACCAGTCACCGTTTGGTCCCCCAAGTGTTCATGATGGGATTCTGCCCGCCTTGTTTGGTCTGGCAACGCACTTTTGCATGCGTGGTGTCGCGGCGGCGGGAAAAGTGAGAAACCTTCGACTTGTTCGATCAACGGGATTCGATTGCAATCGTCCGACCCATGAAAGTTCACCGCTTCCTGTCATTGATTCTCGTTCTCCTGTCCTTCGATTCCGTCGCGCAGATTGTCTTCCAGCGCGAAGCGGGGCAGATGCACATTACGGTCGATGGTAACCCTTTCGCCACCTATGTGTGGAACGATCCGGTCACGACCCGGCCGTATTTCAAGCACCTGCATGCTCCCGGTGGAAAGGTGCAGTTGACGCGCAATCATCCGCCCAGGCCAGGCGACATCGGCGACCATGAGACCTATCATCCCGGTTTGTGGTGGGGATTCGGGGATGTGGGTGGCAACGACTACTGGCGGCTCAAGGCACGCAGCATCGGCGGCGAGTTCATCGAGGAACCGCAAGGTGGAAAGGATCGGGGAACATTCGCCGTGCGGAACCAGCTGTTGGTGAATCGGAGCGACAAGGTGTTCTGCGAGCAAACGTGCCGCTACACGATTCTGCGACGTCCGGAGGGCATCCTGATTATCTGCGAAAGCACCTTTGTGCGTAAGGAATCGGATTACTGGCTGGGAGATCAGGAGGAGATGGGACTGGCCTTCCGCGTGGGCTTTGACCTGCCGATGAAACGCGGCGGCCGGATTCTGAACAGCTCTGGTCGCACGGATCTCAAATCCATCCGCACCAAGCAATCCGATTGGTGCGACTACAGTGGTTCAGCGGACGGGAAGTTCGCCGGCATGATGCTGATGGCCGATCCCGCGAATTTCCGCCGGCCTTGGTGGCATGCGGTAGACAACGGATTGCTCGTTGCGAATCCGTTGGGGGAAAGCGAGCTGAATGGGCGAGGCAAACGGAAGCAGAACGTGTTGGTTAAGAAGGGTGAGCCCTTTCGTCTGCGCTTCGGAGTGCTGATGCACATCGATGATCGCAAGGAAGACTTCAAACCGGACAAGGCCTACGGTGAATTCCTCAAGCTGCTGCCCAAGAAGCAGGCCGCCCTCCCGACCGTTCCGGATGGATTCAAGGTCTCGGTGTTTGCCCGTGAGCCGTTGGTCTACAAACCCACCTCCATCGCCTTCGATGCCCGTGGTCGGATGTTCGTCGGCCAAGGGCCGCAATATCCCAAGCACGAAGAAGACTCGCCGACGGACAGTGTGCATCTGCTGATCGATTCCGATGGCGACGGCGAGGCCGATCAGCGGAAGGAGTTTGCGCGGGGATTCAACAGCATCCAGGGACTCGTGTGGAAAGGCCGTGATCTCTACGTCGCCAATGCGCCCGAACTGACGCTCGTGCGCGACCTCGACGGCGATGACGAGGCGGATGAATACATCGTGATCTACACCGATCTCGGCAATCGCGAACACGCCCTGCACGGTCTGCGATTCGGGCCGGATGGAAAACTTTACATGTCCAAGGGCAATTCCAAGGGACACAACCGACCGGAGAAATACGGCTACGTCGCGCCACGTCCGTTTCGCGAATTGTGGGATGTCGAGCACCCGCCCAATGCGCCCGATTCCTATCCGCCCAAGAAATACACCAAGGACAACTACCAGAAGACCTATCACCACTGGGACGACGACTGGGGACGCGAAGGCGGTGTGCTGCGTTGCGGTCCGATGGGCGAGAATCTGGAGATCGTTTCCCGTGGCATGCGCAATCCGTGGGACATCGCCTTCGACGACGGCTTCAACTGGCTTGGCACCGACAACGACCAAACCCAGGGTGATCGCATCATCATGCCGTTCTTCGGCGCGCACTTCGGTTGGGGACACAAATACAGCAGCCATTGGACCGGCGAAGGGCATCTGCCCACCGTGCCGGTGAGCGGCCCGCTATTTTCCGGCAGCGGCGCGGGGATCGTGTATCAGACCCACGAGAACTTTCCCCTTGAGTATCGAAACGTCTTCTTCATCAACGACTGGATGTTCGGCACCTACGTGTATCGACCGGAATGGAAAGGAGCACTCCGTGACGGATCACTGGAACCGTTCATGCAACGCAGCCCGAATGGCATGCTCTATCGTCCGACCGATATCGAGTTCGGTCCGGACGGATCACTCTACACATTGGGCTGGGGTGGCAACTACGACTACGAAACCGGGAAGGAAGGCAGCTGGGTATTCAAGATCAGCCATCAGGATGCGAAGCCGGGCAAGGCGCTACATACGAACCACTCGAAGATGACGGTTGCCGAATTGTTGGCCGAATTGGGCGCGGACGTTTTGCCTGCACGCCGGGTGAATGCGCAGGATGAACTTGTGCGCCGGGGCGACGTCATTCGTGATGAACTCGGCGCAGCCGTTACCAGCGGGAAACTCAGTCGAGGTCAACAGACTTGGGCGGCATGGGCGTTGCGGCGGATTGATTATGGCAGCAACGTCACCACTTTCCTCGAATGGAGCAACCCGATGTACCGCCATCCGCTGAATTTGCGGATTCAGGCCCTGCGCATACTCGGTTCAAATCCGGAAGGGGATCTCGGCTTCCTGAAACTGGCGACCAAGGAAGCATTGCATGATCCAGATCCGCGCGTTCGCTTTGAAGCCGTCCAGGCCGTCCATCAATCCCGCGCCCAATCCGTGCAGTTTCTGCAGAACCTGACCAAGGAAAAGGATCGTCTGGTGTTCTACGCGTCCTGGCAGGCCCTGCGCGACATGTTCCCCGCCGAGCAGCGGAAAAACCTTCTGACCTCCACCAACGCGAACATCCGCCTCGCGACACTGCTTGGCCTGCAGGCGGACCTGGTGCTGACACAAAAGGAAGCCTTCGATCTCGTCGAAACTGAGATCGACCCGGAAGTGCAGAGTTGGGCCCTGACCTATGCCGTCAATCCGCGCCCCAAGAAACTGCCGAACAGCAAATCGCGTATCGAGTTCGAGCAGACGATTCCCGTTTCCCATCTCATCCAACGGGCGGAGAAAGCCGATAGCGCAAATCTCCGGAGGCTATATCTGAAAGTGCTCGGTCGGGCATCGGTCCGCCTGAACCAGCATCGAGATCTGTTGAAGTTCTATCGATCATTGAAGAATGACGAAGAACGCCTGCTCGTGCTGCCCGCCATCGCCAGTTCGCGTACCGCGTTTCCGGATCTGTGGAACGCCTTGGGCAGCGAACGACTTCGCGATGCCGCAATCACCGGTCTGCGTGATCAGGTGGTTACGCAGGTTGCCAGTCTTCGCTCGACGGAGGAGACCATTCAAGCCACCGCCGCTAGCCTGACGTCGGTCGGCACGGCCGCCGCTGAAATTGTCTCGCAACTCCTGGGTGAAATCCGGAAAGCCGGCCCGCAGGATCCACGGGTGAACGGCGCGATGCAAGCTGCTGAAACCATGCCTGTTCCGGAGGCATGGAAAGTTTCGGCAGCCGACCTGGCAACGATTCTGGATGTGTTGGGAAAACGTCCCGAGCCAGACACGCGACGAGCGGCCTTGCGTCTGCTCGGCAAGATGGAACCGCAACGGAAGAGCGAACGCGTGGCAACGGTGCTCACAAAAGCCGGCAAGGACACCAGACTATATCGCGATCTCGTCGCCACTATGATGCATCTGGATCTGAAGCTGAATCTACCGCAACCCAAGGTCGCCACGGCCACCGGCATCAAAACACTTCTCGATCGCGCCGATGCAGGACGGGGGCGTGATTCCTTCTACGATACCGTTCGCGGAGCCGGCTGTGCGGCCTGTCATAGGGTCCGGGGCAAAGGCAGTGCGGTCGCTCCGAATCTGTCCGGAGTCGGTTCGAGACTGACGGTCGACAATCTCATCCAAGCCATCCTGCAACCCAGTGCGAGCATCACTGAGGGATACGCCCTGCACCGGGTGGAAACCAAGGACGGCGGTGAGCAGTCCGGCGCCTTGATTCACGAGCAGGATACCGAGCTTGTCCTGCTGCTGCCGAACGGTTCGCAGACCCGCGTGGCCAAGTCCGCCATTCACAAGCGGGAGAAACTCGATCAATCCGCCATGCCCGGCGGCTACGAACTGTTGGGCGATGCCCCGCTCGCCGACATGGTCGCCTGGTTGCAAACGCTTCGCGAAGCCCCCCGTCCGAGAACGAATCCCCGGGGCAGATAAGATTCACTGAATGCGGCAGCACCACAAGCGCTCTCCCCACCGGAGTCTTGGACCGCTTTCGCTGGGGGCACGGCAGTTCCTCCCCATTCAGGGTTGAACCGACATCGGGTACCGCTAGGGTCCGACCGATGACTGACAAGACCACCCATGCGCTCATTCTGGCATTGGTTAGTTTCATGATTTCTCCCACCGCGCAGTCGGCTGAATCAGAAGACGTATTCCTGCTTCCCTACTTCCTCGGCAACGGTGAGACGGGAGTACATTTCGCCCACAGCCGGGACGGTCTGAAGTTCGAATGGCTGAATGACGGCAAGGTCGTGATGCCGGCTCCGAAGTGGGGAAACGAGAGTCTCACCCGTGATCCTTCGATCGTTTTCCATGAAGGTGTCTTCCACATGGTCTGGACCACGAGTTGGAACTCGCTGAGCATTGGCTACGCACATTCGCCCGATCTGCGGAATTGGAGTGAACCGAAGAAGATCGACATCTGGGGTGATCGCAAAGATGTCCGCAATACTTGGGCTCCCGAATTGCATTGGGATCCGGAAGAAAAGGAATTCCTGATCCTGTGGAGTTCAACGACGCAGGCGGAGTTGAAAGATGGCGATAAGAGTCGTGACAAGCACGGCTATGACCATCGCTCTTACGCCAGCCGGACACGCGATTTCAAAACGTTTACCAAACCCGAGCTGTTCTTCAGTCCGCAGGATCCGGAATACAGCGTCATCGATCCGTTCCTGGCCCATGACGACCGGGGAACGCCCGACAAGGACGACGATCGCTGGGTGATGGTCATCAAACATGAGCTTGCCGAGGAACGCGGCGGCAAGAACCTGCGGCTAACCTTTGCGCCGCGAATGCAGGGGCCGTACGAAACCAAGCTCGGACCACCGATCGTCGGAGCCGGCACGAAGATCGTGAACCGCATGTCGGAAGGCCCGTCGTTGTTCAAGCGCAACGGCCTCTGGCATCTCTATTGGGACGCACCCAACAGCGAACACTCCTATTGCCTGGCCACCAGTCCGGATCTCAAGACCTGGACCCATTTGTCCGACAAGATGTCATTGCCCGCCAAGCGGATGCGGCACGGCACGGTGCTGGTCGTGCCGGCGTCGGCCGTGGATTTTTAGATCAACTTGACCTACCGGATTCACAGACTGTTGGTCGCATGCCTGCTGCTGCAGGGCACCAACTACGGACAACTCGCCGAATACTTCTTCAACATCATCCGCACCAATCCGAACTGCGTCGCGATCGAGGACAAGCTCGTCCTCGTGATCGGTGGCCCAATGGACGGCGCCGCGCAGTATCACTTCGGTGCCAGCGCAGTCACCAACGCTCCGTCAGCCGACATACTGGCAATCGCCCCTACATTGCCGGTTGGGAAACCGATCTCGACGTGGCAAACTTCCAGGAGTAGCTCCTATTCAGCGCCTCGCGTCTGCTTTACCAAGGCGCAATCCACCGCCAGACCCAGATCGATCTGGCGCAGGCCGGTCACGAGTACGATCTGGTGACCTACGAATTCCGTCCCGGTTATCCGCTGCCAACCGGCGACACTCCGGTGCAACACGAAATGGAAACCTTCGGCAAGTCACTCGCCGGTGGCGTGGGCACGCTCGACACCATGCTCGGCCTGCAACGAATGGGAGTTCACTCCGGGAACTTCTTCCACTTCTTCGGTGGCACCAGCTATGCGAGTCATGGTGATCCGGGTTTCGGATTTCATCCCACCCCGGCGTTCATTTCGGTGCAGATGGCCAATCAGTTCGCGCTCGATCCGCGCGTGCCGGTCGCTCAACACAGCAACCCAACGCGCATCATGCCCGGCGAGAACGAGTATCCGGATCAGGAGGTCGATCTGGTCGACGTGCACGCCTATCAGCGGAACGGGGGATACACGGTGATCGTGCTTTCTCGTGAACTGGCCAACAGCATCCCGGTCACCCTGCGACTGCCCTTCGACACGGCCAGCAGCGTGAGCCTGCATGCGTTGGCCGGCGATCCGCGGGCCAACAATACCAACGCATTGAACGTGGCCGTGCAGACCATGACCGTTCCGTTACAGGGCGCGGTGCATCAGTTCACCATGCCGCCGGGCTCCATTCACGTTTATGAGTTCCACAACACGTCGCTGAGCGCATTCGCCGTGCCGACCGCGCTGTACACGGACACGTCGGCCACCGGTGAAGCGATGCGTTTCTACCGCGCCCGCAGCATCTGAACGGACCCTTACTTCTTCGCTTGCGGTTACCGGGAGCGGGACGGATTCTTCGCCCATGAAACGAATCCTCCCGCTCCTTCTTTTTACCCTCTCTCTGGGTGACATCCCGGCGGCAATCAAAGTCACCACCGACCGGACTGACCCCATCTACAAAGTCGGTGAAAAGGTTACCTTCAAGATAGAAGCCAACGACATCGATGGAGAGATCTCCTACGCCCTGTCCGAAGACGGGAAGAAGGCGATCCGCTCGGGGAAACTGAAGCTGACCGGCAAACCGCTCTCCGTTTCGGGCAGGTTGTCGCGCCCGGGTTTCCTGCGCTGCACCGTGACGCACGCGCCCAAGAGCACGAAGGCGATCCGCAAGCTGGCGGCGGCGGCGATCGCACCGGAGAAGATCGGTTTGAGTCTGCCCGTGCCGGATGACTTCGATGCGTTCTGGAAGAAGCAGAAGGCCGCTTTGGCCAAAGTGCCAATGAAGACCGAATTGACGGAGGTGAAAGGTCAACGCGTTCCGACCTTCGATGTGCAAATCAACTGCCTGGGTGTTCCGGTGTCCGGATACTTCGCGAAGCCCAAGGATGCCAAGCCGAAAAGCCTCCCGATCATTCTGTGGGTTCATGGCGCAGGTGTCAGAAGTTCGTCGCTTGGAAATGCGGTGACCGGCGCGTCGAAGGACATGCTATCCATGGACATCAATGCACACGGCCTGCCCAACGGAAAGCCCGGTGACTTCTAC
Source organism: Verrucomicrobiales bacterium (assembly GCA_038154405.1). GTDB lineage: Bacteria > Verrucomicrobiota > Verrucomicrobiia > Limisphaerales > JAYPXF01. Next base: position 58,837 of record JAYPXF010000003.1, on the reverse strand, counting down.
AAGGAACAGAACGCCGGCCCGCTGCGGAACTACCGCCATGCCGGTCGCGACGATAGGGAGAAAGTCTACTTCAAGGGCATGTTTCTGCGTCTGGTCCGGGCGATTGATTTCCTGACTGCGCAACCGGAATGGGATGGCAAGACGGTTGCAGTGGTGGGTCATAGCCAAGGCGGATACCAGGCGTTGGTGGCAGGCGGACTGGATCCGCGCGTGACCTTCATCGGCACCGGAGTTCCTGCGGGTTGCGATCACACCGGCAACGCGGCCGGACGCATTGCGGGTTGGCCGAAGATTGTTCCTCTGGTGAACGGCAAGCCGGATCCCAAGATCCTGAAGGCGTCACAATACGTTGACGCTGTCAGCTTCGCCACCCGTTGCAAAGCCGAAGCCATCATGAGCGTCGGCTTCATTGACGTGACCTGTCCGCCGACCAGCTGCTACGCCGCCTACAATGCGTTGACGGGGCCGAAGAAGGTTATCAATGAACCGACCATGGGCCACTCGGCACCGGCTCATATCAAGAACGCCTTCATGGAGGCAGTGCTGAAACACGCAAAACGGAAATGAACCGCCTGATCCTTTTGCTCGGTCTGCTCCCAGCGTTGGCTGTTGAGGCCGCCGTGACGCAGATCATCGCGCACCGGGGAGCGAGTGCGGAACGACCGGAATGCACGCTGCCGGCCATCGAACGGGCGATAGAGACCGGAGCCACGGCGGTGGAAGTGGACGTACGGACAAGCCGCGACGGTCGGCTCTACATTCTCCATGACACGACCGTTGATCGAACGACCGACGGCAGAGGCAAGGGAAGCGGTCTTACCTTGACGGAACTACAGAAGCTCGATGCCGGTGGCTGGTTTGATCCGAAGTATCGCGGGGTGAGAATTCCTTCGCTCATCGAAGCGGCCAAGGCATGTCGGGGACGGATTGATCTGTTGCTCGACCTGAAGGAACAGGGCGACGAGTACGATCGCAAGGTGGCGAAAGTGATTCTCGAACACGGTGACCATGCGAAGACGATCGTCGGAGTCCGGAGCATTCCGCAGGCGGAACGTTTTCGGGAATTGCTGCCCCAGGCCCGCCAACTGGCGCTGATTCCAAATCTGGCCAGCATTGAAGGCTTCGCAGAGGCGGGCGTGGAAACCATCCGCCTCTGGCCGCGCTGGTTGGAAGACGGCGACGATCCGGTGAAGCGCGTGCGCGTGACCGGCACCAAACTCCATCTCAACGGGACGATGGGCGAGCTGGCGGAGACCCGGGCGTTACTGAAACACGACCCGGACTCGCTTTCGTCGGATCATCCGCAACGCCTGCGGGATTCATTGGCCCAGATCGCAGCGGAGGCGTTGATTGAATCGGTGGACGGCACGCAATTGAGCCCGGGTGTTTCCCGCCCGGGAGTCAGGACATTTCTCAATCGCGATTACCAGATGACGGAACTGCCTGACGAACTGGTTGGGAGGTTTCGCTACACCTTCAGCGGCGGTTCCGGAAATCAGGTCCGGATTCGATTCCAAAAGTCGACGGTCGTGTTCGCCGCCTTTGAATACAACCAGACCGGCGCGTGGTCATTCGAGGGACGACGCCCGCCGGGCGACTTCGGATGGCAACACTGGCAAAAGGACGGCTATGGCGGCACCAGCAACGAGGGACGGGCGACCATCTGGTATCGGGAATTCAAGGCCGGACAGACGCTCGCAGGACTGCCCGCTTGGTGGCTGTGTCTGGGCATTGTCGACCTGGCTACCGCCAAGGGAATCAAAGGCTTCAAGGCGGGCCTGTTCTCGAACACACCTTCCATTGCGCCACGCCATTCGCACGCGGAGGTGGCAGCCAAACCGCGACCATTGACTGCGCCATCGGCCGCATCGACGGAGGCCTTCGCCAAATGGCAGATCCGACAACGCGCGCGATTCACGGATCGAATGCTTTACCCCTACGAACGCCAGCTGGAGATAGTGCCTGGGAAGGCGACCGAACTCTCAAGCCATCAACGTCGCGAATTCCAGGTGATGGTGGACGGTTGTCGCCTGTTTCGTTTCTTCCGTCTCCAACCGCCCGGGAAGCCGCAGTCCACAATCGTCTGCTTCATGGGCCACGGAAAGGTGGCGCAGATCCTTGATCAACCGGACAGTTATCAGCACGCCTGTGCGACGCGATTCGCCGAAACGGGGTACCTGGTGTATGCCATGGAAAACGTGGGTATGGAACCGGGCGAGGACACTCATCACGATCTGGATCAATCACTGCGCCTGGAGGGACATGGCTGGTATAGCCTGCTCTTCGCCCACCAACGCATCCTGCTCGACCATGTCTTCGCAGATCCGCTGGTGGATCCCAACCGCGTTGGAGTGACCGGTGTCTCGACCGGCGGTTTGCTGGCACTGAGCGCGGCGGTGATGGAACCGCGTATTGCCGCGGCCAGCGTGCAGGGCATCTTCGGCAGCATG
>JAYPXF010000003.1:51531-56377 GCA_038154405.1 Verrucomicrobiales bacterium | reverse complement strand
CTCAGCTTCATCCGCGACCGCCATCGTCACTGCAATTGCGGCGCAAGTCCCGGGCTGCTTCCGAACTTTGACCTCCCGGAACTCGCGCTGTTGGTCGCACCGCGTCCACTGCACATCTCGAACGGCAAGACAGATGGATTCGGTCCGGAGGAGGCGAAACGCTGCGTGGATCTGGTCTCGCCATATTTTGAACCGAGTGGAGGGGAGAAACCCTGGTTTACAATCTCACCCGGCGGCCATGAGTTTGCGTTTGAGACAGCGGCGCAGTTTTTCGATCAACATCTGACCAGGTAGCCATTGGAGGGAACCGCTCCATTACTGGGTTGGAGCCACGGATAGGGTGGTTTTCGACTTCGCTGGAATATCCACACGCGCGGTGACAACTGAGAAGCGCCGATCATCGCTGGCATAGTTGGATTCCAAACGTCCGCCGGTCACTTGGTATTCGCCTCGAGGAAGCACCCAGGTCACGCGGCCGTTGGGATAAGAATCGAGGAATCGATTGGTGATGGTGGAAGTGATCCTTTTGCTGGTGCCGTCTTTGGGCGCCGAATGGGTGACGGTCAATGGCGGTTCTTCGTCACGGGCATAGGGGATGGGTTTGGTTGCGTGCCCGTTGTAGGTGGCGGAAACAACCCGGTTGTCGCGGAAGCGAATGACGCGAAAACTGATGGCATTCACCTTGCCGACGCGTCGCGTCTCCGTGCCCTTGATGGTCATGACCTTCTGGCCGAGACCATGGGCGTCATGAATGAGACGGATTCGGTGGCGATTGAGGAAGTCGATCGGCGCATTGGATTCGAAGGCGTTGATGATGTTCATGTCCGCTTTGGGGCGGGCCGCGAGCAACCGGTCAGCCTTGGCGATGGAGTCCTTGTCGAACCAAAGGTGACCGAAGTTCAGCACGGAGATGTCAGGGCCGAAGTCGATGCGGTTGACGGGATCTCCATACCAATGTTCATGTCCGTAGAACTGGTGATTGCCGAAGTTGGTGATGTGCGGAACGTCGAGTCTTGCAAGCGCGCCGGAAATGTAAGCGGGATTCACCGAGGTGCTTTGAAGGACGAGGTCGGCGCCCATCAGGTTGGCCATGCCGGCAATGCGCTCAAGGTATTCGGCCTGATATTGGCCGGAAGTATCGAGATGTCCGAAGGTGACCAGCACGGGATCATGCGGCCATTCGCGGACGACATGGACGCTGCGAGGTGAACGGCTGGTGCCGGTTCGTCGACCGCCGGTGACCTGAATGTCCAGGTCGTAAAGACCCTCAGGCATGTCCTCCGGGGGATGAACGATTACTTCACGGTCATAGTAATGGGCCGCTGCTTTGTCTTCGGTGAACTTTACCCGGCGCGAAATCACCGCCGGACCAACCCGCCGAACCAGTTCGACATGATTGATCTTCGTGTCGAATCCGAGAAAGCGGGCACGGAATGACCCGCCCGGTTTGCGGATGGCCGGACGGTTGAGAGCGGGAAAGCGGAAGCGATGGATGACCGTGGATGGGGCGCGCGGGAGATAGATCGGATCAAGGGTCGTGACCTTGTGCGCGGTGATCTTGACGTTTCTACGAATGGCGGTCTGCCATCCGGCGGCCTTGACTTCCAAGCTGTAGGTTCCGGGTGAAAGACCGGTCATGGCGCACCGACCGGAAAGCCAGTTTCGCACGATGGAATTGCGGACAATCTTGTCGCCTTGGCGCAAGATGGCGCGCGCATCCACCAGGAAGGCATCGGCATCGCCATTGAGCTGAAAGGCGAGCGAACCTTTGAGGTCATTCCAGACCCGGAAGCCCTCGACCCGGCAACCAGCCTGGCCACCGTCGACCCGATGCTCGATTCGAACCTTGTGCCGGCCGGGTTTCAGTTTTTCAGCGAGAGTGATCTCGCGAGGAGATGAGCGGGGATGGATGGTGATGGGTTTGCCGTCGTCCACCCGGGCAATCAGCGCACCAAGATTCGGTGGTCCGTACGCGGGGACATTGTTGCCGCCGAGACGGACTGAGATTCCGGTACCGGTGAAATCATGTTCGAGTGCGGCGCCATCCTCCTGGGTGGCCATGGAAGCGGCGACGGCATAGCGGAAACTGTGCTGATACCAGTTGCCGTGTTGCCGGACTTCCGTGGTATCGGTCGCGGGAATCCAAAGGAGGAGAAGAAGGAGTTTCATTGGCGGGTGAGACTTTCGCGGATGTATTCCATCGAACGCCGAAAGGCTTTTTCAATCAGTTTACGATCACCGCCCCAGAGACCGTGGCCGCCTTTCTCGATCAGGATCATTTCCGTGCGGACATTGAGTTTGTCGAGGGCGGCTTTCATCTCCACGGACTGGGTGTGAGGGACATCGGGGTCGGCTGTACCATGGAGAAAGAGCGTTGGCGGATAATCTTCCGAGAGATTCTGAACTGGACAGAACGGTTTCAGTTTCCCGGGTTCCTCGGCTGGGTCGATGCCGGTCGCGGTCTTGGTCCAAAGGCCGTTCTGCTTGAGATAGTTGAACAGGTTGGCCTGCGGTCCACCGTTTGACTTGTCGGTGTTGGTTAGGATGTCCCTGGTCACGCCCGTCCATGCGTCCTCCTTCTTGATGGTCCCCCATTTGCGATACCGAGCGTTGGGCTTGGTGGTCCAATCACCGGCGATGTCTCCGAAGCCCCAGTAGGATACAAGAGCAGTTGGGCGCGGTTCGATCAGGCCGGACATCAGGGTGAGATAGCCACCGGCGGAGGCGCCCCCTACGACCAGACGATTCGGGTCTGCATCGAACAGTTTCGGCCCCTGCTTGCGAATCCAAGCGATGCCATCGCGCAGATCCTCGAGGATGGCCGGCAGCTTGGTCTGCGGAACGAGGCGATAGTCGAAGGAGACCAGAACAAACCCGTTGGTAGCGCAGAGATCCAGAAGTTGTTTGGGGACGGCTGACCGATGCCCGAACATCAACGCGCCGCCGTGATACCACGCGACGACCGGGTGCTTGCCCTTTGCCTTTGGCACGAAGACATCCGCCTTGATCTCAGCATCACCAACGGTCTTGTAAACAAAGGTCCGGGCCGCCTCCGCATGGATTGACAGCACGAGAATGGAGGCAAGAAACAGGCGAGACATGAGCGGAGGCTAGCCGAGGCCGGAGAAGTTGCAATGGTGTCCTGCTTCATCCCCGGGTAGTTTCGCGCATGCGCCTGACAGCATTGTTCCTGCTGGGATGGATACCACTGGCATCGGCCGCGGCGACCAAGAGCCTTGATGCCCGCATCACGGCACTCGTGGACCAGAGTCTCGAGGAGAAGCTGACTCCGGGGATCAGTGTGGCAGTCGCAAAGGGAGACAATGTGCTGTTCGCCAAAGGATTCGGATTTGCTGATCGAGACAAGGAATCTGCCGCGTCGGAGAAAACGGTTTACCGCATCGGATCGGTCACCAAGCAGTTCACCGCGGCGGGCGTCCTGTTGCTGGAAAAGGACGGGAAACTGAAACTCGAAGATCGGTTGGACAAGCACGTGCCGCAGTTTCCGACGAAGAAGAAGATCACATTGCGGCATCTGTTGAACCACACTTCCGGCATCAAGAGCTTCACCAGCCTGCCCTCCTATCCATTGCTCATGGGCGAAGCCGTGACGCACAAGGACATCCTCGATCGCTTCCGTGATCTGCCTTTGGAATTCGAACCGGGCTCAAAGTTTCGCTACTGCAATTCGGGCTATTACCTGCTCGGGATGGTGATCGAGAACGTGTCTGGCATGGAGTATGACAAGTTCCTGCAGAAGCGCATCTTCGGCCCGCTGAAGATGAGAGCATCGGGGTATGAAAAAGCGGAGCAGCCAGTCCCGGCGCAGGCAAAAGGTTACCGCAAACGGCTCGGTGGTTTTTGGGTGGCCAAGGCTCAGCACATGTCACAGCCCTTTGCCGCCGGGGCGTTGATTTCATCGGTGGAAGATTTGATCCGCTGGCAACGCGCGCTGGTAAACGGAACATTATTTCCCAAGAAAACCTACAATCGAATGACCAAGAAAGCGAAGCTGACCAACGGCGAAATGAAAAGCTACGGTCTCGGCATATCCATGCGCAAGTGGAAGGGGCGGCCGATGCACAATCACGGCGGCGGAATCAGCGGGTTTCGCAGCGAATTGATGTATCTTCCTGATCTAGATCTGACGGTCGTTGTCCTCGCCAACTGCGGACAGTTCAACGCGGGCAGGTTCGCCCAGCAGATCGCGCAACTGCATCTGCCGCGTGAGGACCGGGATTAAGAACGCTGCGGACACAGCTTCATGACGCAGCCCCGTTCGAGAAACCCGGCAACATCGACTTGGATTGCTTTCGCCAGAGAAACCGTATTCTTCCGGGCGACTGAACATGATGCCATACCACTGCAGCACTCAGTCCGAATCTATTTCCTCCCCCGCCCGCGGGACGTTTCCACAAGAGCCGTTCGCCAGATGGCGGATTGTGACAACAGAAAACTCAATATAATGGACACATAGAGCGCCTGTTTCTTCGCCTCATCGTATTTTCCAAGAGGACGGTCGCCACTGATTTGGACATCCCCCAGCGAAACTTCACCGCGTGCGTGTGGACGGTCGCCATCAGGACGAACGAGATGAGCCAGGTCAGGACAAAGATCTTGGCCATCAGAATCACGGACCGCTTGGCGGCGCTGTCTTCGGCTTGTTTGATTGATGCATCCATGGGATGGAGTCGATGAACAGAGCGGGTTCGTTGTTGAATTCAGTCCAGTCTTTCAGGCTCGAAATCGTCAGCATTGACCCAGCCCGTGCGGATCTTTTCGCCCGTCATGTACTTCTCGTAGAAGTTGCTACAGCGATCCCACGCGAAACCGTATTGCTCGAAGA
>JAYPXF010000003.1:47089-51521 GCA_038154405.1 Verrucomicrobiales bacterium | reverse complement strand
CCCGCGGCCCGAAACGCGCGGGTCGCCCTGCTGTTTCAGGATCTTGCTCATGCGCGCAGCGAGTCTCTTCCGAAGTCCCTTGGTCTCAGCGTCTTCAGCAAGATTCTTCACGCAATCGTTGTCGGTGCGGAGGTCGTAGATTTCTTCAGGCGGGCGCTTGCCGAAGTTCAGGGTCCAATACTTGTAGTCGCCGTTGCGCCGCTGGTTGAGCAGCAGGGTCTTGATCGGACTGCCGTCGCAGTTGAGGTAGCCGGTCTCGGGATTCCCGATCGGCCAACGGTCCGGTTCGAAGTTGCGCAGGTAGAGGTGGTTCGCCGTGACGATGCCGCGAATGGGATAGCCCCACTTGTTTGGGCGACCGACATCATGGCGTTCCTTGCCGACCACGACATGGTCCCGGTGTTTCGTGACCTGCCCGGACTTCGCTGAGCGGAAGATGTCGAACAGGCTCTCCCCGCTGATGGGTTGCATGATCGGCGCGAGCTTCTTCACTCCGGCAGCCTCCAGAAAGGTGGGGGCAATGGCGGTGAAATCCACGAAGTCGTCAATTACTCGACTCTGCCCTTTCACGCCCTTGGGCCAACGGATGGCAAGTGGGATGTGATTGGAATACTCGTAGGCCTGCCCCTTGCAGCGCGGGAACGGCATGCCGTGATCGGACGTGGCCACGATCAGCGTGTTATCCAGCTGCCCGGCCTTTTCGAGGGAGCCGAGGATTCGACCAAGATGCGTGTCGTAGGTTGCATCCGGTGGCAGATGTCGGGCGGGACTTTCGCCCGGCAGAAAAAGCAGATGCAGGAGATCCCGGATGGTGTTGGCGTATTCCATCCGATTCAGCCGGCGCAACAGGATACGTCCTCCTCCGCCAGCGGAACGACGCTGGGCCGCACGCAGCTCGCTGGCGATCCAGCCGGCAACCTGGCGCAGTTTCTCTGCGTCCGGTTGTTGCTCACCTTCCGGTGGCATCTCCCCGAGATTGAGGTTGTCCATCACCTCGATCCATTTGCCTGCCGCCGAACGCACATTGAAGTCAGCCGACAGGTTGTCGAGCCGCAGATCCCCTTTCTGCTTCTTCGCGCCGTGGCAGCGGATGCAATGGGATTCAAGAAAAGGTCGGACCTGATCGCGATAGGTATCCGCCATCGCGGAGGCCACGAGGCAGAAACCCAAGATCACCGTCCCGAGCGCGCGCATGAGAATCGAATGTTTGTTCCTGATCTCAATGCGGACAAGGCCTTTTCGATGTGACTGCAAAAAACGAAATTCCCGACTACTCGAATCCCACCTTCGCCAGATAGATCGAGGTCTTATTCTCGTGGGATGAATAGTAGCTGATCCAGAGCTGATCCTCATGCCACACCAAGCCGGCATAGCTCGTGTCTCCGCCCGACGGCAGCTTGAGGCATTCGGTCAACGTTCCCGCTTTGGGATCCAACCAACTCAACGACGTGCGAACCGGCCGGTCGTAAAGCCGGGTGACCGCGATGAGGTTGCCGTCCGGCAGTTGGATCATGTTCGGACCACCAATGCGCTTATTCAGAAGTTTCCAATCCCATTTGGTGAACGGCGGCTTGGCCTTGCCGAGGAAGGCCATCTTGTTCCCCGTCTCGTGACGCAGCAGACACAGCGCAGAACCATCTTCCATGAACAGGATACGATCCTCACCCACACCGTGATCCACGTTCAGTTGCGGGATGAGGGTCTCGTATTTCTTTCCATCCTTGCTGCGATAAAGCCGAAAGCCCCGCTTGCTGCGATCCCGCAACGTCTCATAACCGAAAGACCAGATGTGCCCTTTGTGCAGATGCGCACGCCAGATCCAGAAACCGGGATCACCGATGATATTCTCCTTCGACCAGGTCTTTCCCTTGTCGGATGAGAACCACGTCATCGAATGATAACGGATCTTCTCCTCCGCCTGCATGCCCGCGCCATTGAGCATGAAGCGCCCATCCGGCATCACCGTCAGCTTCGCATCCCGCAGGTCAAAATCCGGATGCGTGACCAATGCAAGTGACTTCCACTTGTCACCATCCTTCGAAGTGATCACGCGCAAGGAACCATCCGGTGACACATGCCCGCTCCCTTCCCGAAACACGCAATACCAGCGCCCCTGATGCCGAACCAAGTCGGTGAAGGCATTGTGCCTGCCCTGATCCCAGATGCGTTTAGCTTCAATCAACACCGGTTTCGGCCGCCCCGCCGCCGCCGCCATTGCCAGTGAAACGAGCAACATGAACGTAGCAGCCGACGTGAGGAGGCTCACTTCATTTACTCGAATGGAATCCAGAGCCTCCTCACGTCGGCTGCTACCAATGGGAATCAGCAAGAAATGCATTCCGGAGAATTGCCAACCCGTTCCGCCTGATCAAGACTTGGTGGAGCGAGAGGATGTAAACGTGTGGGAAGACGAAACAGATCGCCAGTTGGACGGGACCATGGACAAGTTATTGGAGCTCTGCTCCGCTTGGAGACAGGTGAGCAGCGTTCGCACGACGAAATACTGGCCGCAGGATGGTTAAACGACGACGACGAGGTTTTCCTGACCGTCAATGGCATGAAGGCGGAGGCTGTCCGGCGCGTGGGAGGGGAACCGTGGTTTTCGATTTGTTTGCGATGAATGAGCCGGTCGAGATTTGTTGGTCGGAGAACGTCTGCGCTCCTTGAAAGAACGATCACCGATCGAACTTGAACGAGAACAGATCGGCGTCTCTCAGCTCGAACCGTAGCCGAACCGTTTTGCCAGCCAGCTTGCTGACATCCGTTCCGGACTTCCACGTGATGGACCGGCTCACCGTGTCGCCGAAATGGGCGGGGCAATCATTCAGTGTGTATCCCTTGATTGATTTTCCATTAGCCATTTCGATGGCGACGCGGAGGCTGCCGGCGGCGGAGGTGGCGAAGTTGAGAGTGAGCCTGTTCCCCTCGAAAACGATCGGCTTGGTGATGAGTTCTCCCCCTTTCATGCCGGCGCGGAGGGAGACGAAGCCGTCGAGGCGGAGAGTGTGGCGACGGAGAATGTTGTCGTCACCGGTCCAGCCGCCTTCACTGCAGTATAGGGAGATTTCATTCGGGGCTCCTGGGAGCGATGATTTGGTTTCGACGGCGTGCCAGGCGGTGTAGTTCTGGCCGTATTGCCAGGTCTCGGGACGCTGGATGCCGGGGCGGATGAAGGCTTCGTTCCAGCGTTCGAAATGGACACCATTGCGGCTGGCCATGACCAAAGTTTCCGTGAGGGCAGTGCCATAGCGCAGATGGGCCTTGGAACGCATCTCGCGATGTTCGAGTTGCGGCAGGGCACGCATGGAATCGGACCAGCCGCGTTCGATGTAGCGGGTGGGCAGACCGATGAGGATGTGCGGAGCACGGTAGTAGGGGCCGACCTGGTTGGTATAGAGATGCTCATCATCGGGCGAATCCTCGTAGGTGAGATCGGCAAAATCGCCCCAATCGAGAAAGTCCTTCGTCGAAGCCGTACGGATGGCGCGATAGCCGGCGGGCTTCCAGACCTTGCCGGTGGTGATGCCCTTGGTGAAGGTGCGGAAGTAGGCGCGGTATTTGCCGGCGGCCGAATCCCAGAAGGCCAGGTTCTGTGAATCGAAGGCGCCCTCAGTGACCACGGGTTCCTTGCGCATGAGTTTCCAGTGAATGCCATCGGCCGATTGAAAGGCGAACAGCCCGCCTTCCTTAGCCGTGCCGGCCAGGGCCTTGAAGCGGGCTTTCGGTTTGCAGTTTGGATTCGTGTCGAGAAATGGAGCGAAGTTGTGGACACCCAAGCCGGTCAGGAAGATGTTGTTGTCCTTCGATCCGTTGTATTCGTGGAGACCTAGATTGGGTTTGGTCCACTTGATGCCATCCTTGCTTTCGGCGTAGCAGTAGACCTGTTTGCCGATCTTCAGCCGACCATTGACCACTCCCAACGCGGAACCCCGATGATACATGCGGTAAATGTCACCGTCCTTGATCACCGTGTGGTAACCACTGCCCGCGCCTTCCCATGGTGCGTCATGTTTCACCGCAATCTCGCGCGGGCGGGGATGATGCAACCGACGATTCGCATCGCCCTTCAGCTCCGCAATGAGATGTTGATCGACTAACAGTTCACGACGGTCACCGATGTTGATGGGCTGGGCGGCCTGCGCGGCAAACGAGCCGATGAGTATTCCGAGGGCAATCGCTTTCATGGATTCGCTGACCCTATGGGCGGTCAAAACGAATGACCAGACTTTGACGACTGCATTCGTTTTCCATGCAACGGACGAAGTTGGTCTTTCGCGAATGACCGTAGCACAGGCGGCTCGCCTGTGTGTTCTCAGGCGAGCCGCCTGAGCTACCACTGAATCGATCTCCGCACCCGGGATCAGTCCGGTCTGTGACTTGCGATGCCGATGGGGCAGTCGGATGATTTCTGAATGCGTTTCATATTCCTGTG
>JAYPXF010000003.1:39398-47079 GCA_038154405.1 Verrucomicrobiales bacterium | reverse complement strand
ATGCCTGGGATCCGTTCAATGCCCGCAGGACGGCCATTCCTGGCCGTCGGGTTGTGGCAGGATCCCACGCGTTGGTTGACACTCCTCGAATCGAAACGACGGTCAAGAATGTCCGTCCTACCGGCAGTTGTGAGCTCGATGGTGATGCACGTTGACAGTCTTCTTTGCTTTCGGAGCGGAATCCACGGTCGGATCATCTTCACATGCGTTTCGTTCTCTTGGGCCTGCTCTGCATGCCGTTCGTCGGCGAGGGACGTGACTGGTTCGTGAACAATTAGACCGGATCGAACAAGGGGGATGGTTCGAGGTCACAACCCTTACGGATCGCACAGGCAGACGTCACTCGTGCCCAACCCGGCGACACCATCCACCTGCTCCCAAAAGGAGCGTTGTATCGACAGCAGATCAGCATTCGAGGAAAGACGAACATCGTGATCCGTGGCAGCGGCGTGACCTTGACCGGCGCGGACCCGTTGCCGGAAACCGGCTGGGAAGAACTCGCGAACGTACTGAAACGCCGCCAGTTGAAGAAGACACTCTTCGATCGACATCTCCTGATCCGCAACGGAAAGGCGAATCGCATGGGCCGTTCGCCATCCATCAGGAAGGCGTTTCCCAAGCCGGTAGATCTGAAGGACGGTGACTTCTCGTGGCACCCGGAGGATGAGAAGACTGGTTGGTTGTACGTGAAAGGGTCGATGAAGAATCTTGAATGGAGTGTGCGCGCAGCGGGCGTGGCCACCTCAGGCGCAAGTCGTGGAGTGACGATCCGGAATCTACATGCACGCCACGCATTGAATGACGGCTACAACATCCACGGCGATTGTCGCGGGCTGACCTGCGAGGACCTCACCGCCTACGAAAACTTCGACGAAGGCTTCAGTGCGCATGACACCTGCACGGCCAAAATCATCCGCGGTCGATTCTGGGAAAACGACCATGCGGTAGCCGACGTGAACTTTGCGGACACCGACTACGAAGATTGCGAGTTCAGTCAGAGCGTCAGCACGGAGTTGTTGTTCTCGGGCGGCAGACACACGCTCAAGAACTGCCGTATCATCGCTTCGGCACCGACCGCGTTTTCATTGTCCGTCGGCAGCCATCCGCGAATTGAAGGCAAGAGTCTGGGCCACTGCGTCCTGATCGGGTGTGAAATCAATTCCGCCGACACGCAGCCCCGTGCGCTGCGAATCTCGGCGGAATGCAATGTCAGATTCAGGTCCAGCGTCCTTCAGCACATTGATGTATCGAATCGGGGTGAGTTGATGGCGAAGGATTCCGTCCGCGATGGGTCGAAATGGCAGCCTTGAGGAGGCAGCAAGGAATCGACGCCCACATCAGGTAGCGGAAGTCGTGAGACTTTCGAGATTGTGGCGACCAAAACGAAACTCTCACGAGTTCCGCTACGAGCCGTGGGACACAAGTTGGTTTGAACTTCCCTAATCCTGCGCATCCAGGCGCCGCTTCAGTTCGGCCAGGCGCTTGTCGTTGGCGAAAAGGTAGTCCTGTTGCGCGCGGTAGGCGTCGGCACGTTTCTGCTGCAGTTCGCGGTATTCGGGATTGTCCTTGAGCTTCTGGTGTTCCGCCTTGCGGGAACGGTTGATCTCTTGGTCGGACAGAAAGGCATCAGGATAGGTTGCTTCAAGTTTCTCCTGCGCAGACTCAGCCACCGCGAGCAGTCGCTGATACTCACCGGAACCAAGGTGCTGACGGCGAAGGCGTTCCAAGGCGGCTTTCCGACGGCTGTTCGGGAAGTCGGCAACTTCTGGTCGCTTTGCGATCAGGAAGGCATCGAGCGCGCGGTTGGCGCGATGCGTCGCGTGCAACAGCTCCTTGTATCGGTCGTCCTCCTGATTGAGTTTCTTGCGAAGTTTCAAAGCGGCCTTCTTGAACTCCTTGTGCGAGCTGAACGCCGCCGGGAAAGTTTGTTTCTTCAAACGGTCATAATCGTCCACCTGCTTGATCAGCGCCCGGTATTCAGGATGTCGCTGGTAGAGCCACTCGTGGGCATTGGTCTTTCGAATCTGAAATTCTTCCGCCAACGATTTTTTCACCGGATGTTTGTCGGCAACTGACTTGATGCGCGCGAGGTTCTTCTCGTGTTCGCGGTGGGGGCGAACCGAAAAGATCTGAATGTTGTCGAAGGCCGCCGGCTGATCATCCACTTGGAAGGCGAAGTAGGTCCGGTCCTTCTTCAGGATCGGATGTGTAGCGTATGCTATATGCCCATTGTCCACGTGGGCGACCAGTTGATCGCCAAAGAATTCAACCGTCATGGTGTACCAACGATCGGGATCGAATTCGTAGGCGCATTCGCCGTGGCGATAGGAGAAGTAGGGTCCGGTTTCATCCTTGGCGGTCTGGATGAAGAAGTGATCGGGACGGATATGGATCACGGCGTTGTAGTGACCGTGGCTGCCCGTCACCAGACGAATGTCCTTCGCTTCCTGCAACTGGAAGTCGAACCGGATCAGTGCGTTTTCGTAGGCGGCATCGCGGAGAAAGATGCGGGTGTTTTCCGTGCCGGAATTCACGCGCTTCAATATGCCATGCTCGGCGCTCCAATCACCATTGTACCAGAGGCGTTCGCTCGCCGGGCCGGAGAAATGATCGGCAAAGTACAGCTGCGCCGGCTCGGTCAGCAGCGGTGGCGACGGTGTGCGGGCGGAAATGCGTTCGCGCCAACGGGCGAGTTTGGTTTTCAGTTTGCGAACCTTGTCCGGCTCTCGATCTGACAGATCAGACTGCTCAGACAGATCGTTCGCGAGATTGTAGAGTTCGTCTTTGCCGGTCGTGAATTTCTCGATCAGTTTCCAATCACCCTCCCGGATGGCGCCGCCGCTGAAGCCGCCGAGGAAATGCGGCCGATCGAGCGGGTAGTGCCAATAGAGCGTTCGCGGGGGAACCAGGTCGGTGAAGATGTCTCCGCCCGGATTCCCGGCCGCCTCCTGGAACATGGGTGAGATGTCCGTGTTCACCGTTGGAATCGAGTTGACGCTTCCGGCCTTGATGCCGGCCGGCCAATGCATGATCAGGGGCACGCGAATCCCACCTTCGTAGAGCTCACTCTTGCCGCCGCGCAACGGGGCGTTGGAGGTGACATTGGATTCGCCGCCATTGTCGCTGGTGAAGACGAAAAGGGTGTTCTCCAAGAGGCCGAGTTCAGCGAGCTTGGCGTGGATCTTGCCGATACCGTCATCGATGCCTTCCAACATAGCTGCGAGATGCGGATTGTGATCGACCGCCCAGTGATTTCCGGGGTCGCCTTTGCCGAGTCCGGCATCTTCGCAAATGTAGCAGTTCGGCCGACCGCTTTTTCCAGGCGCGTGCTTCTTCCGATATTTTTCAACCAGATCGGGGCGACCGTTCAGAATGGTGTGCGGAGCGAAATGCGCGAGATAGAGAAAGAACGGCTGATCCTTGTTGCGCTCGATGAATTCGACGGCCTCCAGATTCAGGCGATCGGTCAGGTTCTCATCTCTGCCCAAACGGTTGTCGGGAAAATCGAGCCAGCGGATGGGTTGCGTACGAAAGACATAGGGCCAGGTATTGGCGCCATTGCCAACGCCCTTCACCTCACTGCCGACGTTCCAATCAAAGCCGTGGTCGGTCGGGCGGGTTTCAAACTCGGCTTCATGGAATTCATAGCCTGTGAGATGCCACTTGCCGATCATGCCGGTGGTGTAGCCGTGCTCCTTGAGTTTCTCCGGCAGGGTGACCAGATCGGCGGGCAGGCGATTGGCCGAATTCGGCCGCAGGTAATCGGTGATCCCCAAACGCGCGGGATGCAGTCCGGTCAGCAGCGCCGCGCGATAGGGCGAACAGACCGGGGCCGCCGCATAGGCCTGGGTAAACCGCATGCCTTCCTTCGCCAGTCGGTCCAGATGCGGGGTCTCGTTGAAGGCGTTGCCGTAGCAACCCAGCTCGGCCCAGCCCAGATCGTCAGCGAGGACAAAGATGATGTTGGGTTGCCTTGCTTCTGACACCGGAATCCACACCAGTAGCATCAATACCTGAACTAAGGATCTCATGTCCTTCAGTTCGGCCTCTCCGCGGCATTTTGGCAAATCCATTTCACGGATCGACGCTGTATTACTTGGTGACCGGGGGCTCATGTGCTTCGATCGCTCCGTGAAATTCCTCTTCAGATTCGCACTCATTGTGGCGCTGTGCTCCAGTCCCCTTTCAGCGGCTCCCAAGCAGAAGGCCGTAAAACTGACCGCAAAGCAGGCCGAACCTCACTATGCGAGTCTGGCTCGCGGAGCAAAGCTGCCGGACAACGTGTTCCGCGGCGTGTTGAACCGGATGCGCCTGAACCTGAAGGCAAAGTCCCATGGACCGGGACTGACGGCGCTGATCGAACGATTGGATCGTGTTCCAAGTCCGGTAATCGGACCGGATCGCCAACAACAATTGAATTTCGCCAACAACCAACCTGGTGCACTGCGGGCGATCTTGGAAGAGCACCTGTTGTCGCTGCAGGAAGTCGATGCCGTGCGCAAACATCCTTCGGCAGATGCGTTCCCCGGCTCCGTTCCCGCTGCCGCGGAGCGGATCAGCGAAACTTTTCAGCTCAATCTACGAGCCTACGGAAAGGTCAGCACAGGTCTGTATGTTCCCGCCGGTGAGCAGGCGACCCTTGAACTGCCTCCCGAACTGGGCGGTCTGGGCTTGAAGGCACGCATCGGCCTGCACTCGACCCGCCTGTCACTCGACAAGTTTCGCGCCCTGAAACGTTTCCCCAGTGTCAGCCGAACCTTTGATCTCGGTGCCGGACGCACGACGATCGCAAGTGCTTTCGGCGGGTTGCTCTACATCGAGATGCCCAACCCGAACGATCCCTTCCTAAACGTACGCAAGGGCGATGTGGAGAATCTGGTCGCTTCCTACACCGCGCCTGCACCCGAATGGAAGTCCATCGGAATAGGCGGCGTCGTCCGCGCACCGCGCTATGTCCGCGGCAAGACCAGCATGCGCAAATGGCGCGATTCCATCCGCCGATTTCCCGCACCTTGGGCCGAGCTGGAGTCGGACAAAGTCGTGTTCACCGTGCCATCCAGCATGATCCGAAACCTGAATGAACCCAACCGCGTCCTGGCCAAGTGGGACGAGGTGATGGATGCGATGGCCGACCTCTCCGGGCGTCCGCGCCAACGTCCCGTGGCCATGCGATTCATGCTCGACGCCCACGTGAATTTCGGCGCGGCGTTCGCCGGCTATCCCATCAACGCGCCGTTCAGCTGGGGCGAAGCCATCGTCACCGGCAAGCCGTCATGGGGACATGTGCACGAACTGGGGCACATGCACCAGAAAAAGGACTGGACCTACCAAGGCACGGGCGAGGTGACGGTAAATCTCTTCTCGCTCTATGCGCTGGAGAAAACCACGGACGAAGAAATCCCCCGTGCGGAGCCCCCCCGCGTGCGGTAACTGACGACGAATTGGTTTCAAAAAACGGCCGGCGAGCGCAACTGGATGAAAGGCGGTGGCGCGTGGGACAAGCTGGCGTTCTACCAACTGCTCATCGCCGAGTTCGGTTGGCAACCGTTCAAAAACCTGTTCCGCGCCTATCGTGAACTGCCGTTGGACCAGAAACTGAAAGCCGACCAAAACCGAGCCGCCGATTTCATGGTTCGCTTCTCCAAGCATGTGGGCAAGAACTTGGAGCCGTATTTCCGGATATGGGGCGTGCAGTTGAATCCCGATTACCGGGTGCAGGTGAAGGATCTGCCGGTCTGGTTACCGGACGCTCTGCCCGCGTCCATCCAAGCCGAAGCCCGCAGATGAGAAGTCCGCCGTCCAGGATCCGGTAAATCTGACTCGTTCACGTGTCCATACCAAACGAATGAAGTAACCTTTCAGTGCTCACGCGTCAGGCAAACGTGACAAGACGCGCGAAATGGCATGAACACCAAGCCTTCCCATTCAGCCTCCGCCGAAGCAGCGCCAAGCGACGACGCCGAAGCGTTTCGGACGACACGCTGGACGCAGGTCAACCGTTCGCAGGCGGATTCACCCGCGGGCAGGCAGGCTTGGCGGAACTGTGCGAAGCCTACTACGAACCCGTGGCCGCGTTTCTCCGCTGCCAGACGCGGGACGCCGCGGCGGAAGACTAGGCGCATGATTTCTTCTCCAAGATGCTCGCCGGGGGAACGATCACCCACGCGCAGCCGGACAAGGGGAGATTTCGATCCTATCTCCTCGGAGCGGTGAAACACTTTCTCTCGCATCACCGCGAATCCGGTCGGCGACTGAAGCGTGGCGGTGGAGTTGAGGATGAACCATTGCACGATCCGGAGACGGGAGAACTTCGCCCCTTGCCCGACTCACATTCGCTTTCCCCTGACGAAGCTTTTGATCGTCAATGGGCGCTGACCGTGTTGGCAAGAACGTTGGATTCGTTGCAACAGGAATCCGAAGCAGCGGGTCGCGGGGAGTTTTTTGAGGGCGTCAAAGGCTGACCGGCGAAGCCGCCCATGGTGACCAAACCGCACTCGCGGAGAAATGCGGTATGAACCCCAATGCCCTGAAGGTGGCCATTCACCGCATGAAACGCCGATTCCGGGAACTCCTGAAGGCGGAAATCGCCGGTACACTCGACCAGCCGGACGCAATCGATGCGGAAATGCAGGCCTTGTTCGCCGCCCTCGGTCGTTGAGAATCTTTTTCGGTAACCAATGAACGCGGACACGTCAGGACAGAGACATGAGCGAAGCATCTGAATCTCGCTGCCCGCAATGCGGAGTCTCCCTCCCTGCCGAGGCCACCGGTAGGCTTTGCCCGCGATGTCTCATGGCTGAAGCGATGGAGCCGACCGGCAAAACTCTTGGCAGTGCCGCCGATGGCACCCCGCTATCACCGGCCGAATTGGCGCCGCACTTTCCACAGTTGGAGATTATGGAATGCCTGGGTCGGGGCGGCATGGGAGTGGTCTACAAGGCGCGTCAGAAATCGCTGAATCGTATCGTCGCGCTCAAGCTGTTGGCGCCCGAACGCATTGACGATCCGGAGTTTGCCGAGCGCTTTGCCCAGGAAGCCCGGGCGCTCGCTTCACTCAATCATCCCAACATCGTCACGATCCACGATTTCGGGCAGGCGGGCGGCTTCTATTTTCTCCTGATGGAATTCGTGGACGGCGTGAATCTTCGTGAAGCAATGACCGCCGGTCTGCGAGGCCATGCAATGTGCCCACGACGCCGGCATCGTTCATCGTGACATCAAGCCGGAGAACCTGCTGCTCGACAAGGACGGCCAGATCAAGATCGCCGACTTCGGGATTTCCAAGATGCTCGATACGGAGGGTTCGAATATCGGCATGGCCGAGAGCCAACCGGCCGGCACTCCAAAATACATGGCGCCGGAACAGCGGGACCTTGTCCGCACCGATCATCGCGCGGACATCTATTCGCTCGGAGTCGTGCTGTACGAACTCCTCACGGGAGAACTGCCCGGGGACAAGCTGCAGCCACCATCGCGCAAGGTGGAGATCGATGTGCGTCTGGATGAGATCGTTCTGCGCGCCTTGGAGACGGCACCGGAACTTCGCTATCAGTCCGCCGCCGAATTGTGCACGCAGGTGGAAACCATGGTGATGACACCGCCGCCCAGGCCCGCGTCATCAAGAGCGGTTTCAGTATTCTTACCACCGCAGATAAGTTGGCGACCATAAGCGGACAGATGT
>JAYPXF010000003.1:27631-39388 GCA_038154405.1 Verrucomicrobiales bacterium | reverse complement strand
CATCATTTCTCGTGGTCAGTTGGTTCTCGATGATCAACAAATCACCCATTCACGTCATGGAGTGGACACAGTCATCCCCTTGGACGCCATCAGTGACCTCAGCATCGGACCGGCGCCCCGGGCGATCAACCCGGCAGGTCTGGATCTGATCAGCGTGACCTATTCGGAGGGCGGTGAGTCCCGGCAGGTCTTGCTGTCTCCGCAACAGGGAATATTCGCGAACCCCGGGAATTTCAACGCCGGAGTGAATGAATGGTTTCGCCTGATTCAGGAGGCAGCCACCGAGGCTTCCGGCAAACCACCCACACGGAGTACTCCCGCCGAGCTCAATCTCCCGCGCAGCAATCCCGGCATGGTGTTGCTCGGTCTTGGGGTGATACTCCTGGCCTTGTCGCCGCTGTTTGTCGTGCTCATGGGGAAATCCCCAACCAGAGCGACCGGAGGGTCAGATGGATGGCGCGTGGTGACTTGGTTGACGGGAATCATCGCGAGCGTCGGACTGCTGGGTTGGATCGGACAGCGACTTCGAATTGCAGTCAACAAATCACCCGGCGACCGCCCCGGTGGACCCGGCCTCTTCGCGGGCGTGACGATGATAATCCTATTGTTGCTGGGGGCGTTCTTCATTTTCACCCGGTCGAGCATTCCGCTGCGGCTGCAACCTCAGGCAGAGGTGGTTACCAAATACTCTCCGGCCGCGATCGAGGAAAACATACTGTTCGTGGATTTCATGGCCGACGTGACTGGTGGACCGTGTGAACTGCAGGTGTATCTGATCGGATCTGATCCGTCGGAATATGAACTCATCAGTTCGTTTGATCTGATCAAGCGGCTGACCCTCGACGTGATCTGGTCACGACCGATCCAGATGGGAGCCGCGGTGCGGATTGCCACCAACGGAGTCAATCGCTAGCAGGCGGCCTTCGTGCTTCCCGATCGTACCCTGGCCCGGGAGGCATGGGACACGTTGCAACCCATCGGCCCGCTCGATGTCCGCCATGATCGCGGAAGTGCCGGCGAGCTGTTTCGCGTATCTGGGCTGCGCGGAAAGAAGTATCAGGCCTTTTTCGCCGCCGCCCCCATGGGTCACCATCTCCGAGGTCAAAGCCGATTTCCGATGGGTGAACACGTCGGGCGCGATGACCATTCCGTCCTGATCGAACATGACCACGTGAAGCTGCATTACGCGCTTTACCACGCCGGAGACTTCAGCAGTTCGACCTCCGGAACACGGAACGAACAAACCGGTTCTTGGGTGGACGACGGGGTCATTCGCCTCCCGAACAAACGCAGCTTCGGCTATACCCGCCTGGATCGCTATCCGGATGAACTGAAAATAGATGGCACGGTCGAACAACACTCGCTCGAAGTCCCGCTGCCCGTGGCGCGGAATCCGATCGCCTTGGGCGAAATGATTCAACGACACTCCGCTGAAGTACAGCCGTTGCAATCCCCTCGCCTGAAAGGACACCTGCAGGTGCGATGAAGCCCTACTTCAATTTCGCCAATTTCTTGCGGACCATCGCGGACTGTTTGGCATCGAGAATCTGCCAGCAGGCGAGGCCGTTGCCGACGAGATCCCATTCATCGAACTGCCAGACCACTTTCTTGTCCTTGGTGATCTCAAAGATCTGCGGGTTCTTTTCGCCGGCGTGACAGTTTCCGATCAGGCGGTTGCCGTTGGGGAGTTCCTGCAACATGGTCATCCAGCCCAGCGTGATGTCCGTGCCGGGAACCTTCTTGGTGATGTCCCAGACGACCTTCTTGTCCGGCGTGACCTCCACAATGCTGTTGCCGCTGCCTGAGGCGATCAACGTGTTGCCGTTCTTCAAGCGGATGGCGCCGTAGACGCGCGTGCCGATCTCGTATTCCCATACGATCTTGCCCTTGCTGTCGTATTCGGTAACGACACCCGGGCGTTCGGCGCAGGCGAGGTAGTTGCCATTGTCGAGAATGCGCATCAGCCGGGTATTCTGACGGCCATTGGTTCCCAGCGGAACGCTCTTGGTGATCTTTCCCTTCCGGTCGACATGAATGATGCGACCCACAGCGCTCTCAACGATCACAGTCTCACCGTTTTCCAACCGGGCAAAGGCATGCACGTTCACCCGCTTGCCCTTGTTGCCATTTTTGGTCGCGCTGTCGTATTGCCACACCACCTTCTTGCCCAGATTGATCTCCTTGGTCTTGGTCCAAGAATCGTGAAACAGAATGTTCGCGTTCTTCAACAGGTGCACATCGTGGTGCCCGGCGTGCCCCTTCTTCGGTCCCGGTGTGTCGTGCCGCCAGATCACATCACCATTCGCCTCACAGATGGCGACCACGTCCTTGCCGTAGGAGGCGCTGACGAGAACGAGACGGTCTTCCGCGAATGCAGATGTGGAAAGGGAGCAGACTAGAAATGCGAAAAGAATGCGGGTAATGGTTTTCATGTGGACGGGTTAGCATTGAAGCAATCCCCACCGGAGGTCCATCGCAAATACACCGAATGCGCACACGAACCAAATGGCTGGTCGCCATCATCCTGCTGCTGCTCGCGGCGGTCGGAGCGCAGGTTGGGTATCTGCTTGCGGAGCCAAGTGCATTGCAGACGGTGACCCTGCCGAATGGCACAAAGATCAGCCTCAAAGAGGTTGCCTACGGCAGGGAGATACGAAAGGGAAGCCGATACCAGCGACTCTATCACCGCGCGCCGCAATGGTTGCGAAAACACCTCCCCCGCTCTCAGGCAGCGTACTGTTTCAGCGGCGGCAGAGGTCATCGACTTGGAATGTGGCTTGAGCATCACGCTCCCGTTGCCGACTGGGATTCCTCCATTCAGTTTCACATCGGGGACGAGAATGGTGTACACGCGGGCGGCCCCGTCCGCGTCCGATGTGTCCCCGAAGGCAATCCGACCCGTGCATTTCTCCCAGTCACATTCTCCGGTTTCCCGATGCGGGGAGATCATATTCACGTCAGACTCTTCAGGCCCGACATACCTTCGGGTTGGAAGAAGCTGGCTGAGTTCAAGATCGCAAATCCTGCCAAATACAAGCCACCGATGACGTGGAAGATCGAGCCAGTGCCGACAACTCGCCGGAACCAAGATCTCGAAGTGGAGCTCAAGCGAATCGCACTGAACACGGCACCTGACGGTTCTTTCACTCCGACTGAAAGCTTCGATCCGAATTTGGGTGCCACTGCCGACCTCGTTCTTCGCGACCCAAACGGACCTACGACGCAATGGAAACCGATAGACGTCTGGGTGTCCGCGGGCGGGCCCGGTCTCCGGAATCCTGCGCACCCTGACGGCTCTTGGCTGTCGTTTCGTGAAGGCATCACCAATCGCGTGCATTGGACGCCGTTACCTTGGCCCAATCCCAACGGGATGGAGTTTCAGTTCCTCTTCGCCCGTGAACCGTCAGCAAAATTCGCAACCAACGAACTGATCCACTTGAAGGGGCTTCCGATTCCGAAAAAGAACGAAGTGTTCGAATCGGACTTCACGACCAACGTAATGTCAATTGACGTTGAATTCATTGGGTTAGCCGGTGCCCTCGCGGAGTTCGACTTCAGGCCGAAGATTCCCTCGGCCGGACTATCGTTGCAGGTGGAGGCAAGCAGTCCGTCTTGGATCACCCGGATTGATGTGGTTTCTGTTCAAGACGAACAAGGGGCACAGATTCCCGCCGAGCGTGTGTCCACCTGGCGCAACAATCAGCAACGAGCATTTCGCATTGATCCCAGAAACAATTCAAAAACACTCGATGTGACCCTGGCCATTCACAGAGTCCGGACTGTGAAATTTCACGTGAAACCGGAATTTCTGACCAAGTAATCCTTCAGTTCGTCTTCCGCATCACCTGTCGATACGTCAAGGCCGGTTGATCATCTGTACTCGAGGTGGCTCCTCCGAACAGCAGACCTAGGATCATGGTGATGCCGAAGCCGATGGGCCAGAACCAGACGGAGAACCAGTCGGGCCGCGCATACATCAGGAAGATGGTGATGGCGGCGCCAATCAAGGCACCGGTGAAGGCGCCGCGCGTGCCGACTCGGGGGAAGAAGAAGGCGAGGATGAAGATGGCGAGCAGCGGACCGCCGAAGCCGGAGGTCATCTTCTTGCCGATGTCGAAGACGTCGCCGAGGTTGCCGACGAAACAGGCGAGGCCGACGGAAATGCCACCGATCAGGAACACGAGCAGGCGAATGAGAAAGACATCCCGCGTATCGTCATCCGGTTTCAGGTGAGGAAACAGGCGGTCGCGAAAATCGACAACCAACGCCGTGGTCACGGAGTGGATTCCGGAGTCGATGCTGGACATGATGGCGGCCATCAGCGCGGCGAGGAAGAGACCGATCATGCCCGGGGGAAAGTGCAGTTTCACGAACTGCGGCATGGCCTTGTCGGACAGGCCGTTGGCTCGTACACCGTCCGTTCCCGACGGCCGCAGGGCAGATTCCGCCAAGTCTGGGTGCTGTTCATAATAGGCGTCCATGATCGGTTCGATCTCGTGCCAGTGGTGATTGAAGTGGGCATACAATCCGATGCCGATCAGCAGCAGGCCGGGTACGACGATCCACATGCCCAACAGGTTCAGCCACGCGCCCGTGCGCGCGGTCTTTTCGGAATCGGCGGCGAGGTAGCGTTGCACAGCGACCTGATCGGCGCCAAAGGCGGAGAGCGCTTCCAGAAACACCCCGATGAGAATCGCCCAACTGCCGAACTTGATCGTCATCGAGAGTTCGAAGTTCACAAACACCCCGTCCCGTCCGTCAAAGTAATCGACCGCAATTTCGCCGACGGACATGCCGCTCTTGTCCACGATCATCACGAGTGCGATGACGATGGTGGTAGCGAAGATGAAGAACTGAATCACGTCCGTCCACATCACCGCCCGCAGACCACCGATGATCGTGTAGAGAACGGCGACCAGTCCCAGTAGGAGAATGACGGCAATCTGCGGAACACCAGCGACTGTGGCGACGACCAGGGAGGCGGCATACGTCGCCGAAGCCATCCAGGCGATTCGCAACAGGATGAACAGACCGCTGGCGAGACATCGAACCGACACGTGAAAACGTTTCTCCAGATAGTGATAGGCCGTTTCGCATTCGAGTCGCCGGAACATCGGAATGAACACGTACGCGATGATTGGGGTCATCAGCGTGAAGGTGACAAGCGAAAGCCCGATCAACAGCGTTCCGCCAAAGGCAGCCGAGGGATAGAAGACGAAACTGTTGGACGAAAACAGCGTCGCCATGACGCTCAGTCCGACAGCCAACCAACCCATGGAACCACCGGCGGCAAAGAACTCCCGACGGGATTGCCGGCGGCCGAAATAGAATCCCAATCCCAGCGTGAAAGCCAGGTAGCCGAGAATGACGGCATGGTCCAACGGGTGCACTTGATGGATTCAAGCAGACCACGGAAAGAATGTCGTAGACTTTTTTACGACCTGTCCATTCCCAACGTGAGCGATGCGAACTTAGGTGGGGAGAGCTTACCCGCGAGCCCTGATCAACATCCCGCGGGGAGATCGGTTGTGAAGATCCGAAGAGTCGTCCCCATGGGACTCTGAAGTGGGCTCGCGAGTAGCAGGTTGTGTGAAAACTTCCGGAGCCCAAGATTCGGTGTCGAAAACAGGGTTCCAAACCACCTTCAAAGGAAATCAAAGTGCGCCAGATCGCAATTACGGGGGCCTATATTGTAAGTCCAATGAAACGCCGGGAGTTTTCACACAGCCTGGTGAGCTCTCCGCACCAAATTAGTGGACCGCTTGCGATGGGACTGAGTGGTGGTACTACTTCCGCTTGCCGCGGGTCACCCAGTTCGGATTGGGGACATGCGCTTCGTCCATGTGGCGTTTGGCTTGGGCGACGATCTCGGGATGGGCGGCGGAGACGTCGAAGAGTTCGCCGAGATCGGTCGAAAGGTCGAAGAGTTCCACCGGTCCGTTGTGCATGGGAATGCGGATCGCTTTCCATTTGCCGAAGCGAACCGCCTGCTTGCCGCCCCGTTCATAGAATTCCCAATACAGATAGTCATGTGTCTTCTGCTTCTTGCCGAGCAGGGCCGGCAGGAAGCTGACGGACTGGATGTTCTTGGGTGACTTGGCACCGGCGAGTTCGGCGGCGGTGGCCATGAAGTCGCCAAAGTACGCAGCGTGATGGGTGATGGCACCGGGGGCGATCTTGCCGGGCCACCAGGCGAGGGTGGGCACGCGGATGCCACCTTCGGTCAAGTCCCGCTTCATGCCGCGCAACGGTCCGTTGGCGTCGAAGAAGTCGGGATTGTTGCCGCCTTCCTTGTGATGCCCGTTGTCGGACGTAAAGATGATGAGGGTGTTTTTCGCGATGCCGTGGTCACTCAGCTTCTTCATGATGCGTCCCATGTCACGGTCCATTCGGGTGATCATAGCGGCCTGCCCCTTGTCGGGATTCGGCCAGTCCTTGGAATTGTAGATGCCGTAGTCGGGAACTTCCTGCCCGTCACCCAGACCACGTCCGGCCTCGTTGTTGGCGTGGGGAACATTCAACGCCAAGTAGAGGAAGAAGGGATTGTTCTTTTGTTTGTCGATCCATTGCAGAGCCTCGTCGACGATCAGGTCGTGAGCGTAGTCGACTTTCTCGATTGCGTAACCGGCGCCGTCATCGGGGAAACCCTTTTCTTTCGCAAGCTTCACCCAATCTGGATGCGGTTTGTTGCGCAGCTTCACGGTGTAGTGATTCTTGATCAGGAAGTTTGGGTAAAAGTTGTGGGCGTGCCGTTGGTTCAGATAGCCGTAGAAGTAGTCGAATCCCTGTTCATTGGGATGCCCGGTAGAGGCGAGTTCACCGAGGCCCCACTTACCACAGAGTGCGGTGGCGTAACCGGCGTCCTTCAACACCTCCGCGACGGTGACGTCTTCGGGTCGCAGTGTCTGCGGATCGCGGTTGTCCTTGCCGGCATTGCCACGCACCCAGGTACGACCGGTATGCTGCCCGGTCATCAACACGGACCGGGATGGCGCGCAGACCGTTGAGCCCGCGTAGAAACTCGTCAGTGTGATGCCTTCCTTCGCCATGCGGTCAAGGTTCGGCGTCTTGATGATCTTCTGACCAAAGCGACCGATGTCGCCGTAGCCCAAGTCATCGGCGAGGACGAAGATGATGTTCGGCTTGCTGCCGGCGGCGGCGAGCGAGCGGCTGGCAGTTGCCACCAAAGTGAATGCGCAAACGATTGCGATCAACAAACGACGGTTCATGGCCAATGACCTAGCAACTCACCTGCAGACCGACAAGGTCGGAGATGGAAATCGGATTCTCAGGAGGATGGAGCGATGCCCTCCATCCTCGTCAGTCGCGGAAAGGGAATTCCAATTGTCGACGAAAAGGATCGCCCAGCGAACTGACGCCCAGTCCGAGCAGGCGCAGGGGGCGATTGACGAGTTGATCACGACGCAACAGAAAAGCACCCAACCGATAGAGCGCATCGGCTTCGAACACCGGTTCCTCCACGGTCAACTGGCGCGTGAGCGTGGTGAAATCTGAATACCTTACCTTCACCTGGATGGTGAGGGCTCCGAGCTGCTTTTTCTTCAAGGTGCTCGCGATGTCAATCGCCTGTTCCCGCAACGCCGTGCGCAGGATCGGGCGATCGTCGGTGTCCTTTTCAAACGTGTGCTCGCTGCTGATGCTCTTGCGCTCTTCGCGGCCACCCAATGTGCGGTGATCCTCGCCGATCGATTGACGTTTTAGCACGGGGCCGTAGCTGCCGAGCAGGTGTCGCAGATCACCGGGGTAATCCTGAATGTCGGCCACGTTTCTCAGTCCCGCGTCGACGAGCGTTTTCTCCGTGACCTTGCCCACGCCATGAATCGCCCGGACCGGCATCGGGCGAAGGAACAGGACCTTGTCGCGTTCCGGGATCAACGTGAGCCCGTCCGGCTTGTTGAAGTCACTCCCGATCTTGGCGAGCAGTTTGTTGGCGGCGATGCCAATGCTGGTGGTGAGGTTTCGCTCGTGCTTGATGCGCGACTTGAGTTCCTTGGCGATCTCGATGGCGCGAAATAGTTGCGGATCGCCGTCGCCCTCCACCTGGGAACTGAAGTCCAGATAGGCTTCGTCAATGGAGACCTGTTCGATCTCGGCACCGGTCGCCGCAACGATCTTCATGATCGCCTGGGACTCGTCTTGGTAGCGGGTGAACTCCGGCCGCACGAAGACGCCGTTGGGACAAAGGCGACCGGCCGTGACGCTGGGCATGGCGGAACGAACGCCGAATTTCCGCGCCTCGTAACTGGCGGCGCACACCACCCCCCTCTTGGTGGGAGGCGAACCGACGATCACCGGTTTGCCGCGCAGCTCCGGTTTGTCGCGTTGCTCGACGGAAGCGTAAAACGCATCCATATCGAGATGAAAGATGACCCGTCCCATTGGTTCGCGTGCAAATGATAGGCGGAGGGTGCCGCGCGGGAAATTCGAATCGGTCTGCAGCGGAACTCGTGAGAATCTCGCACGGGTGGCCATCAAAACGAAACTCTCACGATTACCGCTTTGTTTACGAAAAACGCCCCACCGCGGGAGCGATGGGGCGCGTGTTGTTGCGTCAATCAGTTCGCGATCGTTCAGCCAACTTTGATGTCGAAGCTCTTGGGTTTGGCTTCCGGTGCTTTCGGGAGATGGACTTCGAGCACACCGTCATTGTAGGTGGCCTTGACCTTGGTGGGGTCGACTTCCTCCGGCACGTTGAAGCGCCGGGTGAAGCTGCCATACACACGTTCCACGCGATGATAGGTCTTGCCGTCGTTCTCTTCGGTCTTCTCGGATTTGCGTTCGCCCGAGACCGTCAACACCCCGTCTTCGACCGTGACCTTCACGTCCTTCTTGTCCACCGCGGGCAGGTCGGCCTTGATGAGGTATTCGTTTTCGTCCTCCACGATGTCCACGCGAGGGGACCAGTCGGCCGTCTTCAGATCGGCCCCGAGGCCTTTTGGAAATCTGGACGGGCTCACGCCCCACAGGGAGGACAGGTGGTTCGACAACTCATCCATTTCCTTGAATGGGTTCCAACGAGTCAATGCAGTCATTTTCAGTTGTCCTTTCTTGGCGGTTCTTTCTTTGTTCGGGGGAACCGGCTCCCGCCAAGAAACCGGCTCCCCATTTTCCCTTTGACACTTCCGGTCCAACCACCGTGGCTGAACCATCCAGCTTATTGAATGCATTGACCGTACCAGTGAGAACCCACCAAAAAACACGAAATAAACCCAAATAATTAGTGCTTGAAGGAATATGGATCCCAATTTGTGTCAGTTCGAGGCGTCACAGCGGGAAATAGAATGTGTCTAAATGGCTCAACTTATCCTATTGATTCTCTTATCCTGAGAAGTGTGTCTATTTGATCCTCTTTGAGATCTCGATGACCACGGCCGATCTGGACGGCGTTCATCCCGCAGGCCTTGGCGCCTTCGATGTCCTCTTTCGGACTGTCACCGACGTGTAGCATGTTTTCAGGCCCAATCTTCAGCCAACGCTGGGCTTGTTCGAAAATGACCGGTGACGGTTTTGTGAAGCCGACGTTGCAGGAAACAATGATCGATTCGAAGTAGCGGTCCAATCCGAGCCGTTTCAGCAACGGCAGCAATCGGTCATCCCAATTGGAGATAATGCCCAACTTGAAACCGTCAGCCGCCAAATCCTCCAAGGTCCGCACGACATCACCGAACACGATCCACACATCCGGTTGGGCGAATCGCTCATAAACGGCTGGGAAAAACTCATCCGGCAACTCCGCGCCCTGTTGTCCAAAGGATTCGCGGACGATCTCGAACCAGGCTTCCTGCGAGTAGTCGAAATTGTGCCGCGACTTCCAGGCATCCTTGAAACTCCAGTTGATGAACTCTGGACTCGCCTGCACTCCGAACTCCGCGGCCACCTCCACGTAGACATCGCCAACCGACGGCCATGGATTGATCAAGGTGCCACCCACGTCGAAAGTCACCGCTTTGATGCCCGAAAACTTCATGCGCAGCAACGATGACGGGCATTCAGAAAAGCCGCAATGCGGACTTGCCACACGCAGGTTTCTGGACAATTCTACGCACACCTATGAAAAAGCTCACCGCAATCATCATGGCCGTCCTGACCACCTGCTTCATCGCAGCCAGCGCTCACGCCGGAGAAGCCATCAACAAGAAATGCCCATTGTCCGGCAATGACGTCAACGCCGACAAGGTGTCTGAAGTCAAAGTCGACTTCTGTTGCAACAACTGCAAAGGCAAGTTCGAGGCCGCACCGGCGAAGTTCATGAAGAAGGCTGCCAAGGCCAAGGAAGGCAAATGTGTCCTGTCCGGCAAGGACGGCGGCGTCAGCGCCAAGGTCAAGGTCGCGTTCTGCTGTGGCAACTGCCAGGCCAAGTTTGACAAGGAACCCAAGAAGTACCTGGCCAAGCTCGCTCCCGCCAAAAAGAAGAAGTAATCCGCTTCGACTGAAGATTTGAATCACAACCCGGCGCAGCAATGCGTCGGGTTTTTTATTGCTGACCGAACATGGCTGAAGAAAAAGAACGCAAGGCATTCAAGGACTGGTTCGATCGCGAAGCGGCGAAAAAGCTGGCCGATCAGATGGCCGGTGCGATGCCTGCATTTGATCGCGCCCGCTTCGTGCGCTTGGCAATGCGCAAACTGAATACGCTCGAAATGTCCAATCGCGTCCGCCATTTCTCGGACGCATTGCGATCAACACTTCCGGTATCACTTCCTGCCGCCTTGAAGGTTCTGCAGGAAAGCCTTCCGGAAATACTGCCGGATTGCGAAGACGTCACCGACGGCTGGTTGAAATGGCCGGTCGGACAGTTCATCGCCGATCATGGCCTGGAGCATTTCGACGCGGCGATGATCGAACTCACTCAACGCTTCTCCTCCGAATTCGCCGTCCGTCCGTTTGTAGATCAGCGACCGAAGGAAACCTTTGCGCGTCTGATAAAGTTGACCAAGCACCCGAGCCCGCACGTGCGACGCTGGTGCTCGGAAGGAGTGCGACCAAGGCTTCCGTGGGGAATGAAGCTGCGGGCATTGGTTGCCGACCCCACACCGATCTTTCCCATCCTCGAGCAACTGAAGGAGGATCCCGAGCTTTACGTTCGTCGTTCCGTCGCCAACAACCTGAACGACATCGCCAAGGATCATCCGGAGCTGGTGGTGGAGCGTTGCCGGACATGGAAGAAGAGGGGCAACGCGAATCGCGATTGGCTTATCCGGCATGCCCTTCGTTCGCTCATCAAGGACGGACATCCCGACGCCCTCGAACTGGTCGGCTTCGGCCCGCCCAAAAGACTGAACGCAAAGCTCTCGCTCAGCCCCGCCGGAATCGAAGTCGGTGAATCCGTCGTGATGGAGGCGAACATCTCCTCGACTCACGGTAAACCCCAGAAGCTCGCCATCGACTATGCAGTGCACTACGTGCGCAAGGCCGGCAAGACATCGGCCAAGGTGTTCAAGTGGACCACGGTTGAACTG
Organism: Verrucomicrobiales bacterium; assembly: GCA_038154405.1. Lineage (GTDB taxonomy): Bacteria > Verrucomicrobiota > Verrucomicrobiia > Limisphaerales > JAYPXF01. Next base: position 27,908 of record JAYPXF010000003.1, on the reverse strand, counting down.
TCGCCCAGCGGAAAGATCACCCTTACCAAGAAACATCCGATGAAGCGGACGACCATCCGCGCTCTTTACCCTGGCGCGCACAAGATCGAGATTCAGATCAACGGTGCCCGCCACGCTGCAGCATTCTTTGAATTGAAATAAGAGCATATGCCAAACTTTCATCTGATTGTTCGATTCGAGGGCTTCCAATCGGATCGGTTGCACTAAGCTCCCCGCACGCCCGATTCACTCTATCAGCTGCATTCCTCGATATGCCCAAGTTCAACGTCAAGAAAAC
>JAYPXF010000003.1:0-27621 GCA_038154405.1 Verrucomicrobiales bacterium | reverse complement strand
TTTCAAATTGGAATCATAGCATATGCCACAATTAAACCTTCTCGTTTGATTCCGGGGTTTTCAATCGGTTGGCTTGCACTAAGCTCCTCGGAACCCGATTCAACCGATCATCCGCACTCCCCGACATGCCGAAGTTCAACGTCAAGAAAACCGTCCAGATCGACGCCCCGGTCGACAAGGTCTACGCCATCGTACGTGATTTCAAACAATGGCCCACGTGGTCGCCCTGGTTGATCATGGAGCCTGAATGTGTCCCGGATTATTCCGAACATGGACGGAGTTACTCGTGGGACGGCAAGATTGTGGGTGCCGGCGAAATGGGCATTGTGAGCGAACAGGAAGGCAGGTCGATCGACTACCGGCTCGTGTTCCTCAAGCCTTGGAAGTCGGTCGCTTCCGTACGCTTTGAATTTGAATCCAAAGACGGCGGTACGCAGGCAATCTGGAGCATGGAAGGCTCCTTGCCGTTCTTCATGTTTTTCATGAAGAACATGATGGCCGCCTTTGTGGGGATGTACTACGAGCGGGGCTTGAAGATGTTGGAGGACTACGCCGAGACCGGTTCTGTTCCGTCAAAACTCGAATTCGTCGGGCGGGAAACGATCAAGGGCTTCCAATACGTCGGTTCCAAATCGGGTTGCTCTACGGACGAGATAGCCGATGCGATGGAGAAGGCCATGGGCAAGGTGAAGGCCTACATGAAGGAGGCCGGAATCGAACCCGCCGGCAAGCCGTTCTCGATCTATCACAAATTTGATCCCGTAAAGCGCATTGCGATCTTCACCGCGGGATATCCGATCGCGTCCATTCCCGGCAATCTGCCCTCCGACATCACCTTCGGCCGACAGAATGACTGCGAGGTGTACTCGACGAAACATACCGGTCCTTATCGCCATCTCGGCAACGTCTGGGCGGCGGGCATGGCCCACTCTCGGGCCAAGGTGTTCCGCCAGAACAAGCGCGTTGCCTGCTTCGAGACCTACGCCAATGAGCCGGGCGAGACGGACGAGAACGATCTCGTCACGACGGTGCATCTGCCGGCGAAGTGAAGGCAGTCCAAGCGGCTCCTTCGCCGATTAAACTTCCGCGAATCATGTTACATTGCTAAAACTCGCCGATTATGGCGGGCGAATTGACAATCGGCTTCCTGGGCGCGGGCAAGATGGCCACGGCATTGGCGAAAGGTTTCATCAATGCCGGGCTGGTCGATGTGTCCGGGCTGATTGCCAGCGATGTGTTCGCCGGGGCCCGGGACTCTTTTGCCGCCGAGACAGGCGGTCGCGTCAGGGAATCCAATGAAGAGGTGGCGGAGAATGCGAAGATTCTGTTCGTCGCCGTAAAGCCCCATCAGGTCGGGGAATTGCTTGGATGCATCCGGGCAAAGGTCAGTGCGGAACACCTGATCATTTCGATTGCCGCCGGAGTCACCCTGAACACCTTGGAGAACGCCTTGGGCGGGACGGCCAAAGTGATCCGCGTGATGCCCAACACGCCCGCGCTCGTGGGCGCCTCGGCCAGTGCTTACGCCTTGGGTTCGCATGCGGAAAGTGGCGATGCAGAGACGGCCGGCAAGCTGTTGGGGGCGGTCGGCGAAGCGTTCGAGGTGAAGGAAGCCTTGCTCGATGCCGTGACCGGTCTCAGCGGCAGTGGTCCGGCTTACGTTTATCAATTCATCGAAGCCTTGAGTGACGGTGGCGTGGCGGCGGGTCTCCCGCGAGACATAGCCACGAAGCTGGCGGCGCAGACGGTTTTAGGCGGCGCGAAGATGGTGCTTGAGACCGGGCAACATCCGGGACCGTTGAAGGACATGGTCACGAGCCCGGGTGGCACGACGATCGCCGGCGTTCATGAACTTGAGAAGGGTGGTGTGCGGGCATCGGTGATGAACGCCGTGCGCGCGGCGGCGGATCGGGCACGGGAATTGGGCAAGGGGTGAGTCCCCGGGGTCGCATGTTGAAATGAGTTTCCCCACTCCAACCGAGAAACAGGCCGGCCTGATCTGGAACTCGCTCACGTTGCTGGCAGTGGCGGCCGGTATCGCGGTGATCGGTGGTGCGGTTTATGCGATCGCCACGTTGCTCAGTTACCTCTCCCCGATTCTTCTTCCAATTGCCATGGCTGGGATCATCGCCTGCCTGCTGGATCCGGCGGTGATGTTTTTCGAGAAGATGAAGATCCCGCGCGTGCGCTCCATTCTGCTGGTCTATGTGATCGCCGGTGGATTGTTGATGGCAATGTTGAGCACGGTATTGCCGGTGGTCTACGTGCAGGCGACCAATCTCATTCGCGAGGCGCGCGGAATGTATGTGGAGGCAACAGAAGGGCGCCCGGGCACGACAACCAACCGGGTGGCCGGCGCCACCAACACGTTGGCAACCACGACCAATCAACTACTGGTCGTGGAAGGGGAAGGAACCAACACCGTAGTCATGCCAGCCGGCAAACCGGCCGCGACCAACAACAGCTGGTATGCAAAGCTTCTTCGGCAAACACAGGCCTGGAGGAACGATCCGCGCCTCAAGGACCAGATCGCGGGTATCGAGAATGGGGCGAAGCGGATGATGGCTGCCGCGGGTAACTGGTTGCTCGATCAGTTCGGCGCCGTATCGCGCATGCTGGGCTGGGCCATGAGCCTGATACTGATTCCGGTGTACATCTTCTATTTCCTCGCCGGCAAGGCGGCGATCCAAGCGAACTGGAAGGACTACCTCCCAATCCATCACGAGTCCGAATTCCGCAGCGACTTCATCTTCATCGTCAATTCTATCAACGACGCAATGATCGTGTTCTTCCGGGGGCAGATCCTGGTGAGCATGATCACCGGGGCCATCCTCGCCGTGGGCTTGTCACTTCAAGGTGTGAAGTATGCGCTGCTGATCGGCTTTGTGTCCGGCATGTTGGGCATCGTTCCCTACCTGGGATTCATGCTGAGCGCCATGTTGGCGGTGGGCGTGGCGGCAATTCAGTTTGGCGACATGCTGCATCCGGGCATCACGCTCGGCATCTGCATCGTGGTGCAATGGATCGAAGGGTTCGGCTACCAACCGCAGATCATCGGCGACCGTGTCGGCCTGCATCCGATGACGATCATCGTCGCCCTGTTCCTCGGCACGACGCTTCTGGGCGGACTGATAGGCGGCATCCTTGCCATTCCGTTGGCAGCGCTCGTCAATACGTTGATGAAGCGCTACGTCTGGGTGAAATACCGCCACGAGGTGAAGACCCTCGAAGAGGACGCGGAAGAGGCTCCGCCGAGCTGAACCTCAGCGATCGCCTTCGGGAATGTCGAGATACTCGCCGGGCGGCAAATCGTCGTAGCCGTCAAAATGATCCGGCCGCAATGGTTCAGCGATCACGTGTTCCTCGTCCATCCACTTGCCCAGGTCGATCAGCTTGCAGCGCTTGCTGCAAAAGGGGCCGTAAGTGCCCTCGAACCATTTGCCCTCCTTCTTGCAGGTGGGACATTTGACCGTCGGGTTGTTGCTCACTGGTAATCCTTCAGGTTCTGCAGATGGGCCTTGATGATGTCGTAGACATCCGTGCTCGCGATCTCGTTGTTCGGCAGATAGCCGTGTTGTTGAGTGATGACAACCGGCCAATCGTCGCGGCTCTCCGGGCGGGCTCCATGTGAACCTTTCACCAGCGAGGCGTCGAGCGGCACGACATCCATCAACATGCGCATGCCGAGCTTCTTCTGCAGGAGTCGCTTGGCGATCCGCAGCCGACCGGAGCCCAGCGCGGGATCAATGAACAGTTCACACGGGTCGTATCCGGGCTTGCGATGGATGTCGACCGTGCGCGCGAAGTCCGGCGCCCGTTGATCATCCGTCCAGTAGTAGTAGGTGAACCAGGCATCTTCCCGGGACACGGCAACCATGTCACCGGCGCGTGCATGGGAAATACCGGCCGCCGATTTTTCGGTGTCCACCACCACCCGATCAACGCCCTTGGTTCCGGCGACCAGCCGTTGAACTTCCTTTCGTAGGGATCGGTCGTTCAGGTAGATGTGCGCGATCTGATGATCGGCTACGGCGAAGACCTTGCTGTTGCCAAAGTCGATCAGTTCGCGGCCAAGCTCCTCCTTGACGGTGAGCCAGCCCTGTTCGCGGAACAGGCGGTTCAGATGGATCGGAGTGTCCACCTGGGTGATGCCGTATTCGGAGAGCAGCACCACGTGAACGCCGCGCCGTTTGAAGAAGTCGATCAGGTCCCCGACGATTTCATCGATCTGATGCAGGTCATTGATGATTGAATGGTGTTTGGGGCCGAGCCGTTGCAGGTTGTAATCCAGATGCGGCAGGTAGACGAGGCTCAGTGTCGGAGCATGGCGTTCCTCAATCCACTTCGCGGACGCGGCAATCCACTTGGAAACGCAGTCGGCTTTTCCTTTCGGAGTATCAGCGCCGGCGGCCGGTCCCCAGAATCCGAAGAATGGGAATTCGCCGAGGTCCTTCTTGATGTCCGTGCGGATCTCGTACGGCCAGGAGTAGATGTCGAAATGCTTGCTGCCGTCCGCGGGATACATCGGGCGCGGCGTGATCGAGTAATCCACGCGCGAATACATGTTGTACCACCAAAAGAGCTTGGCGCAGGTGAAGGACGGATCGTGTTTGCGCATCTCTTCCCAGATTTTCGGGTATTGGACGAGATGATCGGGCTGTTTCCAGAAATGAACCTCGGCGTATTCGCGGTTGTACCAGCCGTTGGCGACAATTCCGTGCTCGTGTGGTTGCACGCCGGTGACGTAGTCCGACTGCGCGGTGCAGGTGACCGCGGGAAAAGCGGGGCCGATATGCGCGGTTGCACCCTGTTTGCGGAACGCGTCGATGCGGGGAGTGGTCTTTCCCCCCATCAATCCGGTCGTCAGGCCGACCACGTTCAGCACGACGGTGCGTTGCATGCGCGGTTACTGAACTGAATTCGAGAAAGATTGCAAGTCCGGTCGGTGCACTTTGTCCCGCGTCAGCCGCCAGCCTTGTCCTTGCGCGACTGGCTACGGATGTAACAGGTCAAGCCCAGATCCTCGATGGTTTCACTTTCAGCGGCAATTCCGACCAGAATCTCTCCCAACGCCTGCTGCTCCTCTTCGGTCACCTCGCCGTCGTCAAAGATGCTCTGCATGGTCTCCCAGAGAATGTTGCCCGGCCAAGCCTTGCGGGCGTCGCGACACTCGTTCAGGAAGTGAGCCAGGTCATAGACCTCGTCCATATCGAGCACGCCATCCGCCGTGATGCGGCGGATCAGGCGAAGCGTTTCCATGTGTGGCTGTTCACGCATGAGCACTAGGGGATATTGCCATTTCAGACCCGGAGACTTGTATCATACGATGGCTTGTAGGAACTGCGACCACGGCAATATTGGATTGATTCCGACATGAGGGTTGGCTGGACTCGAAAGCACATGATCCCGCACAGTGTCCGGATGTTCAACCGGATGTTTGCGTTAGTTTGGGCTTTCCTTGTCATAGGTATGCCGGAAAGCGGCCTCGGTGCCGCCATGCAGGACATCGATACGAGAATGTATCATCTGGGCACGCCCGGTTTCCCTGAGTGGTCCGAGTATGAGGGCCGACGACCGCACGGACGTGAACTGCATCTGGAATTCGAGGCGCAATCAAACCCGGGGCGGAAGACGGTGTTCCTGCGACAGGAGGGCGTGAAACAGGGCTGGGGGGTGTATCTCAATGGCAAACGCCTCGGGAATCTTGTGCGCTCTGAGTCGCGGTTGGAGCATTCGCTGCCGATTCCGCCGCAAGGATTGCGCGCCGGAAAGAACACACTGTCCGTCCGGGCGCCCAAGAGCGTGGATGACATTGAAGTGGGACGGTTTCGTCTGTTCGACGGATCCGCGAACGATGCCCTCAAGTTCGGAATCATCGACGTGCAGGTGACCGAGGCTGGAAATCAGCTACCCGCCAGAATCACGGTCGCACACACCGATGACACACTCGCGGCCTTGTCCGCCGCCCCAGTTCCTTCACGCACGCCGAAACCGGCGGTTCGACCCGGGGTGGTGTACTTGGGTAATGGGGGCGCACGCATCTCCGTTCTTCCCGGGCAATACGTGGTGTACGCATCACGGGGTGTGGAGTACAGCGTGGCATCGCAGCGGATCAGTGTCCTGCCTGGCAAACCATCTACCCTGCGATTCAGTCTGAAACGGGAAGTCGACACAAAAGGTTGGGTCTCGGTGGACTCACATATCCACGTGTTGGATTTCAGTGGCCATGGCGATTCCTCAGTCGATGAGCGAATGATGACGATCGCGGGCGAAGGATTGGAACTGGCGATTTCCACCGACCACAACAAACACGCTGACTATGCGCCGGCTGCGAAGAAGATGGGCGTCAACGACCGGTTCAGCACGGTCATCGGCAATGAGGTCACCACCAAGGCCGGACACTTCAACGCCTTTCCGATCCACGCCGACGCGGCCATTCCAGACTACAAGCAGACCAACTGGACACAATTGATCAAGGGCATTCGCGACACACCCGGGGTGCAGGTGATTCAGTTGAATCATCCGCGCAATGTTCATGGTGGCTACTCACCTACCAGCACCAACGAATTCGATCTGCTGACCGGCGATCACCCGCGAGAGATCGGTTTTGACGCGATGGAAGTCGTCACTTCCGCCGCCATGCAGTCGGACATCATGGCGCTCTTTCACGACTGGTTCGCGCTTCTGAATCGCGGACGAAAGATTGTCGGACTCGCGTCCAGTGACACGCACGATGTCAGTCGTTTCATTCTTGGACAGGCTCGCACGTATGTTGTTGCCGATGATCGTGACCCGGCAAAGATCGATGTCGACGAGGTTTGTCGCAACCTGCTGAGTGGTCGAGCCCTGATCAGCATGGGACTCCTGGCAACCATCAAGGTGAACGACAAATATGCGGTCGGTGATCTCGTCGCCCGTTCCAGCAATTCCGTGAGGGCCACGATCGAAGTCACTGGACCTTCATGGAGCACGGTCGATCGGATCCGGATTTACGGGAACGGAATCAAACTGGCGGACCGCCAGGTAGAGTCCGTAGTTGGAACGGTCAAGGCCACCGAGACCTTCCGCTTAGACAATCTTCGGAACGACACCCATCTGGTTGCGATCGCGACCGGTCCCGGAGTGATGAAGCCGTTCTGGGAAACTCCGCGACCGTATCAGCTCACGTCGAAGACCTTTGCGCCGCTGTCCATCGCCGCGACGAACCCGGTGTGGATCGATGGGGATGGCAATGGTTCATATGATTCGCCACGAGCGACAGCGTCGCGGATCGTTCGCGAATCCAAAGGCGACAGACGACAGTTGGCAAAGCATCTCGAACGGGTGGATATCGCAGTGGTGGCCCAGATCCGTTCATTGCTCGCACGAAAAGGCGGGACGCTCGACAAACCTTGGATCGATCGTATTCAAGCCGCGTTGCGTAAGAATTGAACCGGCGAGTCTTTTTCGCCTTAGCGGTAAGCGAGCTCGCATGAAGGGCATCGCACCGCCGATGCCGATTTTCCCTTCGCGTAAAGCGGAACAGACGGAGCGGTTCCCATCCGGTGCCAGTCCGGTTGGGGCGCATTGAGCAGCACGCAAGCGGCGCGGTTCATCATGGAAGCCCGCCGCCGACAATGGACGGCACGGAGCGTTTGGCGGTCCAGACGAGACGGGAGGGTGATCCATTGGGCGTCAACCAGGCGCCGCCTTCCTGATCGTACGCGACACTCCCGCGAAGGCTCACGGCACTGTTGTTGATGGCAATGCCGTTTTCCGGGGCGTCCACTATCGCCATGCCCATGATCTGCGCGGCCGGTCCGGTCGCCGTTTCACCGGTGCGGTTGGCAGGCAGGCCGACCGTGCCACCCGGTGTGAGACAGAAGGGATCCAGCGTCGGGTTGAATCGCTTCGCGTTCGGATCGGTGGACAGCACGGGAGCGGTCACCTGGGAAGGCGCGGCGTTGTTCTGGTTGAGATTCATTTCGCCAGTCTGATGAAAAGCGATGGCCGGACGTGAGATGGCATGGACCTGGCCGACCAGCATGGCATCGGTCTCACCGAGTCCGTAGATCCCCAGGTTGCCCAACGATGCCTTGCCGACTCCCTCACCCTGAAAGACCACCGCACCGCGCGGAGCCTCGGGGGCATCCCCCGGCGGCGGTGAAGCGATTCCGACGTTGCGCGAGTAGTTGACGACAAAGTTCCGCAGGTTCTTGCCGGTGTCGTAATCCTCGGCCAATCCCTTCCATGTTTCTTCACTTGGCTTCACCGGGGCAATGCCGATGCGGTTTTCCTTCACGTAGGAGATCTGCAGGGTCTCGATCTCATCCCGCGCAATGCGGTTGCCGCCAATGGTGATGAAGTCGCCTTCGCGCCAATTGACCGGAGGGGCATCGAGAACCAATTCGCGATCGCCCGCCAGCGGTGCCTGAGACAGCAGGCCTATTCCGCTCTTGGGTTGGCCGTGCAGGGACACTTCTCCCAAAGCAATCATTTGCGCCGAGTGTTTGCGCATGATGTCGGTGTCGTTGGGATTGGTGTAGGCCTCGAGGGATATCAACGCTTCCACTCCCCCTGCCAAGGGTTGGTCGGCAGTGCCGGCGATCAAGGAACCCATGGTGTTCACCACGAGCGTATCCACCGTGAGTTGGGTGTCCTCTTGTGGAGCCAGTATCAGTTTGCCATCGACCCGCAACGATTTGAGATGAGCGGTCTCTTGATCTCCCAAGGTGACCGTAACGCCGCCCGCCACGTGCACCCGCGCGCCGGGCAACGGCACCTGACCGCCCCAGGTTTTCGGGTCATGCCAATCCCCGCTGATGATGGCTCGGTGAGTGGTGGCGTCGAGTTCCACGAGTTTGAGTATATCGCTCGGGCTCTTCAGCTCTTCGGGCAGCTCCAGAATCTGGTGCGGCGCCGGCGGACGGGTGTCCGGCTCGTCGCTGATGTCGGGTCCCACCGGATGTGATGCATCCGGCGTTCCCGCGACTTTCTCCGCGTCAGGTGATCCGGTTTTCTGCGGCGATTGATTGTTTCCCCGCGGAAAGGTGAGCAGCAGAACGACGGCGGCCAATACGAGAAATACGATCTGTTTGCGACTGAGCATGACAAAGAAAAACCGGCTGCTCCCCAATCTGTTCGGGACACAGCCGGCTTGGCAAGTTCAACCGGCTCAGGATTCTTCGTCGAACCCGAGTAGGAACAGCAGCGCCTTCGCGGTCTTTCGCTTCTTCAACCACTTGCGGCGTTTGACGTGATCGAGCGGCTCGTTCGGATCAACCGTAAGCTCGACCGTCACCGCCGTGCGATTGCGCGCGAAGTCCTGCACCCAGAAGTTCAGCTCGATGTATTGCGAACCGTCTTCCCGGGTCAGCAACGGCAGCTTTTTCAGGTGGCTGCCGCGGAAGGTCTTGCGGAACATTTTCGAGCCAAAGCTGTTGTCCAAGATGCGGCCGACGATCCGGAAGCCGCGACGCAGGTCGGCCGGATTCACCGTCAGATCGCGATTGCCGAGGACGAATTCGGGCGGTGTGATGTCGCCGAAGATCATCAGCGTGCGCTTGTGGCCTTCCTCTTCGAAAGTCACGAGGTTCCAGTCTTCGCGGAGGTTGATGCGATCACGCCAACGGACGAAGTGCCGGCGCCCGTCGCTGCGCCAGACATGATATTGGAAGCGGTAGTTGTTCAGGCGGTTGGTGTACTTGCGATTGCGCAGGCGAACCTTCGGTGCGTATTCGATCGGGGCGCCGATGAGGGCGTGGATCACCGGATCTTCAAACGCGTCGGCCGGAGCGACCGCGTCGCCAATGGCCATGCCGTATTCCGCCCACAACTGGGCGTTGGATTTGTCAATCAGCTCGGGCGGCACATAGGAAGCGGCGGAGCCGGATTTGAAGGGAACGAAATCGGCGGCCTGCGCATAATAGAACAACTGGTGGTCGTTGTACTTCAGCGTGCCGAGGCGAATTATGTCGCGGGCAAACAGGCGGGTCAGATCATTGTGCTTCGGATTGTAGTTCGTGCGGAGATAGACGTGGTGCCGCTTGAGCACGTAGGTCTGACGCGTGCGACGATTGTAGCGGGTGAGCTGCCTGTCGGTCAGATCGGGGAACCGGATGTCACCGAGGATCTGCACCAGGCGGTTGTCATCCATGGTGGTGGAGATGTAGATGTCGCGGACGTTTTCGTAGCTGCCGCCGATGATCTGGTTCAAACCACGAAGCGGGACGTTCACGCCCCAATACCAGCCGCGCACGTTCAGGTTTTCGAAGTTGCCCCAGCCGGTGACGCTGTTGCGACGCATGAAGCTGCCGCCGGGTCTGCGCGTGTTGCCGGTGAACGTGGAGTCGGCGATGGTGAAATGTCGGGTGTATTGCACCGAGATCGGTGTACCCGCCCAGACAGTATCAGCGTTGGTGATGCGGGTCTTCACCCCATGGCGGGAGCTGAGCTGGTGGAATTTCGTCTCGATTCCCTTGCGGCAAGCGAACACGTAGGCGCCATCGAGGGTGGCGGGAATCTGCGCCACCGGAACTGTTGCCCGACCCATCGCGACTTCGGGCGCGGCAAGCGAACTGTCAAACCGGGCCTTGCCCAGACCGGCCTCGTTCAAGGCCACGGTAAAAAAGATGATCGCCGAATCGCCGGAACCACTCACGCGGGCATTGCGCACGGCAACGCCGCCACCCTGCAGCCAGAAACCGTGACCACCATGGCCAAAGTCGATCTCCTGGATGACTCCCGCCGCCTTGCTGCGGGACTGCAGCCCCTCGCCGGAACCGGTCATGCGGACAGCCGTGCAATTCTCGAAGAAACCGATCTCGTCACCGGCTTCCGTGAAAAAGGCGGAACCGACCACGTTGTAGGCGACGGAATCCGACACCTGAACGTGACTCGAATGATTCACCAATCCCAAGCCGGGACTGTCGACAATGGCGAGTCCGACCACCGTGGCATGAGCTTTGGCCGGTCCGCCGCGGTGAAAGTGGAAGGCGTAACGACCGACGGTGTTGTGACCGCGATCCGGAATACGATTGCCGTTCTCGTCGAACTCGGGACTTTCCAGCGGGGTGCGCTTGTCCGTGCGACCCAGTCCGTAGACGCCGAGGTAACGGGCGTCCGTCTTGCCGACGCCGGAGTGCATGAACATGATGTGGCCGCGGCGGCGGTTGATCCCGTATTCGTCCGCGTGTTCCACGTTCTGCGATTCAATGACCACGTTGCGGGAAACGTTGATCACAAAGGGAAGTTTGCCGTTTGGTAGACGGTGACGATTGTGCAAGCCTCGCCATCCGCGGTCGATGGCACCCGCGTCGGTGAGTCCGACCACGTGCACATCCTTGCCGGTAATCTTAGTGACCACGAGCGTCTCATCGAAATCTCGGCGGGAGTGCGAGCCTGGAAGGATCAGAACGTCGCCCACTTCCCAGCCGGCGGGAGTGCCGTCCAACGTGAGCTTCTTGGCCCGTCGCTTTGCCTCCTTGGCCAACATCGCGTGCGGAGTCTTGACCTGACCATGCGCGGTGAAGCGTCCGTGCGAAATGAAGCCACGGCTGAATTCATTGGGATCCCAGTTGATGTCGATCGCCCCGGTGTCGGCGATGATGACCTTGCACTTCACGCCGGCCTGAACCGGATCAGCCGCTGTCCCCATCTGCACGTGGCCAGCCGGATCCACGATCAGCGTATCGACCATCAGACCCGTGTTGCGATCCGTCGAGAAGGTCAACGTGCCATCCACGCGAATCCATTTGTGGACGGTGCGATTGACAGAGGAAATGTTGACCGTGCGACCCGCGGGAATGACAACCTTTGAAAGATCGCCGGGAACCTCAGTCCCGAACCACGTCGCGGGATCGTTCCAGTCCCCGTCTGCCACGGCAACGTGTGTCGCGGCATCATGTGGTACAAGATCGAACAGCGCTCGATGTTCCGCGCCGATGACTGGAGGATCGTTTTCGTGTTGCGCTTGAACCGCGAAACTTGAGGCGAATAACGCTACTGCAAACGCAGAAGCCCTAAGAATATCCCAAACGTTATTACGCATTTTGGCAGCCAGAGGTGAATTGGGTGAAACCCTATCAGAACTTTACAATAATTCCCTATCCCCCGTGTTTATGTTTATTCAACGAACTTTAGTTCGATTACGTTAAAGGGTCACAAAATGCGTGATCCGTGGCTCTAAGGTGGATACGACGTAGATATACGGGCTTTTCGTTTCATTTGTCCGCAGAGAGTCAGGATCGGATCAGAAAGCGACCTTGAGACCAAAGGAGAGCGCTTCTAACATGCCACCACCGGTCGACCACTGAAAACACGCGTAAACGGATGGAATCCGAGCAGCAGAATGATCCCGACCCAGCAGCGACCCACGAGTCAGGCTACGGCGTCTGGGTGTTTGCGCTCCTCCTCTGCGTGGCATTGATGGCGTTCGTCCTGGGTCGCAATCCCGATTCCCCGCCTGCGCCAGTAAGTCCAGATTATCCGGATGGAACGCTCGTTGAATCGAACGTTTTGACGACTCCGCCGGATCCCTTGACCGCCCTGATTGAGAGCCACACACCGCAGGAACAGCCGGTTGAAGGATACGTCGGTTCCGAAGCCTGTCTTGAATGCCACGAGGGCCAGCACGAATCCTGGTTTCATTCGCATCATCGCATGATGACGCAGAAGGCGACTCCGGAAGCGGTCATTCCCGACATCGACGACCTCATCATCACGCATGGCAGCACGAATCCCGCTGTGCGGCTTTATCGCGAGGCAGATCGCTACTGGGTGGAGTTTCGCAATCCGGACGGATCACCACGAACCACCAACGGCAAGCCACCACGTCAACCGATCGTGATGACGACGGGCTCGCATCATCAACAGCTCTACTGGCTGCCTACCGGCCGCGGCCGTTCGCTGCTGAACGTGCCCTATCTGTATCTCATTGAGACCAAGGAATGGATTCCGCTCGGTTCGAACTTCGTGCAGCCGCCGGGCGAAGGCGCCAAACTCATCGAGACCAAGTGGAACAGCGATTGCCTGCGTTGCCATGCGACGCACTCGCGCTCACGCGAAATAGAAGAAGGGAACATCTACGACACCATGGTCGGGGAGTTCGGCATCTCCTGCGAATCCTGCCATGGCCCGGGTGCCCCTCACATCGCTCATCATCGAAACAAGATCACCGGCACGCCGGATCCGGTGGTGAATCCGCACGGCATGGATCATCGGCTGTCCTCCCAGGTCTGCGGTGCCTGTCACAGTCTCAACGTGCATCGGGTCGGGATTCCCATGGAGGATTTTCGTCCCGGACAGAACCTCCACGCCATCCGCCAGGTGCTGCGCTTCGACGAGGAAGGACGCAAGGCTCTGCGAGCGACCACGACCGACACCAACTCAGTCGAGAAGGCCATCGCGAAGATGAGTCGCATGTTTTGGCGCGACGGACATCCCCGCGTGACCGGACGCGAATATCAGGCCCTGATGCAAACGACCTGCCACACCCGGGGCGAAATGTCCTGCGTTTCCTGCCATCGCCTGCACCGGCCCAAGTCCGACAAACGAGCACCCAAGGAATGGGCCGATGACCAGCTGGATCATCGCCGCCTTGGGGACGCGGCATGTCATCAATGTCATGAGACCTCCAAATACCAGACTACCCAACACACCCATCACGCCCTGGATTCCGTTGGCAGCAGTTGTATGAACTGTCACATGCCGCACACGAGCTACGGACTTTTGAAGGCCATCCGGACCCATGGCATTAACAGCCCGCACATTGGTCGCGACCGCAATCTCGGTCGGCCCAACGCCTGCAATCTCTGCCATCTCGATCGCTCGCTGGAGTGGGCCGCCGAGGAGCTCAACCAATGGTTTGGACAACCTCTGCCCCAGCTGGATAAAGACGAACGGCAACTGGCCGCCGGTGCTCTCTGGGCGATCAAGGGAGATGCCGGTGTCCGCGCCTTGGCAGCCTGGCACATGGGTTGGCAACCGACCCGGCAGACGGTCGGCGACGATTGGTCGGCCATCTACCTCTCACTCTTGATGAAGGATCCCTACGATGCGGTTCGTTATCTTGCCCGTCGGTCCGTCTGGAAACTTCCCGGTCACGAGCAGCTCAAATTCAACTTCCTCGGTCCGGGTGAAGAACAACAACGGGTCAGCGCCGAAGTCCTGGCGCGTTGGGAAAAGGAGAAGGGCGCGATGTTCAGGGGCAAGGACCGCAGCGATCTGCTGATCACCCTTGAAGGAAAACTCGATCGCCCGCGACTGGAAACAATGCTGAAGGAGCGGGACCACACAGAGATCTACCTGCTAGAGTGATGCCTCACTTGCAGCCTTCAAGCCGCTCCTGCCAGATCTTGTAGAGCGACACCGTGGCCTCCACGTCGCGCACGCAATACTCGGCGATTTCACGAAAGCGGCCTTCCTGCATCAGGTCGTTCACATCCATCCCGGTCACCCCTTCCGCCTTCGGCGAAGGTATGCCAAAGACCTTGCAGTAGAAATCGAGATTGAAACGACGCGCGGCGCCGTCGCGTCCGCCGACGCTGTAGAACGTCAGTTGATCCGCAAGGTCACAATGAGGATCCGTCGAAAAGCGATAGCCCAACCAGTTCTTCTTGCTGATCGGCACGTTCAGCGCGGCAGACCGCAGGTACATGAACGGCACATCGAAACCGCGACCGTTGAACGTCACCACACGGTCAAAATGACTCGCGGCGTCCCAGAAAGCGGTGAGCAACTCCACCTCGTCCGCGCAGGGAACAAACTCCATACCCTGCTTCGTGCCCGCGTATTCCTCGTAGTCGTCCGCCAGAAAGATCACCTTACCCTTCCCTGAATCTGCGTTGATCATGCACACGCATACACACTGCGCGGTGAAGGGCCACAGGTTGAACATCCGCCGAATCTCGCCGCGCTTGGTATCGCGCGCTTCTTCATCTTCGAGGTTGTTGGCGGCCCGAAAAAGATATTCCAGTTGCGTCTCGTCAAAACCCTCCTCGGGCATCGCGGAAGTCTCGATGTCAAACACCAGCGTGGCCATGCAGCGTGGTAGCCGTTGCGCGCCGCGCCGGTCGAGCTTTAAACGCGGCAAACCGCAAATCTGCCGCAGTGCCCGATTTCTCCCGACTTGAACGTCGCCTCAGATCCATGCATTCATCCTCCCATGCACATCCGTCCTGCGGCTCACGCGCTGTTGCTCTGTGTGATTCTCTGCCCGGACCGGGGGGTGGCGGTTGACCGTCCGAACATTCTGGTGATCTTCGCCGATGATCTCGGTTGGTCGGATCTCGGCTGCCAGGGAAGCGAACGATTCCACACACCTCATCTTGACCGCTTGGCGCAGCAGGGCATGCGTTTCACCCAGGCCTACGCGGCGGCGCCGATCTGTTCGGCTTCGCGGGCTGCGTTGCTGACCGGCAATTCCACGGCTCGTAACGGATTTGAATTTGTGGTCAAGAAAGAGGCCTGCCATCAGGACGTACCGACTCCGTTGCTGGCACCTCCCTTCACCATCGACCTGAACTTGGATCACACCACCATAGCGGAAGCACTGGGGGGGCGGGTACCAGACCGGTTTCTTTGGCAAGTGGCACCTGAACGCGCATCACAAACGTTATCTCGGCTGGAGTCCGACGCATGGACCGCGTGCCCAAGGATTTGCAGAGGCAATTGAAGACTTTGGCGGTCATCCTTACAGCTATTGGGGCAAGGGCATGGCGGCGCGGAAATTTGCCGATGTTCCCAATGGGAAATTCCCGACTGATGGAATGACCCGCCGGGCGATCCGATTTCTTGAACAGTCCGACAACGGACCTTTCTTTCTAATGGTGTCGCACTTCTTTGTGCACGACCCAAATCACACGCGGCTCCGCTGGCCTCACGATCGTTGCCTGCGGGAGATTCCAGAAGGCACGCCGCGCCGGAAGGAACTGGCACACTACGGCGCGATGGTGACCACGCTGGATCATCACGTCGGCGAACTGCTGGCCGCGCTCGACCGATCCGGCAGATCCGATTCGACAATGGTCGTCTTCACGTCAGACAACGGCGGTCATCCCAACTACGCCGGCAACGCCCCCTTGCGCGGCAGCAAATGGAATCTCTATGAAGGCGGAATCCGCGTTCCGCTCATTGTCCGCTGGCCGGGCAAGACCGCGCCTTCGTCCATCTGCAAAACCCCCGTCTGGTCACCTGACCTGTTCCCCACCTTCGCCCGGGTTGCCGAGACGGAAGCTCCATCGGCCCGCGATGGTGTTTCCCTGGAGCCGCTGTTCGGGAAAAGGGATTTGTCTGCTCAGGATCGGGCCATTGTCTGGCACTTTCCGCATTACCATCCGGAAACCCGATATCTGCAACGCATTGACGAGATCGGCGTGGATGACGGTGAGACCAGCAAGACCAAGCCGCACTCCGCCATCCGCGTCGGCGATTGGAAACTGCTGCATTTCCATGAGGACGGACGCAATGAACTCTACAACCTGTCCGCCGATCTCACCGAGTCGACCGACCTCGCGTCAAGACACCCCGTGAAGACTTGCGAGCTGCGCTCGCGATTGTTGAAATACCTCACCGACGTCGATGCGCGTCTGCCCGTTTCCAATCCCAGTTTTTCAAAGTAGTCCGCACACATGAAACACCCGATCGTCCTGTCGCTGTTGTTGGCAATCCTTTCGCCGGCGCCAGCCACCGAACGCCCCAACGTCGTCCTCATTCTTGCGGATGATCTGGCGATCGGCGACCTGTCCTGCTTCAACCATGGACGCTCCCGGACACCCTGCCTGGATCGGCTGATCAAGGAGAGCATCTACTTCAATCAGGCCTACTCCGCTTCGCCCGTCTGCGCACCCGCCCGCGCGGCATTGATGACCGGTCGCTACCCGCATCGCACAGGGTCGGTGACGCTGAACCAGATCAAGTTTCCGAAACTCACCCGCCTGCAACTCGACGAAACCACCATTGCCGATCGTTTCAAGGCGGCCGATTATGCCACGGGCCTGGTTGGCAAATGGCACTCCGGTCCCGGTGACGACTACCATCCGTTGAAACGCGGCTTCGACGAATACGTCGGCTTCAACGACAGCACGGACATCTCCAGCTACTTCGATTACCGTCTCGATATCCAGGGCAGATACCATGATATCAATGGTCCCTACCTGACCGATGAGTTCACCCGCTACGCATTGAAGTTCGTGCGCAGCCATCAGGACCGGCCGTTCTTCCTCTTCCTCGCCCTCTGAGCGCACCGACGGAACTGATCGAGCACCATCGAAACCGGGGACTGCCGGAGAAGACCGCCATCGTCTACGCCATGATCGAGGCGATGGATCGCGGTATTGGAGAACTGGTCGACGAACTCGACCGGCTGGATCTCGCCAGGAAAACCCTGGTCATCTTTGCCAGCGACAACGGCCCCGATCCGCTCGTTGGTGATCGCTTCAACGGCACGGATCGCGGCACGAAATACATGGTGAACGAAGGCGGCATCCACGTTCCCCTGATGTTTCGCTGGAAGGACCGCCTGCAGCCAACCACGCGCGGTGAGCTCGTGCACTTCACCGACATGGTCCCGACGCTCATGGCGATCTGCGGCCTGACACCACGACCCGAAGACAAACCCATTGACGGTCGCAGTATTGCCGGCTTGCTGTCAGGAGAATGGAAATCTTCGCAGCTGCCAACACAACGCTTCTGGCAATGGAACCGCAAGACACCGCGCTACAGCCACAACGCCGCCGTCCGCGAAGGCGACTGGAAACTGATACGCCCCTACGTCACCCGGAACATTCCCAAGCAGGCATCCGCCGCCACCCCTCGCCTCTATCATCTCGGCAATGACCCGGAAGAAACCGATGATCTTTTCGAGCGGCATCCCGATGTCAGCAAACGCCTGCTGAAAAGCCTGACGGAATGGTCCCGCAAGGTTGAACGCGATCGAATCCGACCGTAGCGAACGACGCTGTGAACTCAGGCCAGGGCCCAATCAGTTCACCACAACACCACCCGCCCGGATCCGGTCGAGATGGGCGTCAAGGCGCTTGGGCGAAACCTTGAGGGCCGTTCCGAGTTCCTGCGCGAAGACGGATACGCGATACTCCTGAACCAGCCACCGGAATTCTTGCACTAACGGGGTCAGTTCGGCCGGCAAGGTCCTATTCTTCAGCAGAGATTCCACACGCGATTGATAGGGCGCTATGAGCCTGGCTCGTTCTGCATCCTTTCCGGGATTCAATCGCGCCCGTTCTCCGCGTACCTCGAGCGCCTTCACATAGCGTGGCAGGTGCTTCATGTTCTCCCGTTCCGTCAATTCGGGAAAACGCGGCGGCAGAATCTCCAACAGCTCGCCCGCATAAACGTGGTCATCTTCCTGAGGAGAATGAAGCGCATCCAATTGACTCAGATCAGTCAGCGTGCGCTTGCCCGTTCCTTTCTTTGGAATGATCCCCAGTCTCTTGACCAATCGTTGTCGCGCCTCCAAGGCGGCCTCGATGTGGTCGATCAGCTGTTGCGCCAAACCGGGGATTCTCGCTTTCGATTCGGTCACCAAGGCTCGGAAACAATCTTCGTTCAGCTCTGCCGGCGGCGCGTCCGGCAAAACGATGTTCAAGGCATGAAGAAACGCGCTTTGCTGAAGCTCGTCGACCGATCCCAACGGCGCGTAGAGATCACGCAAGGCATGCAACGCTCGCAGGTCCTTTTCCAACCATGCCAGATCCTTCTGCAGGACCAGTTCAACAAGTTTCGAAATACCTGCCGATGACTTGCGGGTGGCTTCTTCCGGAGTTGGGTACAACCGCAGATTCACTCCTTCTCCGGTGCGTTCGAATCCCGGCCAGGCGTAAAGCGGCAGATCGGGATCATCCCGCACGACAATGCGCCCCGGCAGTTTCCCCACCGTCCAGTCGCGCAGATTGAACTTCTCCCATTGGCCGACGGCCGCCTGCCATTCCGGCGGTTCCTGGGCGTGCGATGAAACGGACCTCTGAGCACGGTCCGGCTCCCGCAGCTCATTCAGGTCGCGCCCGATCTTCAAGGTCTGATTCTTGCGGCCAATGATCTCGATGCGGGGTCGCAGATGTGCGGGCACCTGCTCTGCGGACCAGGCGGATGTCGGGATGATGACGCTGAAACGTTTGCGGATGAATTCTCCCAATGCCGCGGTCAGAGAGTTTCCGGTCGGAGTGAATTCCTCCACGATGGTTGCGACCGTCCGCTGCATCGGCATCAGGTCCCGGCGCAAAGACTTTGGCAGGGATCGTAACAGCTCCAGGACCAGTTTTTCCCGCAGTCCGGGGACGGCCCATTCCATGGTCGCCGCATCCGCACTCTGGGCCAGCGTAAAGGGAACGCGCAAGGTCGCACCGTCGTGCCCCTCGCCGGGCGCGTAGGAGTAATTCACTTCCACCCGTTGTTGAGAAACCTCGACCCGTTCGGGAAAGGCATCGTCGTCGAAACTCATCGCTTCGTCGCCGATCAGGTCCTGTTCGACGACCAACAGCATGTCCGCATCGTCTCGGGACTTCAGCCACGAGTTCAGTTCGTGCCACGACGAAACGTTCTCGATGTGCCGGCGATAGAACTGTTGGAGCCCGTCACTTGGCGGCACCACGTCGTGTCGCCGCACGCGCGTGAGCCAATGCTCCACCTTGCGGCAGATTTCACGATTTTGTTCTATGAACGGGTATTTCGCTTCTCCTTCCGCAAACAGATCTTCGCCGACCAAGGCATCGCGGATGAAGATCTCCGTCGCTTCCTTCGAGTCGATGCGGCCGAACGGAACCTTGCGCCGCAAGATCTCCATGCCGAACAGGGTTACGACTTCATGGACCAAGACACGTCCCGACGGCGCACTCCAGCGGGGTTCCCGATAGCTGCGTTGGCAGCAATGCGGCGCGAGCTTGAAGATCCACTGTGGATCTATCCCGGCGAGCGTCCGGGCGAACAGTTGCGACGTTTCCACGACCTCACCGGCTACAATCCAGTGCGGCTGATTGGTCTTGGACGGAGCATTCTTCTTCCCCTTGTTCTCCTTCCGCTCATGCAGCACAGAACCGGGAAACACCTTCACCGTCCGATTGCCTGCTGCACGATAAACGTTTCGTTCCTCGCGCCGTGCCACGTGCGCGATCAAGCCGGCCAGAACAGACCGATGAATGGCGTCTTCGTTGGCGTTGCTTTCGTTCAACTTCGTGTCACCCAAATCCTCGAGCGCGCCCAGCAACTGCGCGTGGAGGTCCTGCCAGTCACGCATGCGCGGATAAGACAGAAAGTTGTTCCGGCAAAACTTGCGTCGCTGGTTCTGCGTGCGCAGCGATTCCCATTCGTCGTGCACGGCATTCCAGATCCGCAGCAACGTGAGGAAATCGGAGATGGGTGAGTTGAATCGTTTATGAGCTGTATCCGCGGCGTCCTGCTTGTCCATGGGTCGTTCCCGCGGATCTTGGATGCTGAGTCCGGCGGCGATGATCAGCAGTTCCCTTGTGGCATGCTCGGACTGAGCTTGCAGCAACATGCGCCCCAAGGTCGGGTCGATCGGCAGCCGTGCGAGCTTGTGGCCGAGTTCCGTCATTGCGCGCTCGGCGTCCAGCGCGCCCAGTTCCTTGAGCAGATTGTAGCCCGCCGTGATTGCGGCAGGGGACGGCGGTTGGACAAACGGAAACGATTCAATGTCCCCGAGGCCAAAGGCCTTCATGCGCAGGATTACCTCTGCCAGGTTGGAGCGTTGAATCTCCGGTTGGGTGAACTCCGGCCGTGCCGCGAATTCCTCTTCCGAATACAACCGGATGCACAGACCGTCTTCCAGTCGGCCCGCTCGACCTTTCCGCTGATTCGCGCTGCTTTGCGAAATCTCCTCCACCGGCAATCGGCGCGTTCGGGTACGCGGACTGTATCGGCTGATGCGTGCATATCCTGAATCGATCACGTAGCGGATTCCCGGGATGGTCAGCGAAGTCTCCGCAATGTTTGTGGCCACCACCACTTTCCGGCGTGCGGAAGGTGCGAAGACGCGTTGCTGATCGGAAGAACTCAGCCGGCCAAACAACGTCACCACCTCCACCTCACGTCCGAATTGTCCCTCCACACGGTCACGTGTTTCACGAATGTCGCGTTCGCCGGGCATGAAGATCAAAATGTCGCCCGCATCGGTGGTGTATAGTAGTCGCTCTGTCTCCGCCACCGCCGCATCGATGAAACTCGTCTCCCCGCGTTCTTCCCGCTGATGATCCAACGGCTGGTATTCGACCTCCACCGGATACACCCGACCCGACACCTCAATGACCGGCGCGTCGTCGAAGTGTTCCGAGAAGCGTTCCGTGTCAATGGTTGCGGACGTGATCACGGCCTTCAGATCCGTGCGGCGTTCCAGCAATCGTTTCAGGTGACCGAGAATGAAGTCGATGTTGAGACTCCGCTCGTGCGCCTCATCGACGATGATTGCATCGTATTCCGCCAGGTTCGGATCCCCTTGCAGTTCCGCCAGCAACATTCCATCCGTCATCATCTTGATGTATGAATGCGGACTGGAACGATCGTCAAAGCGGATCTTGCAACCCACCTCGCGTCCCCACTTCACATTCAACTCCTCGGCAATCCTTTGCGACACCGACTGAGCCGCCACGCGCCTGGGTTGTGTACAGGCAATCTTGCCCGCGATTCCCAGCCCCGCCGCAAGACACATCTTGGGAATTTGCGTGGTCTTTCCCGATCCGGTTTCCCCGGCGATCACCACCACCGGATGCGTTTGCATCGCGGCAACGATCTCTTCCGCCCGAACCGTGATCGGCAACACGTCCGGATACCCTACTTCAGGAACATTCTGCTCCCGCCGTTGCCGGAATTCCACGGAAGCCTGCGCGTCGCGTAGCAACGACGCCAATCGCTTGCTACCCCCCCCCTCCAGCGCCAACCGGGTCATTTTCGAACCAATCCGCACCCAGTCCGCCGTCATGCATCGAGGCAGCAAGTCCTTCAGTTCCCCGATTGTCTCTTTATCCGTCACCAGGCCGCGGAAAGTAGCCAACGGCACCCGAGGATTCGAGCCTGACTGAGGAAAAATCGGTCAGGCGCTGGAGAATGGGTCAGCGCTTCAACAGCACATCAAGAATGAAGTCGTCCGGCTTCTGGAACTTTTTGGATTCCGAAACGCCGCGGATGAGGAGGTGGCATTCGACGCCCAGCTTGTCGGCCTTGTTCTTCATCTTCACCCCGTAGACCGGATGATGAATGCCGTGACCGGTGTTCTTTGACGGCAGGGTCTGGTTGGGCCAAAATGGGGGCAACCAACAACGGCGGACAGATCGACTCGTTCTCGTACCGCTATTTATGTCGCGAACTTGCCTGACAGCACACTCTAGGCCCTTCACTACAGGGGAGGTTCACCATTCAACAAGAAAAACATCATGGTCAGCGCCATCAGAGCGGCTCTGCTCGTGAGTAATTGTTGCCTCAGTCTGAAACCGCTGTGCTAGCCCTAGCAGGATTCCGACTACAAATTGCGCCAAACCACTACGGTCGGTATGGTAATGCAAACGGAGCGAACGATCTTTGCGATCGCTGACCTTGAAGGTTGGCGGTTTCAAGTTGGGGAATAATACCATTACCCGGGTGTGAAAATCCGGGAGGTTTTCGAGAAATTCACCAAGGCTGCCTCCAACAGCATCGAGCATTTCACCGTAACCTTTGCTGGCCGTGTTTAGAATCCAGTGCTTACCAAAAGCCTCCAGCACATTATCGGCCGGTAATTCAAGCACTTCGCTGGCAGCCTCGACGAGTCGGTAAGTAACCTCATCCGGATAAGAATCGTGGCTGATGAAGATTTCCTCATCGACGCCCGCCTTTTGCTTTACAGCTTCCCACTTATCGTCTCCATAGTTCTCACTGATGAGATCCTGAACTGCCTTGTTTACTAATCCATACATAGTTTGTGGCGAGGCGCCTAAGATTTTTTATCTGGTTCCTGATTATGGTGTACTACCGCCCGACTGTTTATCCCATTTTTCCAGAGCTTCATCAATCAGCTTCAGGAATTTAGGAATATCAATCGGCTTCGTGAAATAATCATTCGCACCCAGATCAGTCAAGCGCTTGATCTGGGAATCCATGGCGTCAGCACTGACCATGTAAACTGGAATATTCTTGGTCACATGGTCTTTCCTAAGGATTGTCAGCACTTGGTCTCCACTTAGATCCGGCAAGTTTAAATCAAGGAAGATCAGGTCTGGGCTATGTCTCCTGGCAAGATCTACCCCTTGGCTGCCTTGGATGGCTGGGAGTAGTTTTACGCGCGGACGGAGTTGGACAACCTGTTCCATCAAATCCATATTCGAGGCGTTGTCCTCAACGTAGAGTATAAGTAGTTTTCGAGTCTGTTCCTGAATAGAGGGATCCAGAAACGTTTTTTCAACCTTGGCTGGTGAAAGCTCATGAGCCCCCGGCAATTCCACGGTAAACGTCGTTCCCTCATCAACTACGCTGACCACTGACACTTCACCTTTAATTGCTTCAACAATTTTTTGGACTACCGACAGACCGAGTCCGGAACCATTTATTTCAGGCTTTTCCCGTTCGACATCCAGTCGGTCGAAAGGAATGAATAGTCGATCGAGTTTTTCAGGGGGGATGCCCGCACCACTGTCTCTCACCGAAATGCGTACAGCACCGGAATCAGATACCAGAACTTCGTATTCGAGATCGCCACCCGCCCGGTTGTATTTGACGCCGTTGGAGGCTAGGTTCAGCAACACTTGTTTCAGGCGATGCCGATCGGATAATACCAAAGGATTATCCTGGTTTATGCAAGTAACGCTCTGCTTGATTTGACACTCATCAGCCAAAGGCCGCATGAACGATACTACATCTTCCAGCACATCCAACACCGCTACAGGTTCGATGTGAACGCTCAATTCGCCGCTTTCCACCCGAGAAATATCAAGAACTTCGTTGATAAGCTCTAGCAGATGCCGGCCTGCTCGATGAATGCGTTCGACATTGCTTGCAGCGCGTTGGGGAAGTTCAGCCATCTTCAACAGTTCCGAGAAGCCGATGATCCCATTGAGCGGTGTGCGCAGTTCATGGCTTATCCGTGAGAGAAACTCGCTCTTGGCCTGGCTGGCCGCGTCGGCTTCCCGCATTTGCTTCTGCTTGAGCTTCAACTTACGAACCAGTTCTTGCGTCTCGCCAAGAGCCACTTTCTGCGCCTGCACGGCTTGTAGAAGCTCAGGAATGGAGTCATGTCTCGCGAAATCACTAATTTCAAGGTTGGCCTCTTTGATTCCCGCGGCGTCAAACAGCAAAGGTGTGCCGATAAAAAACAGTGTCTGGCATACCTCGATAATCTGCCCTCGGAAGCGCACCCCGGATTCCCTGCTGCTGATTATGTATAGCTGGTCTAAGTTTTTTCGCAGTGTGGAAAAATCTAATGCGATATCAGGGCGCTTCAGTTCAAATACTTCTGCGAATCGCGCGCGGGGCCTGCAGTCCGGCAACAGCTTGCTCATGCTGCGGCCGATCCGTGAGATCTGCATCATTGCATCCATGCCGATGTGAAACGGAAAAACTTCATCGAGTTGTTCACTGGAGAGATGCATTGAAGCAGCCTCGAAAGATTGGATCGGGAAAGCAGTTTTTTCAGGAGCGCAATCAGCCATTAGCTTTAATTGGAAATTAGCAGCGGATTGATAATCGATTTGGCTAACGCCGGGTGGAGGGACAAGTTACCATATGGGATCGGGCTTGAGTCACGAATTGTTCGAGATAGCAACCTGCTCAAATATACTGACCTTGTCCATGTTTAACGGATTAAACAACAGGCTAAGGACGCTCAAGCACCCCTTTTTGGAGTAATTTTCGAGGCCCAACCAGCATGGTATTTGTCCGGGTGGTTGGGTTTCAAACGCGGAAAACCCCTATGCCACGTGTCGGGATTTCCCGCATCCTACTGGTGGGTCGCGCACGGATGACTGTGTGCGACACCAAGTGCAACGATGAAAGTCGGTATTTCTGCAACGAAGATCCGGGGAGGGCAGAGCGGAGTGGGCCGCTATGTCATCTCCTTGGTGAAGGCGATGTTGGTTGAGCGGCCGGACATCAGGTTGCACATCTTTGCTCTACGGGGGGATCGTCGCCTGTTCGATTTCGCCAGGGGCGATGTCGAAGTCCATACGGTGGAGGAGAAGCATGAGTCTCCCTTGCGCAATGTCCTCTGGCATCAGCGTATCCTGCCACGGGAAGCGGAGCGGTTGGGACTGGACCTGATTCACACCCCCAGTTATCGCCGCATGACGCCGGCCGACCGTGTCCCGGCGGTCACATCCATTCACGATCTGATTTCTTTCCACGATCCCGGCAAGTCGACCGTCGCACAAAAGCTTTACAGCAACCTGTTCGCCAAGGGACTGGCGCAACGTCAACGGAAGATAATTGCCAGCAGCAGTCGCACTGCCAAAGACGTAGAGAGGTTCCTGGAAATACCGCGCGGATCGATCATCACCATCCCGAAGGGCATCGATCACGATGTCTACAACCCCGGCGATCCCGCCACTTCGCGCGCCTTGTTGGCGAAGACGCATCGGCTGTTGCGACCGTTCTTCCTGTACGTCGCGCGGCTCGATCATCCCCGGCGAAATCATCTCCGCTTGATCGAGGCATTCGAGAGCTGCAAACGAAAGAGTGAGTCAAGTTGGCAACTGGTGCTGGGCGGCGACGATGGCAAGGACGCAGAAGTCATCCATGCGCGAGCGGCCGCATCGGAGTTCAGCGAAGATATCCACTTCTTTGGTCATGTGGCCGACGATGATCTGCCGGACCTGTATCGGGCGGCACGGGCGTTTGTGTTCCCCTCCCTCTTTGAAGGGTTCGGTCAGCCTCCGGTTGAAGCCATGGCCTGCGGATGCCCGGTGATCAGTTCCCGGTCGGGATCCCTCGATCAGGTGCTGGGTGTGGCGGCCACCACTATTGATCCGCTGGATGTGAATGACATGGCCGGGAAGATGGCGATCGTGGTGTCGGAACAAGGCACGCGCGAAGCCATGATCGAGAAAGGGTTCAAGAACGCGGCAAGATTCAACTGGCACACCTGCGCGGGTGAAGTTGCGCAGGTCTACGAGGAAGTGTTGGGTGTGAGCGGGCAAATGTAGCTGCGAGCGTGAGCGAGTTGTGTCGAACAGGACCAACCGTCTACTCGCTCACGCTCGCAGCTACAGTCAGTCGGTGAATTCGCCGAAGGGGCGTTGCTCGAATCGTTTCAATTCGGTGGCGAGCTGAGTTTTCAGCTTGCGGGTGACCGCGGGTTGGGTGCCGTGAACATTCTTCAACTCCTCGGGGTCGGTCTTCAAATCGTAGAGCTGGTCGCGCTGAAAGTAATTCGGGTTCTTGGCCGCTGCGTAGTGGCCCAGATGTCCGTTGCGGGTGAGGTAGGGGAGCTTGAGTTTCTCCCCTTTGAACCCGTTGAACAGGCGTCCCTGATCAATTCGACTTTGGAGGTCTGATGGATAGCGGACGGCGATGTATTTCCATCCCTTGGTCTTCACCGCACGGGAGTGACCAAGTTCGGCAAACAGGGCATTGCGGAGCGGTTTACGGTCACCGAAGAGAATTGGTTTGAAACTGATGCCGTCATACCGGTAGTCGTCCGGCGGTTCGATGCCACAGATATCCATAATGGTCGGTGCGAGATCGATGTTGGCTACCAGACCGTCGTATTTTGTATTGGCTTTGATCGTGCCTTTCCACTGCAGGACCATGGGAACGCGCATGCCATAGTCATAGAGTGTCGCCTTGCCGTGACGATAGGAGCCGTGGTCGGGAACAAAGATGAAAAGAGTGTCTTTCTCCAATCCCAGGGACTTGATCTTGTCCAACAACGCGCCGACACCGTCGTCCAGCCAGAGGGCGTAGGCATCGCGATCCTTGAAGCCGGCCTCGCGATTGCGTTTCAAGACGTCCTCGCGGCTGGGAAGAACGTTGAAACCCTCCTTCACAAAACCTTCACCGGTCATACGAGCATCCGCGGTCAGCGAAAACTTGTTCACCCATGGCGCCGGACCGTGATGCAGGGTGGTGGAGAAATAAAGAAAGAATGGATTGTCGCGATTGTCCTCAAGGAACTTGAAGGCCTTGGCGACGGTCCAATCGAGGTTGTGAACATTGAGGGCATCACACTCAAGCTCCTTGAGGTTGGCCGCGTAGATACCGTCCGCGTAATCAAAGCCGTGCTTGCTGATTTCGTAGGCCCACTTCTGATGATTGCGCCGCATCTTGGCATTGATCTCCGGATCCCGGGGATCGGAGTCCTTGGGGTAGCTCTCCAATGCGGAATTTCGTCCCTTCCCATTTCCCACGACCAGCCAGTCGTGACGCACGACATGGGATTTGCCGACGAAGCCGGTCTTGTAGCCGTTTTGTTGCAGGACCTTGGCAATGTTCCAGCGATCCGGTTCCAGTTCGCCGATGTTCTCGACCTGCGTCTGATCGCCGGGGGGATGTTCCTCCAAGAATCTTTCGCCTTCGCAACGACCGGCAAAGCGTCCCGTCAGGAAGCTGTAGCGGGAAGGGGAACAGACCGTCGAGGTGACATTGAAATCGGTGAGGAATAAACCCTCTCGAGCCATCCGGTCCAGGCGTGGCGTATGCACCTTGCCACCCATG
>JAYPXF010000002.1:84779-94800 GCA_038154405.1 Verrucomicrobiales bacterium | reverse complement strand
TCCCGGACGAATCCGGATCTGTGGGCGGCGTTTTCCGACACCCATCTGTTGTCGGCGAAATCGATCCAACGACATTACCGCTCGTCGAAGGTGGCCCGGGAAAAGCGGGCGGTCACGGTGTCGCGGAACTTCGACCGCTTCGCAAGACAGGTGAACGCCTTGCCAGAAAAGCCCGCGGGTATGCTCCTCAACGGAGACTGCGTACATGTGGGCGGCAGGCAGGAACACGAACAGCTCGCCGAGAAATTCGCATTGTTCGAAGACACGCCAATCCACGCAACGATGGGCAATCACGATCATCGCGACGATTTCCGCAAAGCCTTTCAGAAGCAGGATGACAAGGTACTTTTGGAGAACAGGCACGTGTCGATCGTTCGATCCCGTCACGCCAACTTCGTGTTGCTGGATTCGCTCACGATGGACGCTCCGGAGAAACCGGTAAAAGGACCCGGCCGGCTCGGGAGCGAACAGATGGCGTGGTTCGAATCGGTCGTCGATGCCGAGTCCGACAAACCCATGATCCTGATGTTCCATCACAACATCGACCCGAGCGCCGACTATGAGAAGCGCTCCGGCAAGAAGAAGATCATCCTGCACAGCGCCAGCCCGTTGCAGCCGATCGCCGGCTTGGAAGACTCCGATCAACTGCTGGATCTGCTACAGACGAAACCACAGGTGAAAGCCATCGTGACCGGACACATGCACCAGTACCGGATATTCCAGTGGCGCAAGCTCCACTTCGTATCCCTGCCGTCCGTCGGCTACGCGTTTCACGCAAACGAACCAATCGGTTGGCTGCGCTTCCTGCTGCAAGAAAACGGAGCCGAGTTGGAACTGCGCACCCTGGACACCAAAAACAGTCTCAACCGAACCAAGACAAGGCTCAGCTGGAGTTGATCAACGCATATGAGTCTTCGAACCAAAATACCCTTTCGCCTTCTCGTTTGTGTTCTTTGTGCCTGGGTGGTTCCAGTCACTGGCGGCGAACTTCCCGCCGCTCCGGAAGGTTCCTTCTCCATCGCGGTCATCCCTGACACCCAACATTACAAAGGCCGGGGAACGAAACGGGCGGACTCCCACGCACCGCTCTCCAACCAGGTGTTTGAAAGCTACACGGACTGGATAGCCGCCAATCTGAAACGCCAACGAATCGTCTTTGTCAGCCACGTCGGCGACATCGTGGACATCAACAACCGCGAACAATGGGCACTGGCCCGACGCTGCATGGACAAGCTGCACGGACGCGTCCCTTATGGCATCTCCGT
This sequence comes from Verrucomicrobiales bacterium, assembly GCA_038154405.1. Classification (GTDB taxonomy): domain Bacteria; phylum Verrucomicrobiota; class Verrucomicrobiia; order Limisphaerales; family JAYPXF01. The sequence continues at coordinate 93,535 of JAYPXF010000002.1, read as the reverse complement.
GGGAAATCATGACATGACCAGCGCGGGTGATTCCTCGTTGTTCCAGGAGCAGTTCCCGGGTTCGCGTTTCGTGGACTTCGATTGGCATGGCGGTGGCTTTGAGAAACCGGCATCCTCCATGGCCGTCTCCGGGAACAACGCCAACAGCGTTCAGCTGTTCGAGGCGAGTGGACTGAAGTTTGTCGCGCTCCACCTCGAATGCAACGCACCGGACGACGTGCTCAAATGGGCCGACACCGTCCTCCGTCGCCACTCCGACCGACGCGCCATGATCACGACCCATATGGGCCTCGGCCCACGTGACGAGCCCAAGGAAAGTCGGGACTATTTCGATGCGCCCAAGGGCCGGATGACCTGGACCAAACGTCACGGCAACCGCGGCAACTCCCCGCAACAGATGTGGGACAAATGTTTCAAGAAACATCCCAACCTCTTTCTGATCTGTTGCGGTGACCAAAGCCGGACCCAGGCCATGCGTCAGGAAGCAGAGGGAACTCACGGAAACGTGATTCACGAAGTGCTGTCCGACTACGGTGCGAACGGACTGCGCGTCATGCGCTTTCTTCCTGCGGAAAACAAGATCGAAGTCTCCACCTGGAATCCACTGACCCAGTCGCTCTGCGAGTCAACCTCCATCGTCAAGGACCGCGATCAACACCAGTTCACGTTGCGATACGAAATGCACCCTTAGCCTGGATTCATTTCTGCGATCAATGTTCATTCTCCAGCGAAGCACCAGAGGTTGCCGGCGAAGTCGTGGATGAGGACGAGGTTTCCCGTGACAACGGGAGAGGTCTTGATGGGGACACCGACGCGGTATTCCCAGACGACCTTGCCGTCCTTGCCAACGGCACGGAGGGAACCGTCATCGTGGCCGAACCAGGCGAATTGGCCGGCAACGACCGGGGTGGAGCTTCCGGCCATGGTTTGGCGACGGGAGCGTTGGAAGCGCTCGACATCCTGGGCGCAGAGGACGCGCCAGACTTCCTTGCCGCTTGCCAGATCGAGCGCGCGCAGATGTTCTCCGTTGGCGATGAGCAAATCATCCCACACGACGGGAATGGCGTTCTGATAGCCGTTGTTTCCGTGACCTGCCTGCCAGATGAGCTTGCCGGTATCCGCATCGCGAACACGGATGCCGGAAGAGCCGCTGTAGATCAGTTTGCCATCTACCACGGTGGGGGCGGAGGTGGAACGTGAAGTTTCCGGTTCCTGCCAGACGGATTCACCGCCGGGCAAGTGAAGAGCTTCGACGCGTCCGCGACGGGCGGCGAAGAGGACATTCCCGGAAGTGTTGGCGAAGGAGGCGTAGTAACCGACATCGGCCTTGATCTCCGCCAGGGTCTCGCCGCTGCGATAGTCGAGGAGGTGTTGGTTGGACCGCCAATCAGCGCAGATCAATCCATGAAGAGTGGGAACAGGAGGCGTGTTGTTGATGGCCAAGGGACGGCCGTGTTCGTAATCGGGCCTGAGTGGCTTGGTCCAGATGCGTCTGCCGTCAGCCGCGTTCCATGCACCCACCCAGCCTTCGGCACTGATGGCGTAAACCAGGTCGCCGTGCACGGAAACCGGAGCGCGCATGTCTCCTTTTGGTGACGGAGCGAACCAGATTCGTTCTCCCGTCGCTGCATCGAGGCAGAGAATACCCGCGCCGGGTGATCCCGCATTAGGGTTGCCGACGGAGACGAAGACCCTGCCGTTGGCAATCGCGGGAGAATTGTGAAGCGTGTGAATGCTTCCGGAGTTTCGGACCCATAGCGGCGAGAGTGGTGGTTTTGGCCCTTGGGCCATTCGGCGGGGACTCGGTTCGCCATCGAGCATCCACTTGAATCCTCCTTTCGGCCGGGCCCTCGGACGCGAGCCGGAGCCGACCTCCACTTTCACCGTTCTTGCCCAGGTCTTGCCATTTCCCTTAGCGACAAGATTCGCCGCCCAGACTCCGGACTCGCTGGGAGCGAAATCTCCGATCCACGACCAATCACCGCGTGCATGCAGCTTCGTCTCGCTCTGTTTCCCGGAAGGGGAAGTCCAACGGCAGGACGCGGAATCAACGATGGTTGCCGTATCGTAGGCGAGGACGACAAAAGGTTGTTTGCCGGGGGTGGTTCGCGAAGCCGGAGCGACCACTTCCAGTCGTTCGTATTGACCGGCGACGCGGAGCTGCGAAGTGACGCCCTTGGGTGAGACATGGATCCAACGATAAGTCCGCGAGAATGCGCCCCAGTCCTTGCCGCGAGCAGGCGCGCTGATGAGCACGGGAACGCCATGCCGACTTCCGGCCTGGACCGCGTGCCAATGAGCCCCGATCTGGCAGATCACGTTGATGTCCTGCTTGCGTCGACGATCGAACCAGTCCGCTTCCAAGGGATAATGCGAGATGGCGATAACGGGAGTGCCCGGTTTCAGTGATTCAAGGTCCGCCTGCAGCCACGCGTATTGCCGACGTTGCGCCGCCGTCGGCAGGTAACCAGTCTCGGTGATGAGCTGGATGAAATGAACGCCGCCATACCTCCACGAATAATACGGCGGCCCGATTCGTTCCTCGAAATTCGCCGTGCTGCGCGGCTTCAGGAAATTGCCATCGTGACCGCCAAAGCCTTCGTAGACGGGAATGTTCGACGACTTGCGGATGTAGTCGTACATGTCCCACTCAAACTGCGAACCGTTCATCGTGAGATCACCGGCGGTGGTCAGGAAAGCGGGATTTCCCGGCGCGGAGGTCAACTGCGCATAATCCTTCGCCGTCGGGATCATCTGCTCAATCGTCGTGAACTGACTGTCACTGGCGGCCATGAACCAGAAGTCCGGATTCTCCGAAGCCGCATCCCGCACAAATCCGAAATCGAATTCGTACTCTGCACGATCTTCGTCGAATGGAACACGACCAAAGAAAGAGGTCGTAGGCCTGAAACCGTTCGGCCGCGTCGCCGCCACAAAGCGATGATGCCGGTCCGCGGTGATGGCAAATTCGAAACGATAGCCCCCGTCCTTGCCCGTGGGCTTCACATGCTGACCGTCGCTGACGCTGACCTCGCCCATGCCTGGTTCGTTTGCATCGCGCCGTCCGTTGCCATTGCGATCCTCAAACACAAAACCACGTACCCGGACCGTCCTCGGTTTCGGCTCCGGCATCGGCGGCTCTTCTCGTTGCGGCACGGCCTTGCGCGCAGCCGCCAGTTCTTCCTCGCTGTAACCTCGCAACAAATCGCGAACCGTCCGCAGATCCGAATCCGCGACCGGTTCGGCAGCATGATTGCAATTGAGGACAACGATCAGGCTCGTGATAATGGACAGGTGCAATCGCATGTTGGGTGTATCGGGTTGGTTCAACTTCCGCGAGTCTCCCCGCAACCCATCCACCCGGCAAAGTGAAACTTCGACATCCACCCGACGAGGCCGTAGGGACGGAAGGCCCGCCTGTCCCACCGTGCTTTCAACGCATTCGCCAAATGCAGGGGTTGAGATCATTCCCCGCGTCCCAGGCGGGCCGCCTGATGAGCGGCGAAGCGTTGTACACTCCCCCTAACTCAACAACCGCGGCTCACGCGAAGAGTTCGCGGATGGGTTTGCCGCGGTCGGTGAGATTTACGGCGACGCCATTGGGTTTGCGGAGGGCTTGGTGAGAATTGATGCCGAGTTTGCGGTAGACGGTTTCGGCGTAATCCATCGGGGTGCAAAGGCGATCGGTGACGTCGCCACCGTCGCGGGTGGTGGCGCCAATGACAGCTCCACCCGGGCAACCCGCGCCGGCAAAGGCGATGGAGAGCGCGCGGCCCCAATGATCGCGACCACCCCACCGGTTGATCTTCGGCGTACGGCCCATTTCGGTGACGAAACAGACGAGCGTTTCGTCGAGCAGACCGCGTTCGTCCATGTCCTCGATCAGCGCACTGAAGGAACGGTCCAGGCTCGGCATCATCACCGGGTGGGGAAGACCGTAGCGTTCCTGGTTGTTCATTCCTTGCGGACCGCCGCAGGGGCCATTCGTGTAGATGCCTTCGTGATGATCCCAGTTGAGGAACACTCCGTTGGGCTTGCCGTAGTTCGGCCGACCGACGAGATCAGGCGGTTGAATGACGGTCACCGTCACGAAGCGGACGCCGGCTTCGATGAGCTTGCGGCCCATCAGGTAGCAGCAACCACGATGATCACGACCATAGCGATCGCGCGTGCGGTTCTTTTCGGTGGTGAGATCGAAGGCCGCCTGGACCTCCGGACTGAGCAGAAGTTCCAAGGCGTTCTCGCCATACTTGCGGAGGAGTTGTCCGAAGGCGGTCCGGGCGCTGGGTGAACGATCGAGCTGTTCCAGCAGGCGATTGCGTTCGTCGAGTCGTTCGGCGCTGAGTCCGGCGACGGGTTCAAGCGAGCGCACGTTCCAATCCGGCGCGGCGACATTCTCACCGAGGCTCCTGGTTCCGAGCTTCCAAGGCGCGCGGTGAGCGGGAAGAAAGCCGGTGGTCGTCTTCGCGTTCGGCATGTTCGCACCGGGACAGAATATGTAGCCGGGCAATTGCGGGCATTCGCTACCGATCAGTTCGGTGACAATGGATCCGATGTCGGGCCAATCCGCTGCGTCACCGACCGGACAGCCTTTCAGAAACTCCTCGCAACCGCCGGGATGCGAAGGACTGGTCGTCGTGTTGGTCATCGAACGGACCACGGACAGCTTGTGCGCCAGACGAGCCGTCTTCGGCATCAGCTCGGAAAAGTGAGTGCCGGGCACGCTGGTCGGAATCGACTTGAACGGAGAACGCAGATCCAGCGGTGCGTCCGGCTTGGGATCCCACGAATCCATCTGGCTGATGCCTCCCTCCTCGTACACCACCAGAACCTGCTTGGCTGGAGCACTGGTTCCTACATTCTTCGCGACCGCCTCCAGCGCCAACATGTCCGCCAAACCGCAACCCATCACGCCCGCCGAAACGGACTTCAGGAACCGCCGCCGACCCGGATCGGCGAAGGGATGCTGCACTGGTGCTGCCGGCAGGATGTTCACGAGTCAGTCGCCACTATAGATATGATGGGCGGTGCATCAATCCGTGAAATTCGATGCCATCTTCAGCTGTTCATCTGCTGGTCGTCGGATCTGGATTGCCGGAAGTGATTCCTACTCGAGCAGTTCCCGGTTCATCTTCTCAACGACAGCTCGAAAATCCGCATCCAGATCACCTGGCTTGCATGGTGTGCCGGTGAGTTCGGAGTCGACGAACTTGAACATGCCGAGGATACCCCGATCAAAGCGGAGCTTGAGCACAATGATGTCGTGACCGTCACCCATGGGACTGCGCTGCAGGAAACAACCTTCGTCCATCGCCCGCCGATCCTCGGCCCGGTATCGGGCGATGGTTTCCGCAGTGGTCTCAGGTGGGTTGACGAACTCGTAGCGCCGGCGTTCAAGAACTTCGTCCCGAGAGAGTCCGAAAGTCTCACAGAACAGGGGATTGGCGTAGACGACTGATTCTTCCGATCCGTCGTAGGCAGCATACCAGATGGCGAGTGCCTCTTGTTGATCGAGAAAGGAACGTGTGGCAGCAATGGTTTCCATGTGACTGCATACATGGTTGGGAAGCCATGTTCCGACTGTCAACTTCGCGACACACCAGGGAAACCGATGATTGCGCATCCCCGCGTTAGTCCCCGAAAGGGCGGTCTTACTCTTGTTTCTTGGGGCGGACGCGGTCTTCGTCCGCATCATTCCGAAGGAGGACTATGACGCGACCCCGGCGACATCCTCCCCTCCGCTCATGGATTCACCTGATTCCCACGCGGCGACGGACGAAACCGGAGTGGACCTGTTTCAGGCCAACTACGAGCCGGGCACGGAGTTGGCCCGCGGAGGAATGGGAACGGTGATTGCAGCCGACGACCGAAACGTGGAGCGCGTGGTGGCAATCAAGAAGTTGCTGACGGATCGGGAGGACTACGATGACGCCAAGCAGCTCTTCGTCTTCGGAGGCGTCACCGGGCGGATGGGAATGTCGCGCTCGATGTTCTCATCGAGCTTGTCGCGATCGATCGCCTTGCCCTTCATCTCACCGGCAACCTGCTTGGCGACTGCTCGTGAGTAAACGCGACCGCTATCGAGCATCCGCGCCTTCGTGTCAGGGCGCGATCTTTTGTATTCGTCGGGGACATCCTTGTCGTTGTCCATGCGTAGCTCATCGTCGGGCATGAAGCGGACGTCGTCATTATACCACCCCAAACTCCTTCACCTTCCACTCCTGCTGGATAGCGTATGCATCGTCCCAATCATCGAAGATGGGAATGTCGTCGCGGATCTGGGCGTAATCAACGTCGTCTGGGAAGACTTCAGGGACGCGGTCAGCGATATCGCGAAACATCAAAACAACGTCAGGACGACCGGCGAGATCGTACGGCTAATTCGGGGGGCGTATTCGTCGTTCCAGCGAACTCGGGCAGCGGGTTTGAATCCGTAAACCTTGTATTTGTCAGGAAGGAATCCGCCGATGTCGAAAGCGTCGAGAGTCGTGCTGATCGTTGACGCATCCGCAATAATTTCGCGGAGGGGTGAATTGGATTCGGGGTGCCGGAATACAGAGACCAGGTCTCCGTTCTGAGTTACTGCCGCCCCTGCGAGTCCGTCGTCTCCGACAAAGAGCGCAGCGCCTCCGCTTTCAAAGAAGCTCGGATCTTTGACCTCAACTGCCGCTCCGATTCGGTGATCACGATGCGTCCATTGGAGTCCACGGTGCATCCGAAGTCCTGTGGGTCCAGAGTCAAAGCGGAGCATGCTCCTTGGATTGCCGTTTTGTGATCCTTTCTCCTCCGCTGTCAAGTTTCGATCATCGTCAGGCATGTAGCGGATGTCAGGGTTGCTCGCATCGAAAGTCCCGCGATTGCCTCTCGCGCTCTTGATCTGACGACTGCCCAGACTCAAGAAGCTCAGCTTCGGTCCGCCAAAAGACTACAACTGGAACAAGGTGCGACCGGTTGAGGAATACTGGCCCATCTACGACAAATGGCGACGGACCAAAAACCGTGAACCGCCGCCACGTGAATTCACCTGCGGACTACTACCTCTGCCGGCGAACGCGCGGCGGCCTCTGGTCGCAGTGCAGGTCTTCCGGCACACCGACGAGAATCAGTTCACCATCGGTACCGAAAGGATCAGACCATCTCGCATCGGTGTAGACGTTGGAACCGCCCAGTGTCAGCAGGAAGGCTTCCAGATCGAGCTTCTCCTGCTCGGTCAGGTTGAGCCGCTGTGGCCGTCCGTTGCGATTGAGGCGGGGATCCAGGTTTGGGGCGTCTCCCGGTATCGCGTTGTAATGCTCGATGACGTCCCGAATCGTATGGTCGCCCGAGTGCATCAGCGGACCATTGGGAGTGCCGTCCGCCCGGAACATGTCCCGCAAGGATGGTGACCGGGTCACGTTCGCATCCAGACCACCATTGATCGCCGTCACGACGCCATTGCCGAGTGAGTTCGGACTGATGTCGAATTCCGGCGCCCGATGACAGCCGTTGCAGCTCGCACCGCGAACGCCCCGCCCGCGTCGGGTCATATACAATGACTTCCCGGCATTCTCCGAGTCGCTGAAATTGGGAAACGGATCCTGGTCGTTGCCCACCTGCGCCCGGCCGACATCATATTTGCTGTCAAACGACTGGATGCTGCGAATGAACTGTGCCAGGGCACGCTGCATTCGATCTTCCGTGATGGTCGAATCACCAAACACGCAGGTGAACAGTACCTGGTATTCTTGAATGCCCGAGAGCTTTGCAATGAGGTCCGCGAAGCTGGGGTCACCGTTCGTGCCGCTGAATCCCATTTCGACATGATCCCGAATCGGCATGGTGGTCTGCTCCTCCAAGGTGGCGGCCCGCTTGTCCCAGAAGAAGCTGTCCTCATTGCCGAAGCGGGCGTTGACCAGGCGCATCGAATGACGACCCGTCGTCCCCGCCACTCCCGTGCTGGCCCGGTCCTGATCGCCAAACGCATTCTCCTGCTGATGGCACGATGCGCACGAAATGGTGTCATTGACCGAAAGTCGTCGATCGAAAAACAGCACCCTTCCGAGCGTGGCTCCCGGGTCGGTGATCCGGTTTCCCCGTGTCGTGTTGTCATTTCTGATGTAATCCGGAACGGTCTGATTGGCGTAGTTGGGCAGATTCTGCAGATCGATCACGCCTTGCGCGGGTGAACTGACTACCGCCGCCGCGCCGATGACAATGGCCAGAAGCTGCGAGCGAACGCTGCCCGATCGCAGCTTCTGACAATCTGCCGAATTTGAATTGCGAGATGTGGGCCCGGACGTCCCTGATCTCCCGGGTGAGTTGGGATATTGGATTGCTTTCACAATCCCAATGGAACACCCGTAGATGGACGCTTTCCGCGTTCGAAGATTACAAAAATGTAATGTTCACCGGCCGATTCAATGTGAGCCATCGTCCACCGTCGCCGTGGCATAGACCAGTATGCGGGGGCGATTGCCACCGCCGGCGTACATGTAGATCATGTTTCCTTCACGATAGAACTCGCATCCTCGATAGCGGTTGTCGACCGGGCAATTGGGATCGGGATCGATGAGAACATGCCGCGTGCCCCCCTTGCCGACCGCGTTGAGTTCATCGTCGAGTTCCACGTATTTGACCAGTCCGCCACGATTGCCGGTGTGATCCTGATAGACGACAAAGTTCCTGCCTTTCCAACGAAACAGGGAAGGCCCGTAGAGGTCGTTGTTCTCACCTTCCACCGGGTAGATCAACGGGGTCTTCTCCTGAGTCCAGCTTTC